>NZ_CP016268.1:3080423-3406912 GCF_001677435.1 Woeseia oceani
CATCGGGGCGCTTTATATCCGCCGCGATCTTCACGATCAGATCGAACCGCTCATTTATGGCGGTGGACAGCAGAATGGACTTCGCTCCGGCACGGTTCCGGTTGCTTTGTGCGTCGGGATGGGGGCAGCCGCCGAATTGATTTGCGAGGCCGACTCCACTGGCGCAAGAAACTTGCTGCGTGAACGTCGTGATAATTTCGCGCGAAAGGTCCTCCGCCTGAACCCGGATTTCCACATAAACGGACCGTCAAGCAGTTCCCGTCATCCGGGCAATGCGAATATCTGCTTTCGGGGGTACTCGGCAGGCGAGATGCTCAATGCTTTTCAACCGCGATTGGCCGCATCCTCGGGATCAGCCTGCACAACCGGCACGCCGGAACTATCGCACGTCTTGAGAGCAATTGGGCTGTCAGGCGATGATTCTGAGTCGTCGATACGATTCAGCCTCGGATTTGGAACAAGTGAGCAGGACATAGACGCGGCCACGGGAATCGTCGAAGAAACGCTTACCAGCCTGTCAACGGAATTGGCCGATACCGCGTAATTTGCTGCACCTGAATGGCTATGCAAAGACCAAAACGTTGTATTAGCGCATCAAAGCTCGATACCCGGGGGAAGTTCCCTGTTTCTTGGCAAGTTCTGCAGAAACGGGGGCATGAATCGTGCCCCCGTTTCCGCTAGTTTGTCCTCCGGACACGCGATAAAGTTCTCGCATTAACACCGTCGTCGTTGCGGTATACCAACGACACCTGCTCCAACGCTTTATCGGAGCGCCCAAGCGCTTAAAGGGATCGTTGTAACGAGCGCCGCGGCGAAAGCCGTCGATCCCCACTTCAACAGTTAGCTGTTCGCGTCGTTTGTCGACCGGCAACCCATCGGCCAGTGCATTCGCGCCGGCCCTTTAAACTCATTGCGCCAGCTCTTGGTGCAACCCTTCAGTACGCCGCAACAACGCGACGCCGTCCTTGCTGCCGTCATGCCGGATGCGTGACCCAGTAATCGCCTGCGTCAATCCACTGTTGCAACTAAGCCCGTCTTTGTGAGGCGCCCCAGCGCCGCACAGAGACGGGCCTCTTGAACCTGGCGCAAGTCTGCGTCCCAACAGGCTTTGCCCATGCTGCGGCACGGATACATAGCCATCAAAACGCCCTGACCGGCGGCCCGTCAATGGACTGACTGGCGCAGCCCCACCCTATTCCGCGGCTCACGTCGTTCCGGGTGGGTCAGGCGTTTCAACAAATGCAGCGGCAAGCCGAGCGCTGCACCCAGGCCTTAACAATGGCCACCACGCTGTGACCGCCAGCAACCCTGCGGTTTTTCACTCACGCGCCATCAGGAATGTCCGTGGTTCAACGCAGGAGAACGCAATTTTTTTGGATTGATTGGAGGGAACAGTGATGAGGAAGACCAACAGCGACCGTAATTTCGGTTACGGCAAACAGATGGCCTGGGCCGGCAAGCAGGCACTGCGCGCCAACTTCGGCGACGGGCGCTACAACACCGTCGGGAGTCATGCCGAGCGATTTCGACACTTTGCAACCTGGTGCAAAGAGCAGAAGCAGATCCGTGATGCCGCAGAGATCACCCGCGAGGATGTCGAGGCGTTTTGCCGGTCCCTGGCCGAGCAGGTGGACGCGGAGGACATCAAAGTGTCCTACGCGATCAACCTGATCTCGAGCGTCAATGTCACGCTCAATGCAATGCGCGGCGACGACAAGCTGCGAGTGAAGCCTTCTTCGGAAGTTGGGTCAAGAAACCGCACCCGGCGCGATCCGCCGGCGGGTCTGCGCCAACACGACGTGCGCCAGTGTGCCGATCGACTGCGTGAGCAAGGTCAGGCTCGCATTGCAGCGACCATCGAAGTCGCCCGCGCCTTTGGCCTCAGACGCCGGGAGGCCTCGATGCTGAATGCCCGCGCCGCCTTGGGTCAGGCGCACAAACGCGGCGCGATCAATATCACCGCCGGCACCAAAGGCGGGCGCGGCCATCGGGTGGATCGCTGGGTCCCGGTAACACCTTACACAATGAATGTGCTACGGCGAGCTGCCGATGCCCAAGGCAAGGCACGCAACCTCATCGAGCCCGAGCTGTCGCTCAAGCAGTGGTTCAGCCGGTTGCGCCACGCCTGGTCCTCGGTCCGGAACGACTGCGGCCTGAAGAAGATTCACGACCTGCGCGCAGCCTATGCCTGTGCGCGCTATCGAGAGCTGACGGGCCACGCTGCGCCTGTCGTTGCGGGCCGGCGGATCGCGGATCGACATGCCGACAATCAGGCGCGCCAGACAATCACCGTGGAACTGGGTCATGGTCGGGTCGATGTCGTCGCGTCGTACATCGGGGGTTCGAAATGAGGCGGCCGGCGAATCACCGCATTGCGGGTCGGCAAGCCAGGTCGCTGTTGGCCAAGCGTTTACCTGGCTCCCGTCGGAGCACCGTGCGCCAGCACCTGGCCCGGTCACAGCGCATTGCCGAGCTCATCTGGCGGCGCTGGCATGTGGGGCCGGGTCAGTGGCGACTGAAACATTTGCGCTGGTACCTGCTCACGCGTACCGCCCATCTGGGTAGCGGTACGCGATACCGCCACTGGCTGACCGTGCGCCTGTTGATCGTGGCGTTGGACAAGGACAGCTGGATCGAGCGCCTCGACGGGCCCTGGGTCCGACCGAGCGGTGAGCGCGGTGAACTGAAGCCCGGCCGGCCGCCGAACCTGCCCAGTCCGCCCTCGGATTGGGACTCGGGGCCATGACGTGCAAGGACCCAACAACGAACTCGCCGCCAACGCCCGGATTGTTGCCGCGGCTGATCCGCTTACGCGATGCGCCGTTCTACCTCGGCATGGACCGCAACCGCTTCAACGCCGAGGTGCGCCGGCAGATGACAACCATCCCCATCGGTCGACAGGGCGTTGCCTTCGACCGCCTTGAACTGGACGCCTGGGTGGAGGACTATGTGTTCCGCAACGGGCGTCCCGCGGCAGACAGGAGAAAGCCATGGGACGTAGAAAAACGCCAGGACTCGTCAATCGCGGCGGGGTCTGGCACATCGACAAGAGTGTCCGAGGTCAACGCCTTTGCGAAAGCACTGGCGAGTGCAACCTCGAAAAAGCGGAGGAATACTTAGCCAGGAGAATCGAAGAGACACGCAAGGCGCTGATCTACGGGGAGCGACCGAAACACACTTTTCGAAAAGCGGCAAGCAAGTACCTGAACGAGAACCAGCACAAGAAACGAATTGCCGACGAGGCGCTGCACTTGAAGCAGCTCGATCCTTTCATCGGTGATCTGGAGCTTCGAGCGATTCACATCGGGACACTGCAGCCGTTCATCGAAATGCGGCAGAAGGCGGGCATCAAGTCCAAGTCCATTAACCTGGCACTGGGAGTGGTGCGGCACATTCTAAACGTTGCGTCTTCCGAATGGCTGGATGCCACGGGCCTGACCTGGCACGAGCATCCGCCGAAGATCAAGCTGCTCAAGGTGACCGATGCGCGTAGGCCCTATCCCCTTTCCTGCGATGAGCAGACGCGGCTTTTCCGAAAGCTTCCCGGACATCTCGCCAGGATGGCGTTGTTCAAGGTCAATACCGGTTGTCGCGAGCAAGAAGTCTGCAGTCTTCGCTGGGAATGGGAGATCGAAGTACCGGAACTCGATACGTCGGTGTTCCTGATCCCGGAGGAAAAGGTGAAGAACGGTGAGGAACGCCTGGTCGTTCTCAACCGGGTCGCACGATCCGTCGTTGAGAGCGTACGCGGCGAGCACGACACCTATGTCTTTACCTACTGCGGCCGGCGCCTGAAACGGATGAACAACTCGGCGTGGCGACGAGCCAGGAATAAGGCCGGGTTACCGCAGGTTCGGGTCCATGACATGAAGCATACGCTAGGTCGGAGACTCAGGGCTGCGGGCGTGTCGTTCGAGGACAGGCAAGACTTGTTAGGCCACAAATCGGGACGGATCACGAGCCACTACTCTGCGGCTGAATTGGGCAACCTCATCGAGGCGGCCAACAAGGTTGCAGGACAGGGGTCACGCAATAGTCCCGCACTGGTGGTGCTAAAGAAAAAAGCAGCTAGCGCCTGAGGCGCTAACTGCTTGATTTTTCTCACGAAAATTGGCGCGCCCGGAAGGATTCGAACCTCCGACCGCCTGGTTCGTAGCCAGGTACTCTATCCAGCTGAGCTACGGGCGCGTTGTTTGCTTGTTGCAGCCCCAAGGACTGCTGCGGGACGGCGATTATAGGGACATGAGTCCCGAATTACTACGATTTGCCGCCGCAAAATCTGGCGGAGAGAGAGGGATTCGAACCCTCGAAGGGCTTTTAACCCTTACTCCCTTAGCAGGGGAGCGCTTTCGACCACTCAGCCATCTCTCCGAATTAGATTTTTTGTGTCGTACTGGCGCCCCGGACCTGACCAACAGCCAGGATTCGGGATATGCCCACCAGCAGCGGACCCGCATCTTACTGACCCGGGTACGAGAGGTAAAGGTACTCGCGAGCTAATTGTCCGTTGACGGCGTGGAATCCCCGGTATCAGCGTCGCCACTCTCTATATTGCTCTGCTCGTTCTTGATTCGCTCGAATATTTCTTCCCGGTGTACAGCCACGTCCCGTGGGGCATTAATGCCGATGCGGACCTGATTCCCTTTGACGCCCAAGACGGTGATCGTGACATCGCTCCCGATCATGACCGTCTCGCCGGCGCGCCGCGTTAGTATCAGCATGACTTCCTACTCCTGCCCGATGGGCTCCTGCCCTTTATTATTATCTGCGCTTAAACGCTTGAATTACCGAATAATAGACGAATTCCCTCCGCCGTGTGCAAGCATCACGCCGGCGCACCCGGCTCACAGCGTTGCCACGCGGCGCTGAACTACCCCAGTTGCCCGGCGACCCAAGCCGCCACGCCAGCCAGCGCGGCATCCAGTTCGTCAGCATTGCTGCCGCCTGCCTGGGCGAAATCCGGCCGACCGCCACCGCGTCCGCCAATCATCTCGGCGACCGGCTTGATCACGTCCCCGGCCTTGAGCCGGTCAAGATTGTTCTTGGTGACACCGGCGGCCAATCGGACTTTGCCGTCGTCCACAGAGCCGAGCACGACCACCGCACTTTGCAACTTGTCTTTGAAGCGATCGACCGCTTCGCGCAGCGTTTTCGCATCGGCGCCGTCCATCCGCTTCGCCAATACCTTGATACCCGCAATCTCGGTGACGCTGTCATCCGCACTGGCCGCGCCACCGGATAACAATTGCTGCTTCGCCTCAGCCAGCTGCTTCTCGAGTTCCCGGTTACGGCGCACCAGCTGTTCGACCTTGACCGCCGCCTGCTCGCGGGTGCTCTTCACCAGACCCGCCACTTCATCAAGTGAGTGCTGGTTGCGATCAATCCATTCCAGCGCGCCCTGACCAGTCACCGCTTCAATTCGTCGCACTCCGGAAGCTACACCGCCCTCAGAGGTTATCTTGAACACGCCTATATCGCCGGAGCGCGCGACATGTGTACCGCCGCAGAGCTCCACCGAAAAATCGCCAAGCCGGAGCACACGTACAACGTCATCGTACTTTTCCCCGAACAACGCCATTGCACCGGAGGCTACCGCTTCGTCGTAGCCCATCAAATTTACTTCGGCTGCCGTATTCTGGCGAATTTCTTCATTGACCATGGCCTCGATGCGTTCGAGCTGCTCTTTGGTCACCGGCTCATAGTGCGAGAAATCGAACCGCAGCCGATCCGGCGCGACCAGCGAACCCTTCTGGGTAACATGCTCGCCCAGAATTTTGCGTAGCGCCGCATGCATCAGGTGAGTTGCCGAATGGTTTAATACAATTGCGCGACGACGTTGCTCGTCGACATCCGCGTGCAACTCGTCGCCCACATTGATCGAGCCGCTGGCTACTGTGCCAACGTGCAGGTTGGCTTTGCCACTTTTCCGCGTATCGTTTACGACAAAGCTGGCGGCAGCGTTACCCAATGTCCCGGTATCGCCTACCTGACCACCGGACTCCGCATAAAACGGCGTGTTGTCGAGCACGACGATACCCGCCTGCCCTTCCTTGAGCATCTCAACCGGCTGTGAATCAAGGAACAACGCAATGACCTTGCCATTGTCAGCCAGGCCGTCGTAACCACTGAATGCACTTTCCACTTCGGTTCGCACGTTGCCGCTGTCGCCTGCGGCAAACTTGCTTGCTGCGCGGGCGCGGTCTCGCTGCGCGTCCATCTCCGACTCGAAACCCTCGGTATCAACCGTCAGATCGCGTTCGCGCGCGATATCCGCAGTAAGGTCGACCGGAAAACCATAGGTATCGTAGAGCTTGAATACCACGTCGCCAGGAATTTCCTTTCCTTGCAGATCCGCAATGGCGTTCTCAAGTATCTCCATGCCCTGATCGAGCGTCTCAGCAAAACGCTCTTCTTCTTTTCTCAGCACTTTCTCGACGTGCGCCTGCGCTTTAGCCAGCTCAGGATAGGCTTCGCCCATCTCGGCAATCAGCGGCTGCGCCAGCTTCCAGAAGAACGTTCCCTCGGCACCCAGTTTCTTGCCATGCCGAACAGCGCGACGAATGATCCTGCGCAAAACGTAACCGCGCCCTTCATTACCCGGCAGCACGCCGTCAACGATCAGGAAAGCACAAGCGCGAATGTGATCGGCAATGACATTCAGCGAGCTGGATCCGTTGTTTTGCACACCAACGATTTTCGCTGCGGCGTTGATCAGGTTGGCGAACAAATCGATCTGGTAGTTACTGTGCACGCCCTGCATGACAGCGGCGATTCGTTCGAGACCCATACCGGTATCTACGGATGGCTTCGGTAACGGCGTCAGCGTGCCGTCAGCGGCGCGCTCGAATTGCATGAAGACGAGGTTCCAGATTTCGACATAGCGATCACCGTCTTCGTCAGGTGAACCAGGCGGCCCGCCCGGCACGTCCGCACCGTGATCGTAGAAGATCTCGCTGCACGGACCGCACGGCCCGGTATCACCCATGGCCCAGAAATTATCTTTCGCACCCAGACGGGAAAACCGGTTCTTGTCGACCCCCATTTTCTTCAGCCAGATATCGGCGGCTTCATCATCGTCTTCGTAAACCGTTACCCACAACTTTTCGGGCGTCAGGCCCATGGTCTCCGTCAGAAACTCCCATGCGTACTGAATGGCCTGTTCTTTGAAATAGTCGCCGAAACTGAAGTTGCCGAGCATTTCAAAAAACGTGTGGTGGCGCGCGGTGTAGCCGACGTTCTCGAGGTCGTTGTGCTTGCCACCGGCACGCACGCAGCGCTGCGAGGTTACTGCCCGCTGGTAGTTGCGCTGCTCTTCGCCAAGAAATACATCCTTGAACTGCACCATGCCGGCATTGGTGAACAGCAATGTCGGGTCGTTGCCGGGCACGAGCGGTGAACTCGCTACCACCTCGTGATCGCGGGCACGGAAAAATTCCAGGAATGCCTGGCGCAGTTCTTTACTGGTCATCTTGGTCATCGGTTGAGTATGAGGCTGAAGGCCGGCAATGCAAGAGGGCTTCAGATCGAGCAAGGGCGCGATTATTCCATAAAAACAGGGCTTTGATACAGCTGAGAGCATTGCCGGCACGGCCAACGGAGCCCACGGCTCGGCGTTGGCAACACCGTTTGCGGAACAGAACCGGCCGGCCGGGGCAACGCTATCGTCAAGATTGATTCAGGGTGCTACTACCAGCCAATCATTGCTCATCGTCGCGGCCGACCGCCGCTTGCACCTGCTCGGGCTCGAAGCCGCGGTATTGCAGGAAACGTATTTGCCGCGCTTTTTCGGCAAAGTCGGTGGGCAGTCCGGGACCAAATCTCTTGCGCCGCACTTGCCTGGCCAGTGCCGCCCAGTCCAGGTCAGCCATTTCAAGCACGGTACTAATGGTGCCGCTGTCGATACCTCGCTGGCTCAGTTCAAGCTGAATTCGCAGTGGGCCTTTGCCTTTGCTGATGCGCGATTGCATGAAGCTCTCGGCGAAGCGATGGTCATCCTGCAGATTGTCTGCCGTGAGCTGGTCTACTGCGCGCTCGGTCGCCTCGCGAGTGAAGCCTGCGCCAGACAGCTTTTTCTTGAGTTCAGTCTGGCCGTATTCGCGACGCGCGAGATAGTCCATCGCCTTCTTGCGGGCTTCCTGCGGACTCGCAAAGCGCTCCTGATCCGCATCGGCCTGCAGCTCGCGAATCTCGTCATTCAGTGAGGGTTTATCCGGCATCACATCAAAAAAGGGCAGCTACCACCGGTAACCGCCCTCGCGATCTTACCCGCAGCCCTTAGGCTTCTTTAGCAACCGGCTTGCCATCGTCCGCTGCTTTTTCCGCTTCTTTCGGATCAACCTTCGGCGGCATCATAGCTGCGCGGATTTTCGTCTCGATCTCCGCCGCGATCTCCGGGTTGGTTTTGAGGTACTCGCGGACATTTTCCTTACCCTGACCGATGCGGTCTGAACCGTAGCTGTACCAGGAACCGGCTTTGTCGATGATGTTCTGCGCGACGCCGTGGTCAATGATCTCACCCTCGCGGGAAATACCTTCACCGTAGAGAATCTCGAACTCAGCCTGCTTGAACGGCGGCGAAACCTTGTTCTTCACCACTTTAACCCGCGTCTGGTTGCCAATGACCTCGTCGCCTTTCTTGATCGCGCCGATACGGCGAATGTCGAGGCGTACGGAGGCATAGAACTTCAGCGCATTACCGCCGGTAGTTGTTTCCGGGCTGCCGAACATGACGCCAATCTTCATACGGATCTGGTTAATAAAGATCACCATCGCATTGGAGCGCTTGATGTTGCCGGTCAGCTTTCTGAGCGCCTGCGACATCAGCCGCGCTTGCAGACCCATGTGCGAATCGCCCATCTCGCCTTCGATTTCGGCTTTGGGAGTCAATGCGGCCACGGAGTCGACAACGATTACGTCAATGGCCCCGGAACGCACCAGCATGTCGGTGATTTCCAGCGCCTGCTCGCCGGTGTCCGGCTGCGAGACCAGCAAGTCGTCAACGTTCACGCCCAGTTTTTCCGCATAACTCGGATCCAGCGCGTGTTCAGCATCGACGAACGCCGCTGTGCCGCCCATTTTCTGCGCCTCGGCGATCACCTGCAGTGTCAGGGTGGTTTTACCGGATGATTCAGGGCCGTAGATTTCGATTACCCGGCCTTTCGGCAAACCGCCGATGCCCAGCGCGGTATCGAGACCGATGGAGCCGCTGGAAATGGCCTCAATGTCACGTGACGGCCCACCGTCACCGAGACGCATTACCGAGCCTTTACCAAACTGCTTTTCAATCTGGCCGAGGGCCGCTGCGAGTGCCTTTTTGCGATTGTCATCCATAGTATCGATTGCCATGCCGCTGTGAGTGAGGCCGGTAATTATTTCATAGATTGAGATCGCTCACAGCCGCCCGGCGGATGCAAAATCGGGCAATGTGTCAGGAAAGACGTCGAACTCATTGAATAGCCGGGTAGTACCGCACGCCCTGCGCTGTCGCGACCGACTCCATCAATTCGAAACCTGACCACTCCAGCATGACAGGCTGCGCAAGCGGCTCCGACGGGAACGAACGCGCATGCCGGGCGATCGTGATGTGCGGCCGGTAGGTCGACTCCTGACGGCCGAGCCCCGCCGCTTCTGCAAGGGTATCCAACGTCTGCACAAGCCGGCTTAGTGCCGGTGGCACCGACGACGCGAGCAGGCAGGCAATCTTTGGTCGCGGCCAGAACTCAAGGCGGTCAAACCGCAGCCGGAAAGGCTCAGGCTGTATCGCATCCATTGCCCGCCGGATGGATGGAATGGCGGCCTCCGGAACCGCGCCGAGAAACCGCAGCGTGACATGCCAGTTGCCGCGGAACACGAGCTGCCCCTCCACGGTACCGCTCGCGGTCTTGATCGGTTCTCGCAACTGCTCCCGCTGCCGCTCATTGGGCCACAGCGCGAAGAACAGGCGCTTTTCAGGCATATTGCCGCAGCCGTTCCAGTACGCCCTGCAGCGCGGCAGCAACGCTCTGTAGCCGGACCTGCCAGCGATCGCCGTCGAACCGGCGGCATTCGGCGAACACATCGCAGCCCGACTTGCCGCGGCGCGCCCAGGCAAACCAGACCATGCCCACCGGCTTTTCCGGGCTGCCGCCATCGGGTCCGGCAACGCCGCTCACGGCAACGCTGATGTCGGCACCACTCAGCTGCAAGACCCCTTCGGCCATTTCCTTGACCACCGCCTCGCTGACCGCACCGTGCTCCGCGAGCGTGGCATTGATGACACCCAGCACTGACTCTTTGGCGCCGTTTGAATAGCTGACGATCCCGTAGGCAAAAACCCGTGAACTGCCGGGAATATCAGTGAGTGCTTTCGCGACCCAGCCTCCCGTACAGGACTCCGCCGTGGCGACACTCTTGCCGGCCGCCGCCAGTTCGTTGACCAGTGCTTCCGCCAGATTTTTAAGGTCCGTTTCAGTCATCCAGAATTGATCGGTACAGGTCGATGTGGCTTGCCACCATCGTCTCTATCGAAAACTCCTTGTGCATCCGCGCGCGGCCGTTCTGGCCAAGTTGCCGCCTCCGTTCGCTGTCGTCAAGCAATGCGGCGATTCCTGCCGCCAGTGCAGCGACGTCACCCGGCGGCAGCAACAACCCGGTCTCATCGTGCACGACGGCTTCGCGCAAGCCGCCAGCCGCAAATGCCACGACCGGCACACCGGCGGCGGCAGCTTTGAGTGCCGCAACACCGAGGCCTTCCGCCAACGCGGGGTGCACGAGCAGGTCGGCGCAGGAGAGGTAATCATCGAGGTCTTCACGAAAACCGGCGAACTGTACGGCGTGATCCAGCCCGGCGTCAGCCGCCAGGGAGCGCAGTTCGGCTTCGAGCGGCCCCCTCCCGAACAGGATCAGTCGCAGCCGCGGATAGCGCGGTAATAATTCACCCATCGCCTCCAGCAGAAAACGATGGCCTTTGCGTTCGATAAACTGCGCTACGCAGAACAGCACGGGATCGCCCGCCTGCAGAGCAAACGCCTGGCGAAACGCGACCCTGTCTGGCGGCTCGTCGAAGTCGTTCGCAGCCACAGCACTGCGAATGACTGTCAACCGGCTGTGCTGCACGCCCGTTGCGCGCAACACCTCGGCGATGGTTTCAGAAATGGCAACAATCTTCCGGTAGGGCCGATACCGAAGGCGGGCCAGCCAGCCGGGCTCCCGGTTGTCAACACGGCGCGAAAGCACTGCCGGGATGCCGTTTGCCCGCGCCGCGCGGCCGCCGAAAAAATCCGCACCACGGCGGCTGTGGCAATGCACAAGGTCCGGCTGTTGATCGCGAAGCACGGCACGCAGGCGGCTAACGAACCCAAAATCAAGATCACCACGGCAGCACAGATTAACGACTTCAATGCCGGCATCGTCGGCGGCTTCCGCCAACGCCGAATCACTGGCACAGACGAGAACATTGTGGATACCGCTTTGGTTGAGGCCGTCGATCAGCCACAACACCTGCTGCCCGCCACCGTACAGATGGCGCCCGGTTTCGACATGCACGATTTTCATAGCCAGAGGCGGCGTTGCGGCTGGTTCATCGGCTCGAGGCTAACATAGCCGCCAATCCCCGCCCATGCACGGATTGCGCACTAACCGCAACCGGGATTGCACAGTGGCTTTTACAGCGCAACTCATCGGTCTGTCAGAGGACGGAAATAGACTGCGAATCGGTCAGCGCTTGCTCACCAATCATCACCCGGTCACGACCGGCGCGTTTGCCCGCGTACAAGCGCTCATCCGCGACCCGCAACAAATCGTCCGGCGTCTGCGCATCATGCGGGTACGACGCAATACCGGCTGTGAACGTAATACTCTCAACAGGCATCGGCAGATCGAGTTCACTGCAATGCTCACGAAAGCGTCTGCGCAACCGCTCGGCAGCATGCAATGCACCCATGGTTGTCGAATCCGGCATGATGACGACAAACTCTTCGCCGCCGTAGCGGCAGGGAATATCAGCCGTGCGGAACACCTCCTGCATACTGCTGGCCATCGTCTGGATAACAATGTCTCCAACCTGATGTCCGTGGTTGTCATTGATCTCTTTGAAGTGATCGAGGTCGATCAGCATGACATTGATGTGATGCCCGAGGCGCAGGGCACGGGCAAACTCCAGCGGCAGGTTCTCATCGAAAAAACCGCGGTTAAAAAGCCCGGTCAGCGGATCACGCGCAAACTTGTCTTTCAGCTGTTCGTAGCGTTGCCGGTAGGTCAGAATATGGAATATATCGCGCAGGCGCTGATCGCCCTTGGCTGCCGTCCGGCTCGGTGCCGGAACAAGGTACAGGTAGGCCGTCATTATTGCCGCGCAAAGAAGACTCGCCACCAGCTTGCCGATCAACGCCGACCGCAAAATATTCAGGTACGCGTCATCTCCGTAAAAGACCGCCGTAACAAAAAGAACGGTATCCAGAACGACCACACTGCATAAAGCCAGGGCGATGCGGAAAAACAGCAGTCGCGGAAACAAACGAAAGAAAAATTCGTAGGCAATGATGATGAGTATGACTTCAAGGCTCAATAACGCAGTGCCACTGATCAATGGCCACAAATCAGCCATCAGGTACTCGCTGGAGAAGTCCTTGCTCAGGGTCGCACCGGGGCTATCGAGGTGCATGCTGACAAGCCAGACAAATAACGCCAGCGTCAGGTTGGCCGCAACAATGCCAACGATCAGCATTTGCGTTTTCGCCGCATCATCGCGTATGTAAACCAGCAACGTTACCATCAATGTTGCCGTGAACAGGACGCTGGATCCGGGGCTGATAAAGATGGTCGGCGCCACCTGCACATACAGCGTCGCAGCGAGGCCAGCCTGCATTTGCTGATACGCCCCGATTGTCATGCACAACGGTGCTATGCCGAAACGACTGCGCAACCGGAAAAACAACAGCAGCAGTCCTGCCACGACCAATACTTCGAGCAATAACAGTCCGGCCTGGTAGAGATGGTCAGCGTTCATACCCCGCAATCATAGCCAAAACCGCAACCGGTTACGCTGTTCAAGGTCTGACATTGCAACGGAAAATCGACAAAAGACAGCTGCGCACGACAAATCCGTGCACGGGCGGCGCAACCCATCGACTTGCCACGCGGCAGCCGCTAGCATGTTCGCCCTTTAGCCGGTCCCCGGCGACGAATTCGGCTGCATCCATGAGTGCCAAAACCAGTCAAGCCCATACGCCGATGATGCAACAGTACCTCGGCATCAAACGTGACTACCCCAACATGTTGGTGTTTTACCGCATGGGTGACTTCTACGAGCTGTTTTTTGACGATGCGAAGCGTGCCGCACAGCTGCTCGACATCACCTTGACCGCCCGCGGCAAGTCCGGCGGCAACCCGATCCCGATGGCGGGCGTGCCTTATCACGCCGCGGAAGGGTATCTCGCCAAACTGGTACGCAAGGGTGAGTCCGTTGCCATCTGCGAACAGATCGGTGACCCGGCGCTGGCCAAGGGACCCGTCGAGCGCAAAGTCGTGCGCGTGGTGACACCTGGCACATTGACGGATGAGGCACTGCTCACGGCGCACCGCGACAACCTGGTGGCTGCGGTGTACGAAGATCCGGCCGCGAGCAAGGCACGGAAGAACGCCGCAACAATCGGGCTGGCATGGCTGGATCTGTCCGGTGGCCGGTTTCGCCTGACCGAACTTGCAGACCGCAGTGCCTTGTCCGCCGAACTGGAACGCCTGCGCCCGGCAGAACTGGTCACCAGCGAAGACACATCGCTCAGCGGTGTATTGCGTGACAGCCTGCGTGTCAGCACCCGGCCCACCTGGCATTTCGACGTCGACAGCGCGAACCGCTTGCTCTGTGATCAATTCGGCACCAAGGACCTCAGCGGTTTCGACGCCACGGATACACCGCTCGGTGTCGCCGCTGCCGGTGCCTTGCTGCAATACGTCAGCGACATGCAGAAAACTGCGCTGCCCCACCTGACTTCACTGACTGTCGAACGCAGCGGCGACGCCCTGATCATGGACGGCGCAACGCGACGCAATCTCGAACTCGAACAATCGCTCACCGGGCATCACGAACACACACTTGCCGGCGTTATGGATCATTGCCAGAGCGCGATGGGCAGTCGCTTGCTGCGACGCTGGATTCAGCGGCCGCTGTGCAATGCGTCGATATTGCGTTCCCGCTACCACGCCATTGGCACGTTAATAGAACGCGGCGCCATTGAAGTACTGAACGAACAACTCGACGGTATCGGTGACGTCGAACGTATTTTGTCGCGTGTCGCTTTGCGTTCCGCGCGGCCCCGCGATTTGTCACAACTCAGTGCCACGCTGGTGCGCTTGCCCGCCCTGCGGCAGGCACTTGAACCGCTGAACTCGCCATTGCTGCAATCACTGCGGGAGCAAATCGGTGAACACGGGCAACAACGACAATTGCTCGAACGCGCATTGATAGACAACCCACCGATGCTGATTCGGGACGGTGGTGTCATCGCCGATGGCTACGACGCCGAACTGGACGACCTGCGCAATATTGCGACCAACGCCGATCAATACCTGATCGACCTCGAAACCCGTGAACGCGAACGCACGGGTATCAGCACACTGAAGCTTGGCTACAACCGCGTGCACGGCTACTTCATCGAGATATCCAAAGGTCAGGCAACCAGAGCGCCGGATGACTACACGCGCCGGCAAACCCTGAAAGGCGCGGAACGCTACATCACGCCGGAACTGAAAGAGTTTGAAGACAAAGTACTGAGTGCGCGCGAACGCGCCCTGAATCGTGAGAAGATTCTCTACGAAACACTGCTGGATGAACTGATCGCAGTGCTCGGTACATTACAGGAGACAGCGCACGCGCTTGCCGAACTGGACGTACTGTGCTGTTTCGCAGAGCGTGCACTGACACTGAATCTGACACCGCCTGAAATCGCCAGCGAGCCGTGCATCGAGATACGCGGCGGACGGCACCTTGTTGTCGAACAGGTCATTGATATCCCGTTCGTTGCCAACGATCTGACGTTCTCCGAACGAACCCGCCTGCAGGTCATTACCGGGCCCAACATGGGCGGTAAGTCGACCTACATGCGACAAACCGCGCTGATCGCAATACTCGCGCACGTCGGCAGCTACGTGCCGGCAGATGCATTGCGCATAGGTCCGCTGGACCGGATTTATACTCGCATAGGCGCATCCGACGATCTTGCTGGCGGGCGCTCTACCTTTATGGTGGAGATGACCGAGACTGCCACGATCCTCAACAATGCTACCGAACGCAGTCTGGTACTGATGGACGAGATTGGTCGCGGCACCAGTACTTTCGATGGCCTGTCACTGGCGTGGGCCGCCGCGCATTTCATGGGTGAAAAAGTCCGCGCGTTCACGATGTTTGCGACGCACTATTTTGAACTGACGGCACTGGCGGCTGAAATTCCCGGCTGCGTGAACGTGCACCTCGATGCCACCGAACACAAAGGGCAGCTGGTATTCCTGCACACGGTAAAAAACGGACCGGCGAATCAGAGTTACGGCCTGCAGGTCGCATCACTTGCCGGCGTACCGGGCACAGTGATCAAACGTGCTCGTGGCTACCTCACGGCACTTGAAGCGCAACAGCTGCGCGCGAACGACAGCCCGCAGCCGCAGCTACCGCTCGCAATGTCGTCCGCGGCTGACGACGCCGACGAATTGCGCGAGGCCCTGTCTGACATCGACCCTGACAGCCTTTCACCCAGAGAGGCATTGGACGTACTGTATCGGCTGAAAACACTCGCTGATAACGACTGATAACGGACAACGACCACCCTTTCCGCCACGGCAGACACTTGCACAGACGACTACGACGGATACAGATCACGTCGCAATTCATCCAGCGCCGCGGTATTGGTCCAGGACCAGACCGCGTTGACAGCCTCAGCGACCGGCATCCAGCAATAAGCGGAGTGCTCCTCGTAATCGAGGCAGATCTCGAGCGGCTGGTCGACACAGAAATGCCATTCGTATTCCATGTTATGGGTGACGCCCGGCGCGTAGCGGTGGCGCCAGCGTGGGTCGATCTCGAATTCGCGCTGGCGACCGGTGTAGACAAGACGCTCATCCGCCACGATGCCGGTTTCTTCGGCAAGCTCCCGAGCCGCCGCAGCGGCGTGCGATTCGCCGCGTTCGAGACTACCGGTCACCGACTGCCAGAATGACCATGGCTTGCAACGCCGCAAGAGCAGCGCATCGCCTGTGTATGCGTACACGACGATTAACACGGATTCAGGGCGACGGTATTGCTCAGCCGTGTTCATTTGGTGGGCGACTTGCGTGTGGCGCCGCAATTTTCTGAGCATCGTAAACGTAACCGGCCGACAGTAACTGAGAGGCTTGCCAGCGTAGCAAACCAATCATGTCAGGCCGGTTAAACCACACCGATCTATTGTTCGACGTGGGTCTTGCGCAGTCGAATGCCGGTCTCTTTCAATTGCTCGGCCGATACTTCGCCCGGAGCATTGGTCAGCGGACAGTGCGCTGACTGGGTTTTCGGGAACGCAATCACGTCCCGAATACTGTCCGCACCGGCCATCAGCATGACCAGACGGTCGAGGCCGAAGGCAATGCCGCCATGCGGCGGACAGCCGTACGACAATGCGCGCAGCAAGAAGCCGAATTTCTCTTCTGCTTCGTCCTCACTGATCGACAGCAACTCGAAAACAGCCGCCTGCATCTGCTGGTCATGAATACGTATGGAACCGCCGCCCACTTCCGAACCGTTCAGCACCATGTCATACGCACGCGACAGAACCTTGCCCGGGTTTGCCTTGAGTTCTTCCGGGTCCGAGGTCGACGGCGCCGTGAACGGGTGGTGCAACGATGTCCAGCGACCGGACGTCTTGTCCTTCTCGAACATGGGGAAGTCGACAACCCAAAGCGGGGCCCAGCCCTCTTTGACCATGCCGCGATCCGTGCCGACTTTGACCCGCAGCGCGCCCAGTGCATCGTTCACAACGTTGGCTTTATCGGCACCGAAGAAGATCAGGTCACCGTCTTTGGCGGCCGTCCGTTGCATGATGCCCTCGACCGCATCGTCCGGCAGGAATTTCAAAATCGGCGACTGCAGTCCGTCGCGACCTTTCGCCACGTCATTAACCTTGATGTACGCCAGACCTTTCGCGCCGTAGCGACCGACGTATGCCGTGTAATCATCGATCTCCTTGCGACTCAGTGCGGCACCACCCGGCACGCACAATGCCGCTACGCGACCGTCTTCGTCTTTGGCAGGGCCGGCAAACACCTTGAATTCAACCGACCCCATCAAATCGGACACTTCGATCAATTCCAGATCGATACGCAAATCCGGTTTATCAGAACCGAAACGCTGCATGGCTTCCGAATACGGCATGCGCGGGAACGGCGCAGGCAATTCGATATCCATCGCCTTGCGGAACAGTTCGCGCACCAGCTCTTCCATGATGCCGGTAACGGCCGCCTCGTCCACGAAGCTCAGCTCGATATCGAGCTGGGTAAATTCCGGCTGACGGTCGGCGCGCAGGTCTTCGTCGCGGAAGCAACGCACGATCTGGTAGTAACGATCCAGCCCCGACATCATCAGCAGCTGCTTGAAGATCTGCGGTGATTGCGGCAAGGCGAAAAACTTGCCCGGATGCGTGCGGCTCGGAACGATGTAGTCGCGTGCGCCTTCCGGCGTAGCACGGGTCAGCATCGGCGTTTCGACGTCGATAAAGCCGTTGTCATCCAGGAAGTTACGCATGGCGCGGGTCACCTTGTGACGCAGCCGCAGGTTGTTCAGCATCGGCTCGCGTCGCAGGTCAAGATAGCGGTGCTTGAGACGCAGCTCTTCGTTCACCTGCTCGTCATGGTGGAACGGCGGGGTCGCCGAGTCATTCAGAATGGTCAACTCGCGCGACAGCAGTTCAATCTTGCCCGTCGGCATGTTCGGGTTCACGGTGCCATCCGGCCGCGCACGCACGAGGCCTTTGACCTCCAGCACGAATTCACCGCGGATGCGCTCGGCCTCGGCGAACATTTCCGCCGTATCCGGATCGAAAACGACCTGCAGCAGGCCCTCGCGATCGCGCAGATCAACGAAAATTACGCCACCGTGGTCCCGGCGGCGGTGTACCCAGCCGGCTACCGTGACTTCCTGTCCGATCAGCGATTCGTCTACCTGTCCGCAATAATGGCTACGCATGGTTAATTCCGGGAAATCGCGCGTCAAGCGCGTAAAAAAGAGGCGGAATGGTACGGCCTGCCGCCCTACTCTGCAAGGCAGGCCGCGACGGGAAACAGTCGGAAATCAGTCTTTTGCGGCCGGCTGGTGCGCCGTTTTCGCCGGCATGTTCAAGGGCAGCTCGCCCGACTTGTCCGCCGGCCAGGTCGGTACGACGACGCCCAGCGAGATGATCAGTTTCAACGCCTCGTCCACCTGCATGTCCAGTTCAACCACGTCGTCTTTGGGCACTATGATAATGAATCCGGAGGTCGGATTCGGCGTAGTCGGCACAAAGCAGGAAATCACCTCCTTGCCGGTACGCGCTTCAATTTCGCCGAGCTGGGTGCCCGTCTGGAACGCCAGGCTGTAGATGCCTTTGCGCGGGTACTCGAGCATCAGCACTTTTTTGAACGATTGATTCGAGTCGGACAACACCACCTCGGCGAAGCTCTTCGACGCCATGTAGATGGAGCGCACGATGGGAATACGTTGCAGCACCGACTCCCACAGTCCGACCATGCTGCGGCCAACGATATTCGCCGCCAGCACACCCGTCAGCAGCACCAGGCCCAGCGTCAACAGCAAACCCAGTCCCGGCACCGCAACCGGCAGCCATTCCTCCGGCCGGTAGCTCGGCGGCAACCATTGCAACGTCTTGTCCATCACGCCGACCACGAAACGCAGCAGCAGAAAGGTCACGGCAATGGGCAACCACACCAGAAGACCGGCAACGAAATAACGGCGCAGGTTCTTCATACTGGCGGCGCTCCGTTAGCGGTACGGGTCAGTCGCTTGACGACGCGCTACTCACCTTGGCAGCTGCAGGCTTGCTGTCTGCTTTCGGCACGCTCGTGGTCGAGCTCGCTGCAGAACTGTTGCTGGATGTAGTGGCTGACGAGTCGTTCTCGCTCTTGTGAACGTTGCGTTGCTTGTCTGTCTTGAAATCTGTCTCGTACCAACCACCACCTTTAAGGCGAAAGTTTGGCGCAGATACCAGTTTCTTCAGCGCCGGCTTGCCGCACTCAGGGCACTCAA
This sequence comes from Woeseia oceani, assembly GCF_001677435.1. Taxonomy (GTDB): domain Bacteria; phylum Pseudomonadota; class Gammaproteobacteria; order Steroidobacterales; family Woeseiaceae; genus Woeseia; species Woeseia oceani. The sequence goes on from NZ_CP016268.1 coordinate 3,099,664, forward strand.
GCAAAGGCTCATCACTCATTTTTTGCAGCGCATCAAATTCATGCGCACATTTCTGGCAGGCATACTCGTAAATCGGCACGCAATCATCTCCGAACGGGGTAAGGCCAGCGCCGAACTGCGCCAGCGGTTGTGATTATAAAGTCATCAGGCCGCATTCTGGAAATCCAGCATTTGCGCGCCGTCGCCGCTCACGCCGACTTCAATCGTATCGCCGGGTGAAAAGCGGCCCTCGAGGATCTTCTGCGCCAGCGGATTCTCTACCTGCTGCTGTATCGCCCGCTTCAGCGGCCGGGCACCGTAGACCGGATCGAAGCCAGCGTCCGCGAGCCTGTCCAGCGCGGCGTCCGTGAGTGTAATGTGCATATCCCGGTCAGCCAGTCGCTGGTGCAGATAGCCCAACTGGATATCGACGATTTTGCGAATATGCTCACGGGCCAGCGGGTGGAACACCACCACGTCATCCACGCGATTGATGAACTCAGGCCGGAAATGCTGGCCGACTACCTCCATCACCGCACTTTTCATCGTTTCGTAATTGTCGTCGCCGGCCAGCTCCTGGATCATCTGCGAGCCAAGGTTTGAGGTCATGACGATCACGGTGTTGCGGAAGTCGACAGTACGGCCCTGACCATCGGTCAGGCGTCCGTCATCCAGGACCTGCAGCAAGACGTTGAATACGTCGGGATGCGCCTTCTCAACTTCGTCCAGCAAAATCACCGAATACGGGCGGCGACGTACTGCCTCGGTCAGATAGCCGCCTTCTTCGTAGCCAACATAACCCGGCGGTGCACCAATCAAGCGCGCGACTGAGTGCTTTTCCATGAATTCCGACATGTCGATGCGCACCATTGCGTCGTCCGTATCGAACAGGAAATTGGCCAGCGCCTTGGTCAGTTCGGTCTTGCCCACGCCCGTGGGCCCAAGAAACATGAACGAGCCGATAGGTCGCTTCGGATCGGACAGCCCGGCCCTGGAGCGGCGAATTGCGTTTGCAACAGCCGTCACCGCTTCTGCCTGACCAACCACCCGCTGCTGCACGACCGATTCCATCGCCAGCAGTTTTTCCTTTTCGCCTTCCAGCATCTTGGACACGGGAATGCCCGTCCAGCGAGAGACGATTTCCGCAACTTCCTCTTCCGTCACGTTGTTGCGTAACAACGTGGTCTCGCGGTTCTCGGCCTGGGCTGCACTCGCCAGTTGCTTTTCAAGTTCCGGTATCCGCCCGTACTGCAGTTCCGACATGCGCGCGAGATCGCCGGCACGGTGCGCTGTCTCCAGCTCCAGGCGAGCGCGTTCAATTTCTTCCTTGACGTGCGTCGCACCCTGCATGGCGGCTTTCTCGGCCTTCCACACTTCTTCGAGATCCGAGTACTGCTTTTCGAGATCGGCAAGTTGCGCCTCAAGATCATCCAGACGTTTGCGCGAGGCATCGTCCGATTCCTTTTTCAACGCTTCGCGTTCGATCTTGAGCTGAATGACGCGCCGTTCGAGGCGGTCCATTGATTCCGGTTTGGAGTCGATCTCGATACGAATACGTGACGCGGCCTCATCAATGAGATCGATGGCCTTGTCGGGGAGCTGCCGGTCACTGATGTAACGGTGCGACAAGGTTGCCGCCGCTACGATCGCCGGGTCGGTAATCTCAACCCCATGATGCACTTCGTAACGCTCTTTGAGCCCACGCAAGATCGCGATTGTGTCCTCGACATTCGGCTCCTCAACCAACACCTTCTGAAAACGCCGCTCCAATGCCGCGTCTTTCTCAATGTACTTGCGGTACTCATCGAGCGTTGTCGCACCGACGCAATGCAATTCGCCGCGCGCAAGCGCGGGCTTCAGCATATTGCCCGCATCCATGGAGCCTTCCGCCTTGCCTGCACCAACCATTGTGTGCAGCTCGTCGATAAAGAGAATGATCTGGCCTTCCTGTTTGGCCAGGTCACTGAGTACCGCTTTCAAACGCTCTTCAAACTCACCGCGAAACTTGGCACCGGCGATCAGGGAGCCCATGTCCAGCGACAATATGCGTTTGTTGCGCAGGCCTTCAGGAATTTCGTTATTGACAATGCGCTGCGCAAGACCTTCGATGATCGCTGTTTTGCCGACGCCGGGCTCGCCGATCAGTACCGGGTTGTTTTTGGTACGGCGTTGCAGAATCTGGATCGTGCGCCGTATCTCTTCATCGCGCCCGATAATCGGGTCCAGCTTGCCCTGCTCCGCGCGCTCCGTCAGATCAATGGTGTACTTCTCCAGCGCCTGGCGAGTCTCCTCGGCGTTGGGGTCGTTTACCTGTTGACCACCCCGCAATTCGTCGATGGCCTGTTCGACAGCGCCGCGAATAGCGCCTGCCTGCAACAGCAGTTTCGCCAGCGGCGACTTGTCTTCAAGTGCCGCAAGGACGAACAACTCGCTGGAGATGAACTGATCGTTGCGTTTTTGTGCCAGCTTGTCGGTGACATTCAGCAGCTTCGTCAGCTCATTGCCGATGTGCACCTCGCCGCCCGTGCCTTCTACTTTTGGCAGGCGGTCGAGGGTGTCGCCAAGTTGCGAGCGCAGCAAGTTGACGTTGGCACCTGACTTGGTCAGAAGTCCACGCACGGAGCCGCCCTGTTGGTCGAGTAACGCAATCATGACGTGCACCGGTTCGATGAACTGGTGGTCCTGGCCAACGGCCAGCGACTGGGCATCCGACAGCGCCATCTGGAACTTGCTGGTCAATTTGTCCATTCGCATTTGAAATTCCTGGGTTAATGGATCCGGGTTCGCTACTAAATTGCGGCAGACCAGCGCATTTCAAGCGGCCGGGTGTTGCGGTTATTACTTATTTCGCGCGGTATACGAAGCTCGCCATACGCCCGCATTCGCCGTCACGGCGGTAGGAAAAAAACGCGCCGGCCTCGGTGTACGTGCAGCGATCGCCGCCGTAGACCTCCGTAACCCCGCAGCCGGCAAGCCGGCCGCGGGCAAGGCCGTACAGATCCGCCTGCCAGCGGCCGCGCTCATTTGGTTCAAAGAACTGCGCCGATTCCGCATCGCTGGCCATAAAGGCATCGCGGACTTCAGCGCCAACTTCGAAGGCCGCCTGCGAGATGGCCGGCCCCAGCCACGCAAGAATGCCGGACTGACTGCTCATTTCAGCCACGGTCGCCTCGAGCACGCCGTCAAGCAGTCCTCGCCAGCCCGCGTGCGCAGCGGCCACCCTGCTGCCGTCCTTCGAGGTGAACAGCACGGGCAGGCAATCGGCGGTCAGTACCGCACAGACCACGCCGGCCGCACTCGTGACAGCGGCATCCGCTGTCGGCTTTGCCAGCGGATTCGGCAGGGCAACCGCGGTCGAGCCGTGCACCTGTCGCAGCCATTGTGGATCGGCCGGAAGGCCACACTCGCGACGCAGGCGTTGCCGGTTTTCGGTGACGCAGCGCAATTGATCGTTGACATGGTCGCCCAGGTTCAGCGATGCGTAAGGGCCGTCACTGACACCCCCGGTCCGCAACGACGTACCGGCCAGGACATTGGCCGGCGCGGGCCAGTCGGCGGCTATCCAGTTAGTCATCGCCGGCCATTGATTTGGCGTGACGGCGCAGCGCGTTCAGCAATGCCTGGAAGTCGTCTGGCAGGGCAATCTGAAATTCCAGCGGCTCTCCATTGAGCGGGTGCGCCAGCTCCAGCCGGGTCGCACACAAGGCCTGGCGACGGAATCCACGCAGAACGTCTGCCAGCGCTTCGTCGCCACCGCGTGGCAGTGCCAGACGACCACCGTAGACCTGATCGCCAATCAGCGGGTGTCGGCGGTGCGCCATGTGCACCCGAATCTGATGGGTACGACCGGTCTCGAGTTTGACACTGATGTGCGTGTGCGCAGCAAACCGTTCCTTTACCCGGTAATGAGTGACGGCCGGTTTACCATCGGCTTGCACGCTCATGCGCAAACGGTCCACGGGATGACGTTTGATCGGCGCATCAACAGTACCGCCTGCTGTCAGTACGCCATTGCAGACGGCCTCGTAATGACGATCGATTTCGCGCTCAGCCAGCATGCGGGTCAGTGCGGTATGCGCTGTCAAGGTCTTGCCGACCAGCAGCAAGCCGCTCGTATCCTTGTCCAGCCGGTGCACGATACCGGCGCGCGGCAATTCAACCAGCCCGGCCGCGTGATGCAGCAGACCGTTCATCAATGTGCCGCGCAAATTGCCGGCACCGGGGTGCACGACCAGGCCGGCTGGCTTGTTGATGACCAGCAGATCCTCGTCTTCAAATACGACCTCGAGCGCCAAGGGTTCAGGTTTGCTGGTCACCGCCGCCTCGGGCAGGGGTTCCAGCCAGACAGCCTCACCGCCAGTGACCGTGTCCCGGGGTCGCCGCGCCTCGCCATCGACGCTCACCTGCCCTTTCTTCAGCCATTGCGTCAGGCGGCTGCGGGAATACTCCGGAAACATCTGCGCCAGTGCCTGGTCCAAGCGTTTTCCAGCCAGTTCCAGAGGGATAATTCGGTTTTGCTTCTCGCTCATTACAACAATCACTGCCTTGGGGCCGGAAACTGGAGAGTTTACGGTATACTCGCCCGCTTTGAGCGCCCGTCAGTACAATTCACGGGCCGGCTAACACAGGTTTTCGCATAGATGAGTCTCCGCAATACATTCGCCGCACGCCGCTCGCCGCTGCCCGCAAGACGCCTGCGGTTGGCGCTGGGCGCGCTGCTGGCCAGCCTGGCCCTGTCTGCCTGCGCCGGCAAAGATGAACGCGACGATACGCTGGTCAACAACATTACCCGCGCGTACGAAACAGCGCAGACTTCAATGGCGAACCAGAACTACCGGCGCGCTATCCAGATTTTCGAAACCCTGCAGGCCCGCTTTCCGTTCAGCGACCTGTCGAAACAGATTCAGCTCGAACTGATGTACGCGTATTACAAGAGCAACCAGCAGGATCAGGCCATTGATGCCGCCGATCAGTTCATGCGCGAAAACCCGACGCACGCGCGTTACGACTATGCGCTGTACATCAAAGCGCTGGCGTACTTCGAGCGTGACCCCGGCATGCTGGAACGCATTTTCAAACGCGACGTCTCGCGACGTCCGCCGCGCGATGGTGCGCTGGCCTTTTCCCTGCTCAAACGGCTTGTTGACCGTTACCCTGCCAGCCCTTACGCAGCGGATGCTGAACAGCGCATGGTGTACCTGAAGAATCGCCTGGCCGCCTACGAGAATGGTGTCGCCCGTTTTTACCTGAGCCAGGAAGCCTACGTCGCTGCGCTGAATCGAGCCAAAAACGCGCTCGAAGAATACAACGGCGCTGACAGCACCAAGGACACACTCGATATCATGATCGAAGCCTACGAAGGCCTTGGTATGAGCGAATTGGCAGCCGACACGCGGCGTGTACGCAACGCGAATTTCCCGAGCGGCAGCTAAGCCGCAAGCTATTCCGGAAACGTGTAACGCGAGGTTATTGGGTAGCGCCAGTCACGGCCAAAGGCCCGCGCACTGATGCGTATGCCGGGCGGCGCCTGCCGCCGCTTGTACTCGTTGCGCTTGACCATTTCCAGCACCCGAATTACCACCTTGCGATCGAAGCCTCGCTCGCAGATTTCGTCTACCGATAAATCATCAACAATAAATGCTTCGAGGATCGGGTCGAGCACGCTGTAGTCCGGCAGCGAATCACTGTCTTTCTGATTCGGCCGCAGTTCGGCTGACGGCGGCCGTGTGATCACGCGCTCCGGAATCGCTGCACTGACCGTATTGCGGTAGCGTGCCAACTGATACACCAGCGTCTTGCTGCAATCCTTGATCGGCGCAAAACCGCCGTTCATGTCGCCGTACAACGTGGCATAGCCGACCGCCATCTCGCTCTTGTTGCCGGTAGTCAGCAACATGCGTCCGGTCTTGTTGGATATTGCCATCAGCAACAAGCCACGGCTTCGCGCCTGAATATTTTCTTCGGTTACGTCCGGCTCCCGGTCGCCGAATATTTTCTTGAGCTGACCAACCGTCGCGCCGTAGATAGGTTCAATCGGCAATACGTCATACCGTACGCCCAACAGTTTGGCCTGCGCCGCAGCATCTTCCTGGCTCATGGTGCTCGTATAACGAAACGGCATCATGACCGCGCGTACGCGGTCAGCGCCGAGCGCATCACAAGCGATAGTCAGGATCAGGGCAGAATCGATGCCACCGGACAAACCGACGACCACACCGGGAAAGCCGTGTTTCTCGACGTAGTCACGGGTACCGGTCACCAGCGCTTCGTAGACACTTTGCTCGGCAGCCAGCAATGGCACCACCTCGCCGGCCACTGGCACGACGCCACTGGCATTTGCTCTAAGGTCAACCGTGTACAAGCCTTCTTTGAAAGCCGGCGCACGAAAACGGACGTCACCGTCCGGCATCATCGCGAACGATCCGCCGTCGAACACCAGTTCGTCCTGGCCGCCGACCATATTCAGGTACACACAAGGAATGCCGGTTTCGCTCAAGCGTTGCCGAACGACTTCTTCGCGTTTCTGCTGGCTGTTGACTTCGTAGGGTGAACCGTTGATCGCCAGTATCACTTCCGCGCCAGCCGAGCGGCTACGCGCGGCAGGCTGTTTGCGCCACAGGTCTTCGCAGATATTCAGACCGATACGTATGCCATTGAGCTTGAATACGGCGGCTTCGCTGCCCGCCTCAAAATACCGGGCCTCATCGAAGACCCGGTAGTTGGGCAGCATTTGTTTGCGGTAACGCGCGACCACTTTGCCGTCACGGAACACCGCACACGCATTGAAAATCACGCCATCGCGGTATTCAGGAAAACCCACCAGTACGTGAACGCCGCGCACCGTTGTGCGAATGCGCTCCATTGCGTCGTCCACACGACGCCGCAACCCGTTATGAAACAGCAGGTCCTCGGGCGGATAGCCGCAAATGCTAAGCTCGGGAAACGCGACGATGTCGGCACCCAGCTCTTCACGCGACCGCTCCGCATATTCAAGTATACGGTCGGTATTGCCCGCCACATCACCGACCACGAGATCGAGCTGGGCGAGCGCTACCTTGACTGAATTGTTCATCGTCGGGCGAGACTCAAGCGAACGGAGGTTGTCGGCAGGCCGACAGCGAATCAGCTGTTAATCAATTCCAGCATCTTGCTGCCAAGTTCCGCCGGCGAACGAACGGTAGCAACACCGGCGTTATCAAGCGCACGGTACTTGTCATCCGCTGTGCCTTTGCCGCCGGCAATAATGGCACCGGCATGTCCCATACGTTTGCCCGGGGGTGCCGTAACACCGGCAATGTAGGCCACGACAGGCTTGCTAACTTCTGACTGAATAAATTCAGCAGCCGCTTCTTCGTCCGTACCACCAATTTCGCCAACCATCACAACGCCGTCAGTATCCGGGTCGTCCTGGAACAAGCGCAGGCAGTCGATGAAATCCATGCCACGAACCGGGTCGCCACCGATACCTACACAGGTGCTTTGGCCCAAACCGTTGTTGGTGGTCTGGTAAACCGCTTCGTAGGTAAGTGTGCCGGAGCGCGAAACAACGCCGATACGGCCTTTCTTGTGAATGAAGCCTGGCATGATGCCGATCTTGCACTCGTCCGGCGTAATGATGCCTGGGCAGTTCGGGCCGATAAGACGGCAATCATAGTTGCGCAGCGCGGACTTGACCTTAACCATGTCCAGCACCGGAATGCCTTCGGTAATGCACACGACCAGACCAACACCCGATTCAGCCGCCTCAAGAATGGCGTCGGCAGCAAACGGGGCCGGTACGTAGATCATGCTGACATCAGCACCGGTTTCGCTAACGGCTTCACGCATCGTGTTGAACACCGGTACACCCAGCGTTTCTTCACCACCACGGCCTGGCGTTACACCGCCAACAACCTTGGTGCCGTAATCGATGCATTGCTCTGTATGGAACTGACCTTGTGTGCCGGTGATGCCCTGACAAATGATCTTACTGTTCTTGTTTACCAAAATACTCATGACTTCACCGCCGCAGCTACTGCTTTCTTGGCCGCATCGGTAAGGTCGTCCGCGGCAATAATATCGAGACCACTCTCTTTCAGGAGAGCACGGCCTTTTTCAACGTTTGTACCTTCAAGGCGCGCAATTACAGGCACTTTCACGCCCACTTCTTTCACAGCCGTGATAATGCCCTCGGCAATCAGGTCACAACGCACAATGCCGCCAAAGATGTTGACGAGAATCGCGGTTACGTTCTGGTTGGACAAAATCAATTTGAATGCTTCGGCTACGCGCGCACTCGTTGCGCCACCGCCGACATCCAGGAAGTTCGCGGGATCGCCGCCGTGCAGCTTGATAAGGTCCATGGTCGCCATGGCCAGGCCTGCACCGTTCACCATGCAAGCAATGTTGCCGTCCAGCGAGACGTAGTTGAGGTCGTGGGCTGCCGCCTCACGCTCTTTCTCGTCTTCCTGGCTGGGATCACGCAGCGCCGTCAGTGCTTTCTGGCGGTACAGCGCGTTGTCTTCGATGTCGATTTTCGCATCAAGAGACAGGACGTCGCCCGCTTTGGTGATGATCAGCGGGTTCACTTCGACAAGACTTGCGTCGCATTCAACGAACAACTTGTACATACGTCCGACCAGGTCGCCGAACTGCTTTTGCTGTGCTTTGTTCAGGTTCAGGCCAAATGCTAACTGGCGTGCCTGATACGGCATCAGCCCGGCATCCGGTGCCACGGCAACGTTGAAAATCAGCTCCGGCGTATCTTCTGCAACCTGCTCGATGTCCATGCCGCCCGCTTCAGAGGCAATGAACGATACCTGTTTGGCTTCCCGGTCCACGACCATGCTGAGGTAAAGCTCGCGTTCGATATCGGACCCGGACTCTACATAGACAGTATTGACTGGCAGGCCTTCCGGGCCTGTCTGGTGAGTCACCAACGTCATACCCAGCATTTCTTTCGCATAGGCGCGTACTTCGTCTTTCGAACGCGCCAGCTTCACGCCCCCCGCTTTGCCGCGACCACCAGCGTGTACCTGAGCCTTCACGACCCATAGGCTGCCACCCAATTTGTCAGCAGCTGCCGCCGCATCGTCAGGATTGTCCACAGCGTGCCCGCTGGGCACCGGAATGCCAAAGTCGGCAAATAGTTTTTTGGATTGGTATTCGTGAAGGTTCATTGTTTAAGTATCTTTGTGTTGGTGAGCTTTTCGAAGAGCAACTGGCCGGCCTCGAGGACCCTCGAATCCGGTCAGGGCAAAAAATTCCGGCGTATTTTGGAGCAAAGCGGCCGCATACGCAAAGCCGCGCCACTATCGCACAATGCGGCGCCAGCGCACACCGCTGCCGCCGGTGCCGACTGCGCCGAATTGGTGCGCGGCACTATCGAGCCAGTCTGGCCATATTGCACTACAATCGGCAGCCATCGGCCGGATGGCCAGTGGCGGTAACCCATGCAACCAACAACAGGCGAGCCAAAGAGTAGCGAGGAACGTGGCCGACAGCTGCGCGATATCGAGCAATCCGACCTTACGTGGCGCGCGCTCAGTACACTGAACATATTCCGCCTGCTGGTCGCGGTATCGTTGCTGATCCTGTTCTTTGCCAGCGGTGAGCCGCGCTTTTTCGGTGATCGCTACCCCGCTTTATTCTCCGCCACCGCCGCCGGGTATTTCGTATTTGCGGTGCTGTCCGGCGTCACTATCCGGATGCGCTGGGTTTCGGCGGCACTGCAGGTGCTTACCCAGGTCACGGTCGATATTGCCGCGATTGTGATCTTGATGCACGCCAGCGGCGGTATATCCAGCGGCCTCGGTGGTTTGCTGGTGGTCTTCGTTGGCGCTGGCAGCCTGGTCTTGCCGTTGCAGGTTCCCGCTTTTTTTGCGGCGCTGGCTACGCTGGCAATCCTTGGCGAGCAGCTATTCTCGCAATTGTTCGACTCGCCGGGCCACAGTGCCAATTATTCAGCGGCCGGCGTACTGGGCGCGATCGTCTTCGCCATCGCCCTCGCCGCGAGACCACTCGCCAAACGCATTCAGGCAAGCGAAGAGCTCGCCCACCAGCGCGGTATCGACCTCGCCAACCTGTCGGAGCTGAACGAGTACATCGTTCAGCATTTGCGGGAAAGCATCGTCGTCATCGACCGTAACGACGGCATCCGGCTGATCAACAGCTCGGCCGCCGCATTACTGGGAATCGACGCCGGGCAGCACAAGACCATGGCGGCCGCAGCACCGGATCTGGACCGCTTCCTCAAAGCCTGGCGGGCAGACGACAGTATCGCCGGTCACACGGATTTCACGCTGGTCAGCGTTGATCATTCGGCGCGTATCTCGGTCCACCTCGCGCCCCTCGGGCGCGGGATCGGCCGCAATGGACCCGTATTGATGTTTCTCGAAGACGCCAGCCTGATGAACGCCCGGGTACAACAGTCCAAACTGGCGTCGCTCGGCCGGCTGAGCGCCAGCATTGCCCATGAGATTCGTAACCCGGTAGGCGCCATGAGCCACGCCGGACAACTGCTCGCCGAATCGAAAGGCCTGTCCGAAGCAGACCTCCGGCTGACCAGCATCATCCAGACACACGCCGAACGCGTCAGCCACATCATTGACAATGTACTGCAGTTGTCGCGTCGTGAATCCGGCCAGGCCGAGGAGTTGCAGCTGAAGCCATGGCTGGAAGATTTTGCCGCCGAGTTCTCCAACACCCTGGAATTGCAGGAAGGCGAGCTCAGTATCGCCAGCGCAGAAGAGGGGCTGATTGTGAATATGGACCCCAGCCATTTGCGCCAGGTAATGTGGAATTTATGCGATAACGCCGTGAAATACGGCAGCGAAACCGGCGGCATCATGGTTGAATTGCGTGCCGGACAGGTTGCACGCAGTCGCCGGCCGTTCCTTGAAGTTCTAGACCGGGGTCACGGTATCGATTCCGCAACGGCCGATAAGATATTCGAACCATTCTTCACCAATCGCAAAGGTGGCACGGGACTCGGCTTGTATATATCGCGGGAACTGTGCGAGCTGAACCACGCAACGCTGGTGTATCAGGCGCGCGAAGGCGGCGGCAGCATATTTCGCATCGTCTTTGCTGACGGCGGTCGCTGGCAGCGCCTCGGCGATTAAGCATCACTGGACTGACAGAGCAACATGAACAGACCGTTGGCCCTGGTAATTGACGACGAGCCCGATATTCGCGAGCTGCTCGCGCTGACGCTCGGCCGTATGAATATTGAGGCAGCGCTCGCGGGCGACGTCGCTGAAGCGCAGGCGCAACTCAGCGAACACAATTTTGATCTTTGCCTGACAGACATGCGCTTGCCGGACGGGGATGGACTCGATCTCGTCAAGTGGATACAGACCAACAGTCCAGGCGTACCTGTCGCCGTCATCACCGCACACGGCAATGTGGAAACGGCGGTACAGGCGCTGAAGCTCGGTGCGTTCGACTTCATCTCGAAACCCCTCGATCTCGCCAATCTGCGCAATGTCATCGAAAGTGCGCTGAAACTGGGCGAGCCGGCGCCGGCAGACGACAATCGCCTGTTGGGCAATTCCACACCCATGCGGGAACTGCGGGAGTTGATTGAGCGGGTCGCGCGCAGCCAGGCACCGGTCCACATCTGCGGCGAGTCCGGTACCGGCAAGGAACTCGTGGCAAGACTGATCCATGACTCGGGGCCGCGTGCCGATGGACCTTTCGTGCCGGTTAACTGCGGTGCAATTCCCGCGGACCTGATGGAGAGTGAGTTCTTTGGCCACCGCAAAGGCGCCTTCACAGGCGCGGTAGCGGACAAAGCAGGACTGGTGCAAAGCGCGAATGGCGGTACGCTGTTTCTCGATGAAATCGCCGACCTGCCACTGTCCATGCAGGTCAAGCTGCTGCGCGTAATACAGGAACAAACGGTCCGTCCAGTTGGCGCGGCGGCTGAGGAGCAGGTCAATATCCGTATCCTGTCCGCGACTCACAGGAACCTCGCCGACATGGTGGCGAACAGCGACTTCCGCGAAGACCTGTTTTACCGAATCAATGTCATTGAACTGCGCGTCCCGCCGCTGCGTGAACGCGGCGACGATGTCCTGTTGCTTGCCGAAAACGTCATGCGGCGACTCGGCAGTTCAACGGAAATGCTGGATGCAGGCGCCCGCAAGCTGTTATGCAGCTACCGTTTTCCCGGCAACGTGCGCGAACTGGAAAACATGCTGGAGCGGGCAGTTACGCTGTGCGTCAATGGCAGCATTTCGAGTTCCGACCTGCACGTCCGGGAAACTCCTCGGGCGGACGATGCATTGCCAGCGGCCAACAGCGCGACGTCCAATCTCGGTGGGCATATCGAAGATGTTGAGCGCCAGGCGATTGTCGAAGCACTCGAAAAAACCCGCTACAACAAGACGGCGGCGGCGAAGCGACTGGGGCTGTCGTTTCGCCAGTTGCGGTATCGCATCAAGAAACTCGGTATCGAGTAGCCAGCAGCGTCGGCGGATGCCGACGCACTGTGACAATTTTTGTCAGTTCCTGACAGCCAGTGACCGAACTTGCCCAGCCTGACAAAAGCCGTGACTGCGAAGCCCGTCACATTTCGATTTTTTTTCATTATATTTTTCAATAACTTAAATTACATCTGCTAAAACTGGCATGGGGCTTGCTTTATACCCGGTACAGGCGAATACGCCGTACGCTTTTCTACTCGCAAGTTTACAAATTCATGGAGACTCCAATGAAAAAAGTTCAACAGGGTTTTACGCTTATCGAACTGATGATCGTTGTCGCGATCATCGGCATCCTGGCCGCCATCGCTATTCCGGCTTATCAGGACTACACGATTCGCGCACAGGTTTCTGAAGGTTTGAGCCTGTAAGGCGCTGCTAAAGCAGCGGTAACCGAGTACTACCAGGACCAGGGTGCATATCCTGCTGATAACGATGAAGCTGGACTGGAAGCCGCAGCAAGCATCGCCGGCAAATATGTTTCTCAGGTCGCAGTTGCGGGTAACGTCATCACGGTGACCTACTCAAATGCGGACCCGCAGTCTGCCAACGCCAACATCAACGGAGCTACCATTACTTTGACGGCATTGGATAACGGCGGCAGCGTCTCTTGGACCTGCGCGGGCGGCGCCGGTGGCACAGAGCCATTGAACGCGAACCCGAAATGGCTGCCAGCTGCTTGCCGTCCGTAATCGGAGTCCGCTAGCGTCGGCTTCCCGATGCAATGACTAAGATCCAGGAGAAAGCCCCGCTAGCCGGGGCTTTTTTCTTCAAGTAGATTTTTTGCTTACATACAGCAGGTTGCTGAGCATGACTCACTGGGTGATCCGGCATCGTGCTTGAACGTAATGGCCGCTGCCGCTATTTTTGTCTGGGCACAGAGCGCTGGTTGACGGGAGTCGTTCGATGAAAACATCCACACGACAAGCAGGCTTCACGCTGATCGAACTCATGATAGTCGTTGCCATTATTGGCATCCTGGCCTCACTGGCTGTTTCGGCCTACCAGACTTATACCGTGCGCGCCCAGGTCGCCGAAGCACTGAACTTTGCTGCCAGCGTTAAAGTACCCATTGTTGACACATTCACTACAGAGGGACGCCCTCCGAGTGGACGCCAGGATGTCGGTTTATCTGCGGCAGCGACTGATTCACAAGGCAATTACGTCAGCGCCATGAATATCGTCAATGGCCGCATCGACATTACTTTCGGCAACAACGCGCACCCTGCCATTTTTGGTGAGTCTCTGTCGGTCACGCCCTATGCCACGCCGGGCGGACAGGCCATCTCGTGGCGTTGCGGCTACGCATCGGCCCTCAATGGCGGCCCGCTGACCGGCGGTGGCATTACCGCGGCTTACCAGGCCGGCTCCATCGAAGAACGATACCTGCCGTCCAATTGCCGTGGCTAACGGCCGGCTGCACAGAAGCAAAACCAACGCCCAAAGGGCGTTAAACTTCGGGCTTTGACTAAATATGTTGCATTTGTGAACAACAGCACAAAATGCAGTTGATCCAGATGGGCGGATCAGTGAGACTGTTAAGTCCGCAAAATCCTTGGCATTCAGGCATCTGACGCACTCATGGCAGTATCGGCATCTCAATCGACGCTTTCGGGCCTTCCACGGCGCCTGGTCCAGGACGGGATCATTGCTGAACAGGCCATCCTTGACGCCGCAGAAGCGGCCAAGAAAGCACATCTGCCGTTAGTCGCCTACCTCGTATCCAACGAACTGGCCGATTCCCGCGCAATCGCGGTCGCGGCCTCGCACGAGTTCGGCGTGCCTTTGCTGGATCTGGATGCGATAGAAGTGGATCTCGAGTGCCTGCGGGCAGTCGATCAGAAACTCCTGAACAAGCACCGTGTGCTGCCTTTGGTCAAACGCGGCCAGCGGCTATTCCTGGGTATCTCTGACCCAACCAATTTACAGGCTATCGACGAGGTCAAGTTTCAGACCAGCCTGCGTGTTGATCCGGTGGTTGTCGAGCAGGCAAAACTGGAAGAACGCATCAGCAAAGCGCTGGAAGCGGTCGACACGACCATGTCCGGCCTCGACGATGACGACTTCGACCTGGAGAACCTCGACGTATCAAGCGGCGAAGAAGAGCAGGAAGATGGCATCACCCGTGATGACATCGAAGACGCGCCGGTTGTTCGTTTCGTTAACAAGGTTTTGCTCGACGCGATCAAACGCGGCGCATCGGATATCCATTTCGAACCTTACGAGAAAATCTTCCGCGTACGCACACGACTTGACGGCGTGCTTTCCGAAGTTGCACAACCGCCGGTCGCGCTTGCCAACAAGGTATGTGCGCGACTCAAAGTAATGTCGCGCATGGACATTGCCGAGCGCCGCGTACCACAGGACGGTCGCATCAAAATGCGTTTGTCCAAAAACCGCGCTATCGATTTTCGTGTCAATACCTGCCCGACCTTGTTCGGCGAGAAAATCGTATTACGTATTCTGGATCCCAGCAGCGCCAAGCTTGGCATTGACGCACTGGGCTATGACGAAACGCAGAAGGCGCTGTACCTAAAGCACCTCAACAAGCCGTACGGAATGATTTTGGTTACCGGCCCGACAGGTTCGGGTAAAACCGTTTCGCTGTATACCGGCCTCAATATTCTGAACACGGAAGACCGCAATATTTCGACGGCGGAAGATCCGGCGGAAATCAACCTGCCTGGCATCAACCAGGTTAACGTCAATCCGAAAGTTGGACTCACGTTTGCCTCATCGCTGAAAGCGTTTCTGCGACAGGATCCCGACGTCATCATGGTCGGTGAGATTCGTGACCTGGAAACCGCCGAGATCGCGATCAAGGCGGCACAAACCGGTCACCTTGTACTTTCCACACTGCATACCAATGACGCGCCGAAAACACTGACGCGACTCGTCGACATGGGCGTCAAGCCTTACGCTATTGCGACCTCAGTAAGCTTGATCATTGCGCAACGGCTTGCGCGCAAGTTGTGTGACAACTGCAAGGAAGTGCGTGACATTCCGCACGAAGCCTTACTCAAAGAAGGCTTCGCGGAAGCAGACATCAAAGCAGGGCTTTCAGTATTCGGGCCGAAGGGCTGCAAGTTATGCAATGAAGGGTACAAAGGCCGCCTCGGCTTGTTCCAGGTCATGGAAGTCTCAGAGACCATGGGACGCATCATCATGGAGGGTGGCAATGCCATGCAGATAGCCGATCAAGCTGCCAAGGAAGGTGTCATCGATCTTAGAACGGCCGGACTGAACAAAGTCAAGGACGGGATCACAAGTCTTGAAGAGATCAACCGGGTTACAATTGAGTAGCTTCGGTCGCGGCATAGAGAGCTAGGGAACTAACATGGCGGAATCAGCGGTTGCTAACAGTACGCCTTTCCTTTGGGAAGGGACGGATCGCAAAGGCAACAAGATCAAGGGCAAGGCAATGGCGGCCAACGAGGCAGCTGTTCGTGCTGACTTGCGTCGTCAGGGCGTCGTGCCCAGCCGTATCAAGAAACAGAGCAAAGGCCTGTTCAGTGGCTCGGCCAAGATTACGATGGGCGACATTGCCATTTTCAGCCGGCAGCTCGCCACCATGCTCAGCGCGGGCATTCCGCTGGTACAGGCGTTCGAGATCGTTGGCAGCGGGCACGAAAACGCGGCGATGCAAAAACTGATCATGACGATCAAGGCGGACGTCGAAGGCGGCAGCGCACTTGCCGAAGCCCTTGCCAAACACCCGCTTTATTTCGACGACCTGTTCATCAATCTGGTTGAAGCCGGCGAGCAAGCAGGTGCTCTTGAAACCCTGCTGGACAAAATCGCGACCTACAAAGAAAAAACGGAAGCGATTAAGAAAAAGATCAAAAAAGCACTGACCTACCCGGCTGCCGTACTGGTTGTCGCATTCGTGGTAACCGTCATTCTGCTGATTTTCGTGATCCCGGCATTCGAAGACTTGTTCCAGGGCTTTGGCGCCGATCTGCCGGCCTTTACACAAGTCGTAATCGACCTTTCCAAATTTGTCCGCGATCAGGGCTGGATGCTGGCACTCGCCGGATTTGCCGCAGTATCCGCATTCTTGTACTTCAAGAAGCGATCCCGGGCGATGCGGGAATTCCTTGACCGTATGGCACTGAAGACGCCGATCATTGGCCCGATCATTCAGAAAGCAGCCATTGCCCGTTACGCCCGGACGTTGTCAACAATGTTCAGCGCCGGTGTACCGCTGGTGGAAGCGCTTGAGTCTGTAGCCGGCGCCACAGGTAACATCGTCTATGAAGTGGGCGTGCTGCACATGAAAGACGAGGTCTCCACTGGCCAACGGCTGCAGCAGGCAATGGAAAACACGGACCTGTTCCCGAACATGGTTATCCAGATGATCGCCGTTGGTGAAGAATCCGGCTCGCTTGATGAAATGTCCGCCAAAGTCGCCGACTTCTACGAGGAAGATGTGGACAACGCGGTCGACAATCTCAGCAGCCTGCTCGAACCCATGATCATGGCAATCCTCGGTGTACTCGTCGGTGGACTGGTCATCGCCATGTACCTGCCAATTTTCAAGATGGGCGCGGTCGTATAATCGCGAGGCCTGTGACAACAAATGCACTCCCAGCGGCGCCTAATGGCGCCGCTCTTGTATCCGCAGTCTGAACCGGGAATCATTCACTGATGATTGAAATTCTCTCTGCCCACCCTGCCGTCTTCCTGCTGGTCTGCGTACTCTTCGCGTTGCTGATCGGCAGCTTCCTTAACGTCGTCATATACCGCGTGCCGGTCATGATGCAGCGCGAATGGCGTAGTCAGTGCCAGGAGTTGCTGGCCGAACCTGCCGACGACTTGCCGGAAGGCCGGTTCGATCTGGTGGTGCCCCGTTCACGGTGTCCGTCCTGTGGTATCCAAATCACCGCGCTGCAAAACATCCCTGTTGTCAGCTACCTCCTGTTGCGCGGCAAATGCGGGCACTGCCAGGCACGGATTTCGGCGCGCTATCCCGCCATTGAGGTGCTTACCGCGGTACTGACCGGTCTGACGGCGTGGCGCTTCGGCTTTGGCTGGGAAGCGGCCGCTGCCATTGGCCTTACCTGGGTCCTGATCGCCATCACCTTTATCGATTTTGATCACCAGATCATTCCGGACTCCATGTCACTGCCTCTGTTGTGGGCCGGCCTCAGCCTGAGCCTGTTCAACCCGATGCCCGCTGCCGAGGTGTTGTTCATCGCGCCGAAAACGGCCATTGTCGGCGCACTGGCGGGCTACCTCAGCCTGTGGAGTGTCTATCACCTGTTCAAGCTGGTGACCGGCAAAGAAGGTATGGGGTACGGTGACTTCAAACTGCTTGCGGCACTTGGTGCATGGCTCGGCTGGCAAGAACTGCCGGTGATCATCATTTTGTCAGCGCTGGTTGGAGCGATCGTCGGCATTGCCTTGATGGCAGTACGTGGCAGAGACCGGAATGTACCAATGCCTTTCGGACCCTTTCTTGCGGCAGCCGGTTGGCTCGCCATGTTATACGGGCCACAAATTCGCAGCTGGTGGATCGGCGCTGTTACCTGAACCGGATAGCCTCGCATGCGCAAGCTCGAAAATACTGAACCGTTCCGTATAGGTCTGACAGGCGGCATCGCCAGCGGCAAGTCCCTCATCGCGAATTATTTCGAAGAGCTGGGCGTTCCGGTCATTGACACCGACGTCATTGCCCGCGAGCTGGTTGAACCGGGCAGTCCAGCGCTCAACGAAATACGGCAGATGTTCGGCGACCGGGTTATCGCGGTAGACGGTGGGCTGAACCGCGCGGCGCTGCGTACCATCGTTTTTGCCGACGAAGGTGAACGCCGCAAGCTGGAAGGTCTGCTGCATCCGCTGATACGGGAAGAGACTATGCGTCAGTCAGCCAGCGCAGGCGGCCGCTACCAGATTATCGTAGTGCCGCTGCTGGCTGAATCGCCAATGCGCGAGAGCATGGACCGCATACTGGTGGTCGACGTACCGAAAGCATTGCAGCTTGAGCGACTACTCGCCCGTGACGCTGAAAACAAAGCTCAGGCTGAACGCATAATCGCCTCTCAGGCCAGCCGCGAAGAACGGCTGGCTATCGCCGATGACGTTATCAACAACGACGGCTCTCTCGAGCTTGCCCGGCAACGGGTGGCGGAGCTCCACCGACGTTACGAACGCCTTGCTGCGCTGCGTTGATCACCTTACCTGTCGCCGTTTGAAGTCATTTGCGCATACCGCCGCACGTGGCGCAGAATAGCGCAATGGTACGAGCCGTAATGACAGCAGAACAACACAGCGCCGGTCGGACGATGTGCGAATACGAGCAGCCACTCAATGAGCGGATGCGCACTTTCATGCGCCTGGAGTTCCTGTATCAGCAGCTGCTGTACAACACCGAGCAGGAAGCCGACTGGGCTACCCGTGCCGCCACCACGAGTTTGCTGGAGATTCTGGCCATCCTCAGTCGCGGCGACGTGCGCAGTGACGTCCACAAGGAACTGGACCGGCAACTCGATGTGCTGGAACGCTACAAATCGCAACCCGCCGTCGACGTCAAGCGCCTTTCTTCGCTGATTTCAAATCTGACCCACACACGGGAAGAACTGCGCAGTATCGGCGCACATTTTCTGCAGCCACTGAAAGATTGCGAGTTTCTGAGCTCGATCAAGCACCGGAGTGCAATCCCCGGTGGGACCTGCGAATTTGACTTACCGGAGTACAGCCACTGGTTGCGGCAACCATTCGAGCGACGACAACAGGACATGCAGGGTTGGCTGCATATACTGCAACCGGTTTGCGACGCGGTGATTGAAGTGCTGTGGCTGATTCGGGAAAGCGCGCAACCGCAGGAACGCCGTGCGATCAATGGCATGTACCAACACAACATGCAACGCGATGCGCATTGCCAAATGTTGCGGGTTACGCTGCCATTGAACAGTCCGTTGTTTCCGGAGATCAGCGGGAGTCAGCACCGCTTTACCGTGCGCTTTCTCGAATGGTCAGCGATAGGCTCACGGGCCGTGCAGACCGGACACGACGTAAGCTTTCACATCAGTATTTGTTGAGTCTGCGTCGCGGACTGACTGTCATACCCGGCGATCTCGGCCAAGCAGCGCTTCAAGTACGGGCCCGTCTGCCGGTAGCAATTCCGCGACGGAGATATCGGCCGGAAATCGCCACTCCATCGCCTGACCATCACAGGCTATTGGCTCGCGCTGCCAGCTATGCACCAGGAAAAAATCGAGTTCGACACTTCGGTCGGCGTACTCGTGCATCAAGTGCATGAAGTGCTCGGAGTCGCCGACTTCGACCGCCAGTTCTTCACGCAACTCACGCACCATTGCTTCAGCCGGTGTCTCGTCGCCCTGCAGCTTGCCGCCTGGAAACTCCCACAATCCGGCGAACGGCGAATCTCCGAGGCGTTCCGTAATCAGCACCCGGCCAGATGCATCGATCAAGATACCGGCCGCAACCTGCAAGCGTTGCGCAATGGTCACGTCAAACGGTCAACTCAAGCGGCCGTGGCATTGCTTGAACTTCTTGCCTGAACCGCAAGGGCACGGCTCGTTGCGGCCGACTTTGCGATCTTCGCGCACGAACGGTGCGGGCGCCTCGGCTGGCGGGCGCGGTATTGGGCCGTCACCCTGTCGACCAGCGGCTGCTGGTGGCGGCGCAGCCTGCCCCAGGGCCGGCGCATCGGCATGCTTGAATTCCATTGCCTGCGCTGCTCGGCGCTGTTGTTCCATGCGCTGGATATCTTCTTCGCTCTGAATCCGCACACGCGACAAAATTGTTGTCGTGTCGTGTTTGATCTGGTCCAGCATCGCGCCGAACATCTCGAACGCTTCGCGTTTGTATTCCTGCTTCGGGTTCTTCTGCGCATAGCCTCGCAGATGTATGCCCTGACGCAAGTAATCCATTGCGGCCAGATGTTCCTTCCAGTGGTAGTCAAGTTGTTTCAACATGACTTCTTTCTCGACACTCCGCATCAACTCAGTGCCGATCGTTTTTTCTTTCTCAAGATACGCTTTGCGCAATTCCTCAACGACACGCTCGCGAATGGTTTCTTCGTTGAGCTTAGGATCGTCGCGCACCCACTGCGAAACATTCACGCGCGCCATGAAATCGTGCTCGATGGCCTGGGTTAGCCCATCGGTATCCCACTGGTCCTCCAGACTGCCCGGCGGAATGTACTGCGCAACAACGTCTTCCACGACTTCGTCGCGAATCGCCATGACCGAGTCCTTGATATCGTCGGCGGCCATGAGTTCGCTGCGTTGATGGTAGACAACTTTACGCTGGTCATTGGCAACATCATCGTACTCAAGCAGGTTCTTGCGTATGTCAAAGTTATGCGCTTCGACTTTGCGCTGTGCCTTCTCGATTTGCCGCGACAGGATTTTGCTTTCTATCGCCTCACCTTCACGCATACCGGCTCGCGACAGCAACGCCTTGGTTCTATTCGGATCGCCGAAGATCCGCATCAGGTTGTCTTCCATCGACAAATAGAAGCGACTTGAGCCGGGATCACCTTGACGACCGGAGCGGCCGCGCAACTGGTTGTCGATACGCCGTGACTCGTGGCGCTCAGTACCGATGATGTGCAGTCCACCGGCCTCAAGTACAACTTTCTGACGCGCCTCCCATTCGGCTTTGACCACCTCTTTGTCCGCGTCCTCGCCTGCGTCGGCGTATGCCGCTTCGAGGTTGCCGCCAAGCACGATATCGGTACCGCGCCCCGCCATGTTCGTTGCGATGGTAATCGCGCCTGGTCGGCCGGCCTGCTGTACTACCGTCGCCTCGCGTTCGTGTTGCTTGGCATTCAGCACTTCGTGCTGCACGCCCTTTTTCTTCAGCAGCGACGATAAATATTCCGACGTTTCAATTGATGTCGTACCCACCAGCACCGGCTGCTGACGTTCGCGGCAGTCGACGATGTCTTCGATGATCGCGTCGAATTTATCCTTCTGCGTCAGGTAGACAAGGTCCGGCTGGTCCTTGCGTACCATCGGCCTGTGGGTTGGGATCACTATGACCTCTAGGCCATAAATTGTTTGGAATTCAAAGGCTTCCGTATCAGCCGTGCCCGTCATACCGGACAGGCTGTTGTACAGCCGGAAGTAATTCTGAAAAGTGATGGAGGCAACCGTCTGATTCTCCTGCTTGACGGCAACGCCTTCCTTCGCTTCGATCGCCTGATGCAATCCATCGGACCATCGACGTCCCGGCATGGTTCGGCCAGTAAACTCGTCGACGATGACAATCTCGCCGTTGCTGACGATGTATTCGACGTCCTTGTTAAACATGACATGAGCGCGCAACGCGGCGTTCAGGTGATGCAACAGTCGAATATTGCCGGCGTCATACAGGCTTGAACCTTCTTCCAGGAGTCCGGCCTGGGACATCAATTGTTCAACGTACTGATGTCCGTCTTCTGTGACGTGCACCTGCTTTGCTTTCTCGTCGGTCGTGTAGTGACCGCGTATCGCCAGGCGGCACAGTGGAATCTTGCCGTCCTCAACCTGCACAACATCGGCATTTCTTGATTCTGCCAAGTCTATCGCCGCAGAAAGCGACATGACTTCCTCGCCATCGTCTGATTTCAGCAGCTTGCCGTGCTCATCCTTCAGCTTGATGGACTTTGCATTGATGTTGAAATTATTCGAATCCGCTGTGTCCTCGTGCAGACGCAACTTGGGAATCAGCTTGTTGATCTTTTGATAGAGATCTGTGTTCTCTTCGGTTGGACCGGAGATGATCAGCGGCGTACGTGCTTCATCGATCAGAATCGAGTCGACCTCATCGACAATCGCAAAATTCAGCGGGCGCTGGACTTTGTCATCAGGGGAGAACGCCAGATTGTCACGCAGGTAGTCGAATCCCAGTTCATTGTTGGTCGCATAGGTGATGTCCGCGTTATAGGACTCCGCTTTCTGCTGCTGTGTCTGACCGCTACGGGTCACGCCGACGGTCAAACCCAGGAACTCATACACCGGCCGCATCCAGTCGGCGTCGCGCTGCGCGAGATACTCGTTAACCGTGACTATGTGCACGCCCTTGCCGCTCAAAGCATTCAGATAAGCAGGCAGAGTCGCTACCAGCGTCTTGCCTTCGCCAGTCCGCATTTCGGCAATATTGCCTTGATGCAAAACCATGCCGCCGATCAATTGCACGTCAAAGGGCCGCATACCCAGTGTCCGCCATGCGGCTTCACGGGCGACTGCGAAGGCTTCCGGGAGTAGTTGATCCAGCGTTGCACCATCGGCTATACGCTGTTTGAATTCGTCGGTCTTTGCTGCCAAAGCACCGTCATCCAGTGCTTTGATGCCCTCTTCCAGATCGTTGACGCGTTTTACGACCTTGTACATCTGCCGCAGCAGGCGTTGATTACGGCTACCAAAAAATCGAGTAAGAAAATTTGCCACTGAGGGCTCCTGCAAGAGGGTATTCGGCCACGGACGTTACCGCCACGACCACACACAAAGACCGGTATTTTACGTACTGACTGGAAATTTGCACCACGGATTACCCTGACTAAGACAAATTGCCGAACCGGGGTTCCGGCAAGCATCGTCAAGAACGTCCGTTGTTGTTGAATGAAAGAAGGATTATGAGGCCGGTGGAGACGATTCCAAGGGCCTTACAGAGCGAGAATCGTACCTGGGCCGATGGCCCGCGGTTACCCGTAAACGGCTCGCTTACTCGGCGGCGCCCTTGCGAACAAACGACACGGGATTAACCCGCTTGCCGCGGTGCAGGACCTCAAAATGAAGATTCGGCCCGGTAGCCCGACCTGTCTCGCCCATCAGCGCAACCGTCTGACCCTTGCGGACTTCTTCGCCCACGGCAACGAGGTTTTCCAGATTGTGCGCATAACGTGTGGCGTAGCCGTTGCCGTGATTGATCTCGACCAACTGCCCATAGCCGTAGCGTTTGGACGACCAGGTCACGACCCCGTCCGCTACCGCAATGATTTCCGCGCCTTCCTTGCCCGCGAAATCAACTCCGCGGTGATTCGCAGTCTTGCCTGTAAAAGGATCGGTTCGACGGCCGAAATAGGACGACATCCAGCCTGATTTGACCGGCATGCCGTGCGGGTAGACGCGATCATTGAGGTTCTGATTGAGAATGACCGATTCGAGGACACCCAGTTGCGCTTCGCGATTGTCGAGTTGCATCGCCAGTCCCTCCATCGCGGTCAGGACCTCGGGCACTGCTGCAGACGAACCGGCCGAATCAGGCTCCTCGGGACCGCCAAGCGCCGGGATGGCGTCAAAATCAAATTCACCGTCGTCGAGATCGGCCATTTCAGTCAGGCGGCGACCCAGCGCATCGAGCCGGATCACCCGCGCATTCATCTGGCCGATTCGCAGCGCCAGCGCGTTCAGGGTGTCTTCGGTTTCTTGCCGGGTTGTCAGAATGGCATCACGCTGTGCTTCAAGCTCGGCGTTCAAAGCAGCGGTGGTTTCCAAGCTTACGCCGGAACCGTTGTGTACCGAGTAAATATAGCCACCGAAAAAAGCCGCCCCGCAAAAGCCACTGATAATCAGCGCTGCAAACAGCCCTGCGGTGGGTCCGGACAGGCTGATCTGCCGAGGTTTGCCAAACCCCTTGCCAAATATCACTACATTCATTAACTACGCCCCGGATGCGTATGTTCAAAAGTATTTGCGCTAACGTAACCATCGGAATCATGGCCCGGCTGCCGGTCGTGGCGCCGTGTCGTTTTTGTCAGCCTGTGCTCGATGATCACTTCGGTAGCCCCGCTATCGTAGGACTAAACGCCCCTTAGATCGGTGGTTTTGCGTCCCCGTCTTTCGGCGGGTATGCCCTTGTCAAGGCGGTCAATATGCATAATGACGCTTTTCATTACAAGATCGCACGGCCAGAATGTCGACCCCGGTCACTTGTGGTCCGCTGAAAACGCCTAACCCGTCACATTTCATGAGCATTATTCGCCTCGACAAACTGCTGAAGTCCCCTTCCTCGAGCCGCCTGGAGGAAATTATTCAGCGTGCCCGCCGACATCAGGACCTGACGGAGCTCATTAAATCCAGTTTAGACAAGGACTTAGCTGAGGCAGTGGTGTCGGTCAGCGTGCAGAAGGACGAACTGGTCGTGGTCGCCAGCAGCTCGGCGTGGGCCGCACGCCTGCGATTTGAGGCAGATTCACTGTTGCGCGCCGCGCGCGCGCAAATAGCGGACGTTGCGCGTTGCCAGGTCAGAGTCGCCCGCCAAGGGCCGGGGGACTGACGTCAGGCGTAGGCCGGGGTCGCGTAGGAAATAGGCGCCTTCGTCGCATCCTCGTAGGTAACCTCTTCCCAGGCGGTCGTATCAGCAAGCATCGCCCGCATCAGTTTATTGTTCAGGTCGTGGCCCGATTTGTGCGCGGAGAACTCGCCAATCACGGTACGGCCAAGCAGGTATATATCGCCGATCGCATCCAGAATTTTGTGAACAACAAATTCGTTGGCGTACCGGAGGCCGTCCTCATTGAGGATGCGGTAGTCATCGAGCACGATGGCGTTATCCATGCTGCCACCGAGTGTCAGGTTGCGTTCACGCAAAGTTTCAACATCGCGCAGGAAACAAAACGTGCGCGCCCGACTGACTTCTTTGAGGAACGACGATGAGGAAAAGTCGATCGACGCATGCTGACTGAGCTTGTTAAACACCGGGTGATTGAAGTCGATATCGAAGTTGACTTTAAAGCCGTTAAACGGCGTCAATTGTGCCCACTTGTCGCCTTCTTCGATGCGGATTTTGCGCTTGATCCGGACAAAGCGCTTGGCGGCATTCTGCTCTTCGATCCCCGCAGACTGCAGCAGGAATACAAACGGAGCCGCACTGCCATCCATGATCGGCACTTCAGGCGCCGACAGGTCCACGTACAGATTGTCGATGCCCAGACCGGCGAGTGCTGACATCAAATGCTCGACCGTCGCAACCTTGACATCGCCTTTGACCAGCGTGGTACCCAGCATGGTCTCGCCGACCAGATTGGGGTCTGCGGGAATATCCACCGGCACGTCCAGATCGACACGCCGAAAGGTGATACCCGTATTGGCGGCCGCCGGACGCAGAGTCATGTAGACCTTCTCGCCCGTATGCAGCCCCACGCCAGTGGCCCGAATGGCCGTTTTCAAGGTGCGTTGTCGCAACATTGCCACAAATTCTCGCTAAGCTATCCGCGGCGCGCTCGCGTCCAAGGAAATCGCGAGCATCCGCTGGTTGTATGGGCTGCAGTGCAGCCGGAGCTGCGGGCAGCGGAAAACCGACTGGCTGTGTCAGCCGGAAATGTCGTCTTTGGGTGGCCCGTGTTGCAGAAACACCACTTATTTTTCAATGACTTACGGTCATTCTCTCATTCAATTTGGGCGAAAGATTAGCACACCGTCTCTCAAGTTCAAGTCATTCGCTGCGGCCATTGCTGTTACGAAACCATCGACAGGCTGCTTCCGACCCCGGTTATTGGACGTTGTTCCCCGTTGAAAATGGCCGACCCGATCATTCGGGCCGGCCACAGCGGAGGCACTGGCTCGCGCAGAGTGAGTGACGCGAGCTTTACAGCATTGGCGGACCTAGTCTGCCTGGCGCCGCAAAAACGCCGGAATATCCAGCAAGTCATCTTGCAAACCGGGCTCTTCCAGGCCGTCGCCTACCGCACGCTTGCGCTGTACAGTTGGCTTGTCCAGCGAGTGATAGTTCGGTTCCGAAGACGGTGCCGAAGCCTGTGCCGGTGCCTGCGTTGGTGCGTCGTAACTGCGGCGCACAACCCGCATAGGCGTATTCGCTTGCGCCATCTGCTTGCCCAGTCCGGTTGCAACAACCGTCACCCGAATCCGGTCGCCCATGTCCGGATCGATTACCGTGCCTACGACCACAGTCGCATCATCGGATGCAAACTCCTTGATCGTGTTGCCCACTTCCTGGAATTCGCCGATCGACAAGTCCATGCCGGCCGTGACGTTAACCAGAATGCCGTTCGCGCCGGCCAGGTTAATGTCCTCGAGCAACGGACTGGAAACAGCCATTTCGGCCGCTTCCCGTGCCCGGTCTTCACCCGACGACGATCCCGAGCCCATCATGGCCATACCCATTTCCGCCATAACAGTCCGCACGTCGGCAAAGTCGACGTTGATCAGGCCGGGTCGCGTTATCAGTTCTGCGATGCCCTGCACTGCGCCCTGCAGCACTTCATTGGCCGACCGGAATGCGTCGAGCAAAGTTGTGTCACCGCCCAATACGGACAGCAGTTTTTCATTTGGAATCGTGATCAGCGAGTCAACGTACTTGCCGAGTTCAGCAATACCCTGATCCGCAATCATCATGCGCTTTCCACCTTCCATGATGAACGGCTTGGTCACGACTGCGACGGTCAGAATGCCCAGCTCTTTGGCAACCTGCGCGACGATAGGAGCTGCACCGGTTCCTGTACCACCGCCCATACCGGCTGTGATAAACAACATGTCAGCGCCTTCGATGACTTCGGTAATGCGGTCACGGTCTTCCATGGCCGCTTGCCTGCCAACGTCAGGGTCCGCACCGGCTCCCAACCCTTTGGTGATATTGCAACCGATCTGCAAGGCTGTACGCACGCGTGCACTGTTAAGTGCCTGTGCGTCTGTGTTGGCGCAGATAAAATCCACGCCCTCGATACCGGAATTGACCATGTGCGCGACGGCATTGCCGCCACCACCGCCAACTCCGATGACTTTTATTACTGCGCTCTGGCTATGCGCATCCATTAATTCGAACATGAATCATCCCTCCGCTTAAGGATTTTCTAGACCTTTCAACTCTCACTCTTGCCCATGTTACGCGCTCATCTGCGTAACGTATTTTTCGTGGTACCGGTCCGAAGACCGCATCACCACTAAATCTGTCCCTGGAACCAGGAACGCATGCGTTCCCAGATATCCGCGAGCCCGCTGCCGACGGGCGTACTGCGTTTGCCGCGCCGCTTCAGGTCCTCGTAGCCGTACAACAGCAAACCGACGCCGGTTGCATGTATCGGGTTACGTACAACTTCCAGCAGGCCTTCAACATACTGCGGCGAACCGAGCCGGACCGGCGTGTGGAATACTTCTTCCGCCAGTTCAACTGCCCCTTCCATTTTCGCGCTGCCGCCGGTGATCACGACGCCCGCAGCTATCAGCTCTTCAAAGCCGCTGCGACGAAGTTCATCGCGCACCAGGCCGAACAATTCCTCGAAACGCGGTTCGACAATCTCGGCCAGCGTCTGTCGAGCCAACCGGCGAGGCGGTCGGTCGCCCACACTGGGTACCTCAATCGTTTCGTCCGAGTTCGCAAGCTGCGACAGCGCGCACGCGTACTTGATTTTGATTTCTTCCGCGTACTGCGTCGGCGTGCGCATCGATACGGCGATGTCGTTGGTAACCTGATCCCCGGCGATTGGGATAACAGCCGTGTGCTGTATCGCGCCGCCAAGAAAGACTGCTATGTCGGTGGTTCCGCCGCCGATATCGACCAGGCAGGCGCCCAGCTCTTTTTCATCGTCCGTCAGTACGGCATAACTCGATGCGAGCTGTTCCAGAACGATGTCGTCCACCTCCAGACCGCAACGTTGCACGCATTTCACGATGTTCTGTGCGGCGCTTTCGGCCCCCGTCACCATGTGTACTTTGGCTTCCAGCCGGACGCCGGACATGCCGATGGGTTCGCGTATGCCTTCCTGATTATCAATCAGGAATTCCTGCGGCAGGATGTGCAGAATCTTCTGGTCAGCCGGAATCGCAACAGCCCGTGCCGCATCAATAACGCGGTCCACGTCGCCAGCGCTGACTTCCTTGTCGCGAATGGCGACGATGCCGTGCGAGTTAAGGCTGCGGACATGACTGCCAGCGATGCCTGCGTACACGGAATGAATGTCGCAACCCGCCATGAGTTCAGCTTCCTCGACCGCGCGCTGAATGGAGTGCACGGTCGATTCAATGTTCACGACCACGCCCTTCTTCAACCCACGTGAAGGATGCGAACCTATGCCGACCACTTCGATGTTGCCGTCTTCGGTCACTTCGCCAACGATAGCGACGACTTTGGACGTACCAATGTCGAGCCCTACAATCAGGTTTTTATCTGCGCGCTTGCTCACTTAATACTGTCCTGTTTCAGAAGTGAGAATTCCATAGCGTTCATTCGCTACGCCCCGCCAGCATTTCCGGCGCCGATTCATTCGGCGCTGACATGGAGTCTGGCGCTTCACCATTCCAACCGATCGTGAAACCGTTGCTGTACCGCAAATCCACGAAATCAATTTCTTTAGCCCGCCGCGTGATGACGTCGGCAACCACATCCAGGAAGAGTTGCGTGCGCGTATCCACGTCACGTCGGCCAAGTCGAATCTCGATACCGTTTTGCAGTGTCATGTCCCATGCTCCGCGGGGGTCCAGATGCAGTCGCCGAACATCAAGACCGCGTGGTATCAGCTGTTCCCGTATCTTCAGGTAACGTTTCGCCACTTCATCAGACCGACCCTCCGGGCCACTCAACCTCGGTAGCTCTGCTGGAATGTGGCGCGCATCTTTGACGAATAATTCGCCACGGATGTTCAACAAGCCACGCTCACCCCAGCAAGCCGCCGGAACCTGTTCACTCACACTGATTTCCAGCTGCCCGGGCCAACGACGCACTACGTTGGCGCGGTCAATCCACGGCATAGCCGTCAACTGTGCCTGGATGTCATCGAGATCTGCGGACAAGAAGCCGCGCCGCAGTTCGGCACTGATCGCCTCTTCAATTTGCAATGCACTCACTCGCTGAAACGGCCCGTCAATTGTGATTGCGGTAATCGGCCGGTCCAGCAAATTGGCACTGAGCCGGTAACTCACCGTAATCAGCAACGCTGCCAGCAGCATCGCTCCAATACGCGCAAACGGGATACGCGGCATCTTGAACGTCGGGCGTTCCGATTGTTTACGCCGCCGCGCTTGTTTACGCGCCATGAGCTGCAACCTCCGTCGCCTTAATTGCCGCATTGGCACTGGTTTCCAGCACTCGCCAACACAACTCTGGAAAATCCATTCCTGCTTGCTTGGCAGCCATTGGCACCAGGCTGTGTGACGTCATACCCGGCACGGTGTTGACCTCCAGCACCAGCGGAACACCGTCCTTGCCGGTCATGAAATCAACGCGGCCCCAACCGCTGCAGCCCAGCTCGTCAAATGCGGCGAGCGCCAGATCCAGGTATTGCTGTTCATCATCGGCATCGGTGCTACCGGGGCAGGTGTAGCGGGTGCGCTCCGATTCGTACTTGGCGCGGTAGTCATAGAACACGCGCGGTGTTTCGATGCGGATACTTGGCAGGGCGGCACCTTGCAGCACCGCGACGGTGATTTCCTTGCCGACGATGCAGGTTTCAACGATGGCACTGGCGTCGAAGCTCAGAGCCAGCTCAACTGCCGCTTCCAGTTCGCGCTTCTCGAACACTTTACTCATGCCGACACTCGATCCTTCGCGCGACGGCTTCAGGACCAGCGGGTAGCCGAATTCGTCAGCGGCAAGTCGCGCATCTTCAATGCTCTCGATAACCCGATAGTCCGGGGTAGCTATCCCTGCGGCACGAAAAATGTGCTTGCTGCGTATCTTGTCCATAGCAATCGCCGAAGCCATCACACCACTGCCGGTGTACGGCATACCCAGCCATTGCAGAGCACCCTGCAGCGCACCGTCTTCCCCACCGGGCCCATGAAGTGCAATCCAGACCCTGTCGAATCCGGCGGATGCAAACTGGCGAAAATCTTTCTCCGCGGGGTCCCAGGCGTGCGCGTCAATACCGCGCGACTGCAATGCTGAAAGCACGGCACCACCACTGGCGAGAGACACTTCACGCTCACTGGAGAAGCCACCCAGCATGACGGCTACCCGTCCGAACGCGGCGGCATCGGTAATTGCTTGACGCTGTTCACGACACGTCATGACAGCACCTCACCAACAATTCGAACTTCGCAAATCAGCTCAATGCCGTGCTGCTCGCGCACGGTGTTTCGAACGTGTGTAATCACGGCCTCGATATCGGCGGCTGTGGCGTCATCACGATTGATAATGAAATTGGCGTGCTTGTCGGATACCTCGGCTCCGCCAATCCGGTAGCCTTTCAAACCACTGGCTTCGATAAGCCGCGCGGAATGATCGCCAACAGGGTTGCGAAACACCGAGCCGCAACTGGGTAGTCCAAGGGGCTGCGTTTCCTTGCGTTTATCCAGCATGCCTTTCATAGCTTCCATGCTCGGCACGACGCTGCTGTCGAACACGAAGGTGCCCTCGACGAACCATTCATCGGCTGGCCCTTTGACGCTGCGGTAACCCACGGAATAATCGTCGGGCGTCCGCACGCGGACGTTACCGGCGCGATCAATGGTTCGTACCGAGCGAACCCGCTCCCAGGTCTCTCCGCCATGAGCGCCGGCATTCATCGCCAGTGCGCCACCGACCGTCCCGGGGATACCGGCGAAAAACTCCGAAGGCCCAAGGCCCCAGCGGATGCACTGGCGCGCGAGCAAGGTACACGGCAGACTCGCACCGGCGACGACACTGTCGTCATCATGGCGCTCGATATCTTTGAAAATCCCGGCCGTCGCGATGACCGCGCCACGCAAGCCACCGTCACGAACCAGCAGGTTGCTGCCCAGACCAAACCAGAAAACCGGCGTATCGGAGTCGAGGCTCTGCAGAAACACAGCAAGGTCTTCCAGGCTCGCAGGCTTGTAAAACAAATCAGCCGGCCCACCTACCCGCAGCGACGTATGCTTGCTCATGGGCTCGTTGCGGCGCAGCTCGCCGGCGAAAGCAGAGGTGGAATTCATCGTAGCCATCACGAGGCAACTCCCGCCGCAGGCGTGGCTGTCAACAGTGCTGGCAGGCGACTGGCGAACGCACCGACGTCGCCTGCACCCATGGTAAGAACCAGGTCGTTCTCAAGCAGCAAACCGCCCAGTACTGACACGGCCTCATCGAAAGTCTCAACGAACACCGGCTCAACACCGCCGCGGCTGCGAATAGCCCGAGCCATGGCGCGACCATCGGCACCGGCTATCGGGTCCTCGCCGGCGGCATACACTTCGAGCAGAATCAGCACGTCGACGTCGGCCAGTACACTTGCAAAATCATCGAGCAAGTCGCGGGTACGGCTGTAACGGTGTGGCTGAAAAATCAGCACTATGCGTCGTTCCGGCCAGCCAGCGCGTGCGGCCGCCACGGTGGCAGCGATCTCGGTCGGGTGATGACCGTAGTCGTCGACCAGCATGACCCGGCCACGAGACGTTTGGATTTCGCCGTTATTCTGAAAACGGCGGTCAATACCTTCAAATTGCTGCAAGGCAGTGACCAGTGCCTCGTCTTCGATATCCAGTTCGCCTGCAACCGCGACGGCAGCCAGCGCATTCAGTACATTGTGCAAACCGGGCAGTTTCAAACGAATGGCGAGTACACCTGCGGCATCGCGGCGTACCACTTCAAATTCAGTACAACCCTCGCTGTAACGTATGTTCTGCGCACGAATATCCGTATCGTCATTGATACCGTAAGTAACAATGGAGCGACCGACGTTGGCAATAATGCTGCGCACACCCGGATCGTCAGAACACATCACCGCCAACCCATAGAACGGCAGGTTGTGCAGAAAATCGATGAAGCCCTGGTGCAGGCGATCGAGGTCACCTTTGTAGGTCGACATGTGATCGGCGTCGATATTGGTGACAACGGCCAACATCGGTTTCAGATGCACGAACGACGCGTCGCTTTCGTCCGCTTCTGCAACAAGGTATTCGCCCTGCCCCAGCTTCGCATTGGCGTCGGCGCTCTTGAGCCGGCCGCCGATCACAAACGTCGGATCCAGTCCGCCTTGTGCCAATACACTGGTAACGAGACTGGTGGTGGTGGTCTTGCCGTGCGTACCGGCAACCGCTATCGCGTAACGAAAACGCATCAGCTCTGCGAGCATCTCGGCACGCGGCACCACGGGTAACAACAGTTCGCGAGCCGCGGATACTTCAGGATTGCGCTCGTCGACAGCGCTCGATACGACCACCGCATCGGCGGCCGCCACGTGTTCGCGATCATGGCCAACAAAGACTGTCGCGCCCAAACCTTCGAGTCGATCCACGGCGGCGTTGCGCCGCAGATCCGACCCCTGAACTTTGTAGCCAAGGTTCAGCATGACTTCGGCGATACCTGACATGCCGGAGCCGCCGATACCGACAAAGTGCACGCGATTGATCCGGCGCATACGCTCGATCATGCCGCACCTCCGGCGAGTTCCAGGCAGACGCTGGTGATAGTGCTCAATGCATTCGGTGCCGCCAGTTCACGCGCGCGCTCCGCACGGTCACACAGGGCTGCCCGGCTGGACAGCCACTCGCCAAGTACCGTAGCCAGTTTTGCCGCATCCAGATCACGTTCCTGGAGAATGCACGCCGCGCCCGCTGCCACCAGACCACTGGCATTGATGGTCTGGTGATCATCGACTGCAGCAGGGTACGGAATGAAGATCGCACCCAGACCCGCCGCCGCCACTTCGGCAACGGTCAACGCACCGGCACGACAAACCACGAGGTCCGCCCAGCCGTATGCGGCGGCCATATCCTCGATGAATTCTTCAAGCTGCACTTCGACGCCAGCATCGCTGTACGCCGCAGCAGCGATCGCCGCCGTTCGACCGCCGGTTTGATGGCGAACCATTGGTCGCACTTCGACGGGTAACAGGCCGAGCGCCGCAGGCACCATTTGGTTGAGGGCTAACGCGCCCTGACTGCCACCGAGAACCAACACTCGCAGCGCACCCTCGCGCTGCGCAAACCGTTCGGCTGGTGCCGGCAATGCGGCAATTTCCGCCCGTACCGGGTTGCCCACGGTGCGCGCACGAATCGACGCGGAAAAACTGCCCGGGAAGGCTTGCAGCACAACCCGGGCGAGACGCGCCAGAAGTCGGTTGGTAACGCCGGACACAGCGTTCTGTTCATGAATCACCAGCGGCCGGCGCAACAGCCAGGCAGCCAGCCCGCCCGGGCCGCTGACAAAACCGCCCATGCCCAATACGGCTGCCGGTCGATGCCGGGCCACGATGCGTAAAGACTGCGCAAGCGCTCGCAGCAAGCGGAACGGCGCCAGCAACATGGCCAGCCGGCCTTTGCCACGCAATCCCTGCACGGTCACCCATTCAATTGGTATTCCGGCCGCCGGCACGACCCGCGCTTCGATACCGCGGCGGGTTCCCAGCCACACAACGTCGCGCGACTGCTGGCGCAACGCATTGGCAACCGCAAGCGCCGGATAGACGTGGCCACCGGTGCCGCCTGCCATTACCAGTATCGGCCGGAGATTCATTGCTTGCCCCGGGGTGCACGGCGGCGACGGTTATTGGAGCTGACGCCCGTGTCAGTCGCCAACTCATGATGGATGCGCAACAGGATCGCGATGCTCGCCATCGTCACGATGAGGCTGCTGCGGCCATAGCTGATCAAAGGCAGCGTGAGCCCCTTGGTCGGCAACAAGCCCATGTTGACACCCAGATTGATGAAGGCCTGCAAACCCAACCAGGTGCCAATACCGACAGCGATGTAGGCCTCGAAAAAACGTTCTGCATCAGCAGCGCGCATCGCCAGCCGACCTACTCGCCACAAGAAGGCAAGGAACAGACCGATCAACAGCAGCGATCCGAGCAATCCGAATTCTTCGGCGAATACGGCGAACACAAAGTCGGTATGAGCTTCCGGCAGGTAGAACAGTTTCTGCACACCGTCACCAAGCCCGACGCCGAACCATTCGCCCCGACCGATCGCGATCAACGACTGGGTCAGCTGAAAGCCTGAATTGAACGGGTCCGACCACGGGTCCATGAAGCCGGTCAGCCGCTTGAGTCGGTAGGGTGAAGTCACCGCCAGCACCGCCATCGCCGCGACAGCTGCACCAAAAAATACCAGGAAGTCACGTATGCGAGCGCCGGCGACAAACAACATTGCCAGCGACGTCGCGAGCAGTACGATTGCTGCGCCAAAGTCCGGTTCTGACAGCAGTAATGCACAAGCCACGCTGAGCAACAGCATGGGGCGCAGAAAGCCAACGAAACCTTCGCGCAGTGACTTGTTGCGGCGCACGAGGTAACCGGCGAGATACAAGATCAGACAAAGTCGTGCCGGCTCAGACACCTGCAGGTTCATGAACCCCACGCGTACCCAGCGGGTACTGCCATTGACCGTGTAGCCAACGCCGGGCACCAGCACGAGTATCAGCAGCACAAATGCGAGCAACAACAGCAGCGGCCCCAGGTTGCGCCACGCTGCCAGCGGAATGAACAGGCAGACCAGCGCTGCCGCACCGCCGATAGCCGCGGCCAGTGCCTGGCGTTGCAAATAGTAAAATGGATTGCCAGCGGTTGCGTCGGAGACGGAAACCGACGCTGAAGCGAGAATGACCATGCCACCCAGCAACAGGGTCAAGGCCAATGTCAGCAACACCGGATCGATCGTCAACGGCGTGCGCAACCGGGCCGGGAAAGGCATTGATGCATGGGTAGCGCTCACGACTGCAAGGCCTCCACCGCCACACGAAACGCAACGCCGCGCTCCTGGTAATTCGGAAACTGATCGAAGCTGGCACAGGCAGGCGCTAACAAAACAGTGTCGCCGGGCGTTGCCAGCTCCGCAGAGTACGTGACTGCTGCAGGCAAAGACTCCGCCTGCGTCACCGGGACCCGGCCGGCAAAAGCATTTTCAATTTTCGCGGCGTCTTCACCGATCAATACCAGCGCGCGCAAGCGATCATGCACGGCGCCTGCCAGTGCTGCGAAATCCCCACCTTTGCCCTGGCCACCGGCAATAAGCACCACCTTGCCTTCGACCGAGTTCACTGACGCGATCGCAGCAGCGACATTGGTCGCTTTGGAGTCATTGATGAAAGTCACGTTGTTGAAACGCGCCACAAACTGCATGCGGTGCGGCAGGCCCGTAAAGGTTTTCAGGGCCTCGAGCATCGCCGGCATGTGCAAACCAAGCAGGTCGCCTGCTGCCAATGCCGCCAAGGCGTTCTCAAGATTGTGACGGCCGACAAGTTTCATCTTTGCGGCCGGCAGCAACACTTCGTCACCCCGAGCCAGCCAGGTTTCGCCGTCAACTTGCCGCGTGCCAAAGTTCTGCCGTCGCGGTTCATTGAGAGCGAACGAACGGCAGGTTCGCCCGCTCACCATGCGTCGCCGTGCCTCGTCGTCGACTCTGTTGATAACGACGGCAGCAGCTTCACGAAAAATGCGGTACTTCGCTTCGCGGTATTCGTTCTCGTCGCGGTGCCAATCAAGATGATCCGGCGATATATTCAGCAGGACAGCGACCTTGGCCGGCAACGAACGCGTGCGCTGCAATTGAAAACTCGACAACTCCAGCACATACACATCGGGCGTCTCGTGGCTCAGCAGATCAAGCGCGGGTTCGCCAAGATTGGCCCCCGCCAGGACCCGCTTGCCGTCCGCTTCACACATCAGAGCGATCAACGTCGTCACTGTGCTCTTGCCGTTTGAACCGGTAATCGCGACGAACGGCGCCCGGGCGCATTCAACGAACAACTCGATATCAGAAACAACATCGACGCCAGCTGCGCGAGCCGCTTCGAGCAACGTATCCTGATCGCTGATGCCGGGCGACACGATCACCCGGCGCACCGCATGCAACAGTTCGAGCGGCCGTTTGCCGACGATGACCTCCGCGTCTGGCTGCAAAGCGCTCAACTCGGTCAGTCCCGGCGGCGCCGGCCTGGAGTCGACGTACACAGCCTGACGCTCCTGACGCTTCAGGAAGCGGGCGATCGACAGACCGGTATTGCCTATGCCATAGACCAGGTCGCGTTCCCCGACTGCCGGATGTGACTGCATCGTGTTCATCGTATTTTCAAACTCGCGAGACCGATCAACACCAGAATTACCGTAATAATCCAGAAACGAACGATCACTTTGGGCTCGGCCCAACCTTTCAGTTCGAAGTGGTGATGCAGCGGCGCCATACGGAATACGCGCTTGCCGGTAAGTTTGAAGGAAGCAACCTGGATGATGACCGAGGCCGTTTCGACTACGAACACACCGCCCATAATCGCAAGTACAATTTCTTGCCGAACAACTACCGCGACGACGCCAAGCGCAGCACCTAACGACAGCGCGCCGATATCGCCCATGAAGACCTGCGCCGGGTAAGTGTTGAACCAGAGAAAGCCCAGACCGGCTCCGGCCAGCGCCGTGCAGAACACCAGAATTTCACCTGTGCCGGCGACGTAAGGAATGCCGAGATAGCCCGAGAAGTTCACGTTACCCGTGACGTACGCGAAAATACCCAGCGCGCCACCAACCAGCACAGTCGGCATGACTGCCAGGCCATCCAGACCGTCGGTAAGATTGACGGCGTTGCTGAAGCCAACGATAAAGATGAACGTGACGCCGATCTGCAAAATCCCCAGCGGAATCCACAGGTCTTTAAAGTAGGGAATCAGCAACGAGGTCGCGATTTCATCGGTCGCCATCATGTAAAGCACAACCGCAGCAATACCGGCCGCGGTCGATTGCCAGAACAGTTTCTTGCGCGCAGACAATCCTGCGGGATCCTGCAGAATCAATTTTTTGTAATCGTCCACGTAGCCAATCACGCCGAACGCGAGAGTGACGAGCAACACGACCCAGATGAACGGGTTCTCAAGATCCGCCCACAGCAATGTACTTACGACGATGGCGGTCAGAATCATCGCGCCGCCCATGGTCGGCGTGCCCGCTTTGGGCAAGTGCGTTGCCGGGCCATCGCTGCGAATAGGCTGACCTACCTGATTGCTACTGAGTTTCGCAATCATGCGCGGGCCGATAATGAACGACAGCACCAGCGCAGTGAGCGCCCCCAGAATCGCGCGCAAGGTCAGGTAATTGAATACCGTGAAACTCGGTTCAAACTGCGCCAGATACTTGGTCAGATAAAGCAACATTGTCAGTGCCTCCCTGTTGCTTCTGAATCGGGGCGCAGCGCCGCTACCACGCGCTCCATACGCATACTCCGCGACCCTTTCACCAGCAGGTTGGCTGCGCCACTGGCTGTGGCCTGCAATTCAGCAATCAGACTCTCAACCGAATCAAACCAGGCGCCGTTGGCACCGAAAGCTTCGACCGCGTGCTGCGAAAGGTTGCCGGTTGCGAGCAAGCGTGCAACGCCTGCCTTGCGGATCTCCGCGCCGACGGCGCGA
Source organism: Woeseia oceani (assembly GCF_001677435.1). Lineage (GTDB taxonomy): Bacteria > Pseudomonadota > Gammaproteobacteria > Steroidobacterales > Woeseiaceae > Woeseia > Woeseia oceani. The sequence goes on from NZ_CP016268.1 coordinate 3,137,304, forward strand.
TGCATCTCGATCGCATCGGCACCCAGCTCACCCATGTCACCGAGCACCATCCAACTGGTGCCGTCTTGAGCTGCGACGTACTGCGCCGCTGCAACCACACTGGCCGGGTTTGCGTTGTAGGTATCGTCAAACAAACGCAGCCCGCGAACGCCAGCAACAGGGCGCAAACGACCTTCGACCGGTTGCGCGGACTGCAGTCCGCTGCGGATTTGTGCCGGCGTCAGGCCCGCAGCGTGGGCGACAGCAGCGGCGGCACACGCATTCATTACATTGTGCGCACCGGGCAGCGGCAACTCGACCGCAATACTCGCGCCGGGCAGTAGCAGATCAAAGCCGGAACCACTGGCCGCCGAACGCACGTTCCGCACCCGGACCATCGCCTGCTTGCTGTAGCCGAAACTTACAATGGCAAGGTCGTCGGCCATCGCGGACCACAGATCGAAATATTTGTCGTCAGCATTCAGGACCGCCGTTGCCGGTCGGGGACTGCCTTGCAGAATTTCGCCCTTCGCGTGTGCAACGCCTTCTATCGAGCCGAACCCTTCCAGGTGCGCCGGACCCGCGTTGCTGATCACCACGATTGAGGGCATCGCGAGCGATGTCAGGTACGCAATCTCACCCGCATGGTTGGCACCCATTTCCAATACGGCGAAACGGTGCTCAGCCGACAGCCGCAACAACATCAACGGCAAACCGATATCGTTATTCAGGTTCCCTTGCGTCGCCAGAGTATTGGCAACCGGGTTCAAACAAGCGGCAATCAGTTCCTTGAGCGTCGTCTTGCCGTTGCTGCCGGTCACGCCAATCACCGTAGCTGGCAACTGTGCGCGCCAGTCTGCCGCGAGGCGGCCCAGTGCCTTGTGGGTGTTATCGACTTTGATGCAGGGCAGGGAAGTATCGACAGTCGTCTGTGCCACGATCCCCGCCGCTCCGGCTTCTTCAGCCTGCGGTGCAAATGCCGCACCGTCGAAACTCGGCCCTTGTAGTGCAACGAACAACTCGCCGGATGACAGGCTGCGGGTATCCGTGCTGACGCCGCGGAACACAGCATCAGCGCCGTGCAAACTTGCCCGAAGTACGTTTGCCGCTTGCAACAGAGTGCTCTCGATCATGCCGGGCACCTCTGCTGCAGATTCTGTCGTGCAACCTGGTAGTCAGAGAACGGCAGGCGCTGTTCGCCGATGATCTGGTAGTTTTCGTGACCTTTGCCGGCGATCAGAATCACGTCTGATGTCGACGCCTGGGCAATGGCAAAGGCAATTGCTGACGCGCGATCTTCGATCGCCACTTCTGCTCCCGACATGCCGTGCTGCGCATCGCGCATGATCGCCAGCGGATCTTCCGAGCGCGGATTGTCGCTGGTCAGAATCACCTTGTCCGCGCAGCGTTCCGCAATCGCGCCCATCTGCGGGCGCTTGCCCTTGTCCCGGTCGCCGCCACAGCCGAAGACGCACCACAATTTTCCTCTGCAATGCGGCGCAAGCGCTGTCAACGCAGCCTCAAGCGCCGCGGGGGTATGCGCGTAATCCACGAAGACAGCGGGCAACTCACTGTGCAGCGGTATTGTTACCTGCTGCAATCGTCCCGGCGGCGCTTCTACCGCTTGCATGACCTCCAGCGCCGTCGCGAACGGAACGCCTGAACTCAACAGCAGCGCGATAACCTGCAACGCGTTGGCGACATTGAACTGGCCGTAGAGTGGCAGTACGAGCTGACCTTCGCCCCACGAACTCATTACCTGCACGCAGGTTCCGTCAGCTTGCGGCGTGATTGTTTCAGCGAAGACGTAACGCTTGTCGCCAGCCTCTGCAACCGCCCTGCTCGCAACCAGAATTGCGTTTGAACCGCAACGCGCAGCCAACGTCAGGCCGAACTCACTGTCGATGCAGACGACCTGGTGCTGCGGAGAAAACTCCGTAAACAGTCGTGCCTTGCTGTCACCGTACGCCGCCATGTCGCCGTGGTAATCAATGTGATCACGGCTCAGATTGGTAAATAACGCGGCATCGACCTGGACGCCATTCAGGCGCCCCTGGGTCAATGCGTGAGACGAGACTTCCAGCGCAGCCCGGGCGGCACCGGCATCGCGAAACCTGGCGAACTGGCGGTGCAACTCGACACAGTCCGGTGTTGTCAGGCCATAGTCGTCATTGATTTCATCTATCCCCGTACCCAACGTGCCAATGTAGCCACAACGCTCGCCGAGCAACTGCCAGCTTTGCGCCAATAACCAGGCAACGGTGGTCTTGCCATTGGTTCCGGTAACACCGCAAACCTTGATCGCCGCGGACGGTGCCCCGAACCAGCGGTTGGCAATGTCGCCAAGCTTCGCAGCAAGATCCCGCACAACCACGGTCGTCACGCCGGCGGGTGGCACAACTGATTCATCGCCGTCCCAGACTATCGCCGCAAGGGTCGCGGCGAGCTTCTCGTCGAGGTGCTCCAGCCCATGCGATCGCTTGCCGCGGACGGCGAGAAATACGTCGCCGCTCTGCAGGCGGCGACTGTCACTGGCGATACCGGCGACAGGAATCGCCGGCGCGGCAGCAAAGCCCGCCAGCAGATCAGCGAGAGTGGGTGCCAATGTGATGGACTCGGCCGGCATGCTCATTGACTCATCGCCTGCATGATGCCGTCGCCCTCTGCGCGTTCCGGCATCGCGTCGGGTGGCACAGCAAGCAAGCGTAATGATTCGGCCATGACATCAGAGAACACGGGCGCGGCGACATCGCTGCCGTAGTACAGCTCGCCTTTCGGCTCATCAATGATGACCACAGCAGCCAGCCGCGGATCACTGGCCGGCGCAAGTCCGGCGAATATGGACAGATAACGATCCTGTGAGTAGCCACCGGCCGTGAATTTCCAGGCTGTACCGGTCTTGCCCGCAATACGGTAGCCGGTAACGCTCGCTTTCGTGCCGGTACCGCCCGGGCGCACGACTTCTTCCATCATGCGGCGCACAGCCAGTGCCGTGTCTTCGCTCAGGACGCGCTCACCCGGCGGCGGTTCATTCAGCGCCACAAGCGAGACCGGGCGCATGATGCCACCGTTGCCAATGGCCGCGTAAGCATGCGCAAGCTGCAGCGGCGTAACGGACAGTCCGTAGCCGTACGCAAGCGTTGCCTGGCTGATCGGGCGCCAGTGGTTGAAGTGAGTCAGCAACCCTGCCGATTCACCGGGAAACCCGCTGGTTGTCAAAGAGCCGAGACCGAAACGGGTCATCGTCTGCCACAGCTGATCCGGCTCCAGCGACATCGCAACCTTGGTAACGCCGACGTTACTCGAGCGTGCCAGTACCGTGGTCAAACTGACCCTGCCCAGGTTGCGTCGATCTTCGATGCGTTTGGCACCGACGACAACATAGCCCGGCGAAGTGTCGATAAGACTGTTGGCACGGTATTCGCCGCTCTCCAATGCCGCAGAAATAATCAGCGGTTTGATACTGGAACCGGGCTCGAAAATGTCGGTGATCGCACGATTGCGGTAGCGTTCGGCAGAGTACTGCGAGCGGTCATTGGGGTTGTACGACGGCTGATTTGCCATCGCCAGCACTTCGCCTGTTTGCACATCCAGAATGACGATTGAACCGGAGTTCGCTTTGAACTCGCGGATCGCACTTTTCAAGGAGCGGTACGCAAGGTACTGCAAGCGCAGGTCAATACTCGTGCGCAGGTCTTTTCCGGGGCTCGGCGGCCGAATGCTTTCGACGTTTTCGACCGAGCGACCCAGGCGGTCTTTCAGGACGCGCTTCGAACCGGACTCACCACCCAACCAGTGATTGAACTCAAGCTCCAGGCCTTCCTGACCGTCGTCATCGACACTGGTGAAGCCAAGCACGTGCCCTGCAACCTCGCCCGCCGGGTAGTAACGACGATACTCGCGGATAACGTTCACACCGGGCAGCTTCAATGCGAGTACGCGGTGCGCCTGCTCGGGGCTGAGGTGCCGCTTCAGGTACAGGAATTCTTTGTTCATGCTGCGCGTGATGCGTCGCATCAACAGTTGCGAATCCATGTCCAGCGCATTTGCGAGTTGCGGCACCTGGTCCACAGCGACAGCCAGTTCCTGCGGATTCGCCCAAATGCTGTCTACCGGCGTACTGATCGCCAGTGCCTCGCCATTGCGATCCATGATGGCGCCACGGTGTGCCGTGATTCGCTCTGTGCGCAGATGGCGCGTGTCAGCTTGCTCGTTGAGGAACTCTTTATTGAAGACCTGCAAATGCACAGCGCGCGCAACCAGCGAACCGGCCGCAAACACGAAAAACGTGCCAACCAGTACTGTCCTGCCAACGAAACGTCGGGCAGTTTGCTGTTTTGTTTCTGCGCCGCGACTCATTGGCGTTCAATTACGTATATTTCAGCGGTCTTTGGTCGTAGCAGTGACAATTCGTCCGCGGCAACCTGCTCAATACGCGCGTGCGTAGCCCAGGTGCTCTGTTCAATTTGCAACTGCCCCCATTCAATATTGAGTTCGTCACGTTCGGCGGTCAGCCTTTCAAGCTCGACGAACTGGCTGCGTGCTTCGTGTTTGGTATAGATGAGCGCTACCGCTGACATCACGCAAATCATGGCGAATACCAAAGTAAGCAAAACAGGTGGGCGCGAAGGCGTACCGGCCATCAGATTCGCTCCGCAATTCTTAAACGCGCACTGCGCGCCCGAACGTTTGCGGCTATCTCCGCTTCGCTGGCTTTGATGGCGCGCCCGATAACGCGCATGGGCGGACGAAACTCTTCAGGTATCGTCGGCATTCCACGGTACTGCTCAGGCTCGCGCGACATGTCGCGAAAAAAGCGTTTGACCCGGCGATCCTCCAGCGAATGAAAACTGATAATGCACGCGCGGCCGCCCGCTCTCAGGACCGCAGGAATCGCAGCCAAGGCACTGTCAAGTTGCCCAAGCTCATTGTTAACTGCGATTCTTAATGCCTGAAAAGTCTTGGTGGCAGGATGCCTGCGCTGACCGCGTTGCGGAACGCATGCTTCAACCACGGCCGCCAACTCGCTCGTCCGTGTCATTGGTGTTGCCTTGTTCGCGCGCAGCACTTCGCTCGCAATACGCGGCGCGAAACGCTCTTCACCATATTCCCAAAGCACCGCTCTCAAGGTTTTCTCATCCACTGTTGCCAGCCACTCGGCCGCACTTTTTCCACGGGTCGGGTCCATGCGCATATCCAGCGGTCCGTCGTTGCGAAAGCTGAATCCGCGCTCCGCGTCATCCAGCTGCGGGGACGAGACACCGAGATCGAATAGCAGCCCGTCCACCTGGCCCAGGATTCCGTTTTCACGTGCGATTTGTTCAAGGTCTGCAAGGTCGCCCTTCACCATTGTGAAACGCGGATCGGAAGTTAGTGCCTTTGCAGCACTGACTGCCTGCGGATCGCGATCGATTGCCAGCAGTCGTCCATCCGGTCCGAGTTGTTGCAAAATTTCGCGGCTGTGACCGCCACGTCCAAACGTGCCATCGACATAACTGCCATTGCGCTGAATATTCAGCCCGTCGAGAACCGGGGCCAACAACACTGGTACGTGCGAAGCCTGACCGTCAGTCACGGCACTACGCTCCGCTACAACGACAGGGATTCGAGTTCGGCTGGCAGCACACCATCATCATCCTCGCGCAGCCATTCATCCCGCTTTTCGTTCCAGGTTGCTTCATCCCACAGTTCGAATTTATTGCCCTGACCAATCAACATGGCCGTTCGCTCAAGGCTTGCGAAATCCCGCAGCTCACGCGACACCAGAATGCGGCCACTGCCATCCAGCTCCAGTTCAGTCGCGTAACCCACCATCAAACGCTGCAAACGGCGCGCTTTTTCGTTCAGACTTGGCAAACGCATGAGCTTGCGCTCAATGTCTTCCCAGTCCTGCAAGGGGTAAATGAGTACGCAATGATCCCGATCCACGGTGGCAACCAATTGCCCATCGCAACGCGCAGCAATCCGTTCCCGGTACCGGGTCGGAATGGCGAGACGCCCTTTGGCGTCGAGCGTGACTTTGGTTGCTCCACGAAACACGGTGATATTTTTGGCGACCCGGCCGACCCCAATACGGGCCAGTGACCCACCTTCTCCCACTTTTCTCCACTTTTCGACACTATATTGAGGGCTCTCACCAGCGTCAACAAAGCTTGGAATTAATTCTTGTTCTACAGGGACTTAGCGGCTATTGGGTGGCCATGGAAGGGCAAATTGTGGCAAGCAATTAGGACTGTAAATCAAGCGCTTAAGGCTTGTTCCTCGATAATACTTAAGCAGGATGTCGGCCTCAGGCGACATAACATTGTTTCACGGGTTTGCAGGGGGGCCCGCGCAGGCTGGCCCGACCGAACGCAAGAATACACGATAACTTGATGTTTTATAAGGGGTTTTAAAACGAGGTGCAGCAAAGCAGGAGTCGGCCTTAAGCCGGGTTCTGTCGAGGGCAATCATTCATCTGGGACAGCCGTCACCGACTGCCTCAAGCAACCTACCCGGGAGTCCGTTCGGAACCGACGGCGCCAGCACAAGGCCGGCCTACTCCCCTATTTGGTCTTGCTCCCGACGGGGTTTACCTAGCCACGGCGTGTTGCCACCCGTGCGGTGCGCTCTTACCGCACCTTTTCACCCTTACCGGCACCGAAGTGCTTAGGCGGTAGTTTTCTGTGGCACTTTCCATGGGCTTGCGCCCTCCAGGCGTTACCTGGCGTCGTGTCCGAAGGAGCCCGGACTTTCCTCGACGAGCGTAGCTCGCCGCGATTGCCTGGCCGGCTCCCACTTTGCTGCGCGCGCATCATACTGCATTTGGCAGGCCTCAGGAGGGCTCTTTGGGCGCCTCGTGACCGGTCAGCTCCAGCATCCGCTGATAAACCGCATTACGGCGCTGGCCCGAGGCTTCGGCCACAATTTCTGCCGCCTGCCGTGGTGGCATCAAGGGCGCCAGGCGCCGCAACAGGGTGTCTGTGTCAAGACCGCCCGGCTCCACAGATTCCGGCGCTCCGGCGACCACGATGACAAACTCGCCCTTGGCAGGAATACCGCCAGCGGCCAGTTTCTCCGCCAGATTATCCAGTGGCGCCAGAACACACTGTTCGTGCAGTTTGCTCAGCTCGCGGCCGATAAACGCATCCCGGGTCGCGCCGAGAATGTCGCGCATATCCGCAATCGTCGCTGAGATCCGGTGCACGGCCTCGTAGAACACCAGCGTACGCTGTTCATTTTTGAGTGCAGTCAGGCGCACTCGGCGAGCATGGCTTTTGGCCGGCAAAAAGCCCTCGAAACAAAACCGGTCGGTAGCCAGACCGGCCACCGACAATGCGGCAACCAAGGCACTGGGGCCGGGTATCGGGGAGACCGTTTTGCCAGCATCGTGTGCCGAGCGCAGCAAACGGTAGCCGGGATCGCTGATCAGAGGGGTGCCGGCATCACTGACCAGAGCGACTGAACGGCCCTCGCCCAGCGCCTCAATAATGCGCTCGCTGGCAGCCGCTTCGTTGTGTTCATGCAGTGCTACCTGCGCCGTCCGGATGCCGAAATGCGATAGCAATCGACCAGTCCGGCGGGTATCCTCAGACGCGACGAGTTCGACTTCGCGCAAAATCTGGCGCGCGCGAGGCGACAGGTCTTCAAGGTTGCCGATGGGCGTCGCAACCACAAACAAGGTACCGTCAGTCAATCTTAAAATTCCTGCTGATGGGCGGCTTTCGCCGGTATTATCGGCCGATTGCAAACTCCATACTGCGGGCGGTTGATCTTCCCGCGCTTAAGCAAGCTACCGACGTTATGAGTAACAGAGTACACAAATACAGTCGCTTGCTGCTGTTGTTGCTATCCAGTGCCATCTTTCTCGGCGCTTGTGCAACCGGCGGCCTGCCCGTCAACACCGCTGAAGGCCGTGCCGAGCGCATGGCCGAAAGCGGCAATCACGAAGATGCCGCGGCGCAGTACATCGGTCTTGCGACGTCGGCTGAAGGCAGCGAACGGCAACGCCTGACCTTGCTGGCCATTGAACAGTGGCTGGAAGCCGGCGACGGACGTCGCGCCCGCAACGCATTGCGGCGAATTGAGGCGCCGGCCGGTGGCGAACTGCTGTGGCTCTGGAGCAGCGACGCGGCTGCGCTGGCCTTATGGGAGGGCCGCCCGGATGACGCGCTGGCCCTGCTGGAACCACTGTCTCGCCAGCCGCTGTCGGAAGCCCGGCGCTTGCGGGTTGAGGCGCTGCAGGCCGATGCCTGGTTTCAAAAAGGCGACCCTATCAGGGCTATAGACCTGTACCGGCAACGGGAAACGTGGCTCTCGGATTCAGCGGAAATCCAGCGTAATCGTGAACGTCTGTGGGCGGGCCTGCTGGTCAGTCGGCCACGTAATTTGCGTGCGGCAATAGACCTCAGCAATGACCCGGAAATTCGCGGCTGGCTGGCGCTCGGCGCATTGGCAACATCCACCGGCCAGCAAGGCGTGGGTTGGGGCAACGGCGTGCGTCGCTGGCAGGAAGACTATGCCAGCCACCCGGCAATGAAGTTGCTGGCTACTTTAGACGTGCCTGCGGTAGACCAGCTCGGGTATCCAGCTCAGATTGCGCTGTTGCTGCCTTTGAGTGGCGCCAACGCCAGTGCTGGACGCGCCGTGCAAAACGGCTTTCTGGGCGCCTATTTTTCGGCGATTAACGAACTGGGCAGTGACCAGCAAGTCCGCGTGTACGATTCGGCCGGCGGCGCATCGGCGGCGTATCAGCGTGCCGTTGAGGATGGCGCCGAGTTCGTGGTTGGTCCGCTGTTGCGCAACGGGGTGACAGCGGTCGCCACGGGCGGTCTGCTGCCGGTCCCCGTGCTGACACTGAACTACCTGCCTGACAATCTGCTGGCACCGCCCGGCCTTTATCAGTTCGCCCTCGACCCTGAAGATGAAGCAGTCTCCGCGGCGGAACGAGCCTTGAGTGACGGCCATCGCCGCGCGCTGGCACTGGTACCGCGCAATGACTGGGGGCGGCGTTTGCTGGAAAGCTTTGGTTCAGCCTTCGAGTCCGGCGGGGGCGTCCTGCTGCAAGCCCGGGATTACGAACCGGAAAAGCAGGACTTCGCTTACGAAATTGAAAACCTGATGCTGTTGTCGCAGAGCCACCAGCGCTATGAGCGTCTGCGGGCGAATATCGGTGGGCCGTTGCAGTACGACCCGCGCCGCCGTCAGGACGCGGAGTTTATTTTTTTGGCGGCAACGGGTCCGGCCGGCCGCTTGCTCAAATCCCAACTCAAATTTCACTACGCTGGCGACCTGCCCATTTATTCCACGTCGCGCATTTATGCCATGGACGGTCGCTCCAATGCGGATCTCAATGGCCTGATGTTTGCCGATACGCCCTGGTTGATATCACCGCAACCGTGGATAGCGGAACTGCCGGCCCTGTACAACGAACATTTGCCGAATGAACGGCGTATGGGTCGGTTGCATGCCCTTGGCTATGACGCATGGCAACTGGTTGGTGCACTGTTCAATGCGCGCCTTGACGGCATGCCGGAAATTGACGGCGCCAGCGGACGCCTGTACCTGGACGACAATGGCCGGGTGCACAGACGCCTCGCATGGGCGCGCTTCGAGCGGGGCGAGCCAGTCGCTATCCCACTGTACGGCGGCCTGGATCGCAGCCTCGATCAGGCAGATGACCTGACCCGAATGGCTGACCCCGATGAGCAGGTATTGCGGGATGATCGCGGCCCCGGCAGCTGAAGCCGCGCGTGCCGCTGCCCGCACACCTCAAGCGCGGCGCGGAAGCGGAAAATTACGCGCTCAGCTGGTTGCGGCGACACAAACTGCAGTGCCTGGCACGCAATATCCGTAGCCGGTTCGGCGAAATTGACCTGGTCATGGAAGACGGTCGAACGATTGTCTTCGTGGAGGTACGCTACCGCGGCGCGAATAACCGCTTGAGCGCCGCACAAAGCGTCGACCACCGTAAACAACACAAGCTGACGCTCACCGCCTCATGGTACCTGGCCCGCAACCCGTCATTGCAACATCGCCCGGTCCGATTTGACGTGGTCGCAATTGACGGTCGGTCTGCCGACCGTTCCGCGCTACAATGGATCAAAGACGCCTTCAGACCTGGAGCATAGACAAGGTATGGACCTGCAAGCACGCGTTCGCGAACACTTCGCGGAAAGCATTCGAACCAAACAGGCGGCTGAAAGCGAGCTCGCAGAACCCGTCACTCGCGCCGGGCAACTCATGAGTCAATCCTTGCTGAACGAGGGCAAGATTCTGAGTTGTGGCAATGGCGGGTCTGCAGGCGACGCTCAGCATTTCTCTTCCGAGCTGTTGAACCGCTTTGAGATGGAAAGACCGGGCCTACCCGCGATGGCCTTGACGACAGACTCGTCAACGTTGACATCGATTGCCAACGACTACAGTTACACTGACATTTTTTCCAAACAGGTACGCGCGCTTGGGAGACCGGCGGACATATTGCTGGCCATCTCAACCTCAGGCAATTCCGAAAACGTCTGCCGCGCAATCGATGCTGCTCACGAACGCGGCATGTGCGTCGTTGCATTGAGCGGGCGCGACGGTGGGCGTATGGCGGAATTGATAGGCGCGCAGGACGTCGAAATTCGTGTGCCTGCCGAACGCACGGCACGCATTCAGGAAGTTCACCTGCTGATCATCCACTGTCTGTGCGATGTCATTGACACCACCCTGCTCGGCAGCGGCTGAACATACTGCGGCGCGGCCCGGCACACTCGCGCTGCGTTGCTTATTTCACAACCTTCAGGTGTGAGCGGCTGCCCTTCGGAACTTCCTTCTGCTCCGGTTCCGGCTCCGGCGGTTCGGGTTGATCGGCGCCGTGCGAAAAAATCATGCCCTGCCCGGTTTCTTTCGCATAAATCCCCAGTACCGATCCGACCGGGACCCAAACGTCGAAAGGCACACCGGAAAAGCGGGCCCGAAAACTGACAGCTTCGTTGGATAGTTTGAGATTGTGTGCGGCCGAATGGCTGATATTGAGGATGATCTTGCCATCCTTGATGTGCTCGGCCGGCACCATCACGCCATCGACACCGGCATCGACAACTATGTGCGGCGTATTACCGTTATCGCCCATCCATTCGTGCATTGCACGGATGAGGTACGGTCTCTTCGAGCGGCTCGGGTGACTCAATCTCTGCACTCCTGACCTGGCACAAATTGCAGCACCGTCTCGCAGCCAGACGACACCCGGAAGGACCAGGTCAACGAATCAAAATTAATTGTGGCACCGCACAAGAATACCATTCAGGTAACGCGCTCGTCAGTTGAAGACGCGACACGCCGCGAGGCGCGTCGTTACATCCGCATTTCCTGTTCCAGCTCTGTCAGGCTGTCCTGAAAGGACGGACGTTCAAATACACGCTTCATGTAGTCTTCAATCGGCGCAGCCTGCGACCCAAGGTCAATACCGTAGATCGGCAGACGCCACAGAATCGGTGCAATACTGCAGTCAACCAGCGAAAAGTCTTCGCTGAGGAAATAGGTGCCGGCTGCAAACAAATCAACGCTTGCCAGAATGCTTTCGCGCAGCAGTTTCTTTGACTTCGCGCCGAGCTTGCGCTCGCCATCGGCTTCGAATTGCTCGGCCAGTTGGTACCAGTCCGTCTCAATGCGGAACAGCGCTAACCGAAACTGTGCTCGGGTTACCGGATCCACGGGCATTAACGGAGGATGCGGAAACCGCTCGTCCAGATACTCGATAATCACCCGCGAGTCGTACAGCACCAGATCGCGATCGACCAGCGTCGGCACGGTGTGGTACGGATTCAGGTCCATAAGATCTTCAGGAAGATCCGGACCATCGACATTGGCGATATCGATATTGATGTTTTTTTCTGCAAGCACGAGACGCGTGCGATGGCTGTGGATGCACGTTGGCTTGGAAAACAACGTCATCACGGATCGTCGATTGGCAATTACTGCCATAGCGTAGTCCCCTTGGACCTTAAAATAGAGAAGATTGAAGCTGACGCGACGCCAAACGGCGTCGCGTCAATGGTAAATGTCAGGAGACGTCCTTCCAGATCTGCTTCTTGAGCATCGATGCAATGACGAAAAATACGATCAGGAACATCAGCACCCAGGTACCCATGACTCGACGGGTACTTCTCACAGGCTCGCTGATGTATTCAAGAAAATTAACCGTGTCGCGGACGAACCCATCAAACGCTTCGGTCGGCAAGGCTCCGGCGGTCACTGGTTCGAAATGCTCGAAGTGCGGCGTACCGCCTGAGTTGTCCTCAGAGAACACCGCTTTCTGCAGGCCCTGCAACTCCCAAAATACATTGGGCATGCTGGTGCCACCCAGGTACAGGTTATCAACACCTGTCGGGCTGCTCGCGTCCAGGTAAAAGCCGCGCAGGAAGTTGAAGATATAGTCCGTACCCTTTGAGCGAGCCATCAGCGACAAGTCCGGTGGCACTTGTCCGAACCAGCGTTTCGCATCGTCCTCAGGCATATTGACTTCGATCGTCTCGAACATCTTTTCTGCGTTAAACATCAGGTTGTTGACGACCTGATCTTCCGACAACTCAAGGTCTTTGGCGATCGTCTTGTAGCGTACGTATTTAGCCGAGTGACAGCCCGAGCAATAGTTCATGAAGTTACGCGCGCCGCGCTGTAACGACGCGATGTTGTCAACATCGTTGCCTGCTTTTTCCAGCGCCATCTCGGCACCAGCAGCCAGTCCTGCGCTGTTCCACAGTAACAGTGACAGCGCAACAAGAATCCCTTTCTTATTTAGCATGGTAAACCACCCTGTCAGGCACCGGTTTGGTCTTATCTATAGTTGAGTAATACGGCATCAGCAGGAAGAAGCCGAAGTAAATGACCGAGAACACTCTCGCCATTACTACGTAAACATCTTCTGCAGGCTTGAGACCCAACCAGCCGAGCATGACAAAGCTGATTGCGAACAGCGTCAAGGCGACTCGGTAAATCCAGCCACGGTAACGTATCGATTTAACCCGCGAACGATCAAGCCAGGGCAGGAACATCGGCAACAATACCGCCGCCCCCATGAGGATGGCACCCCACAGTTTGTTGGGGACCGCGCGCAAAATTGCGTAGAACGGTGTGAAGTACCAAACAGGCGCGATGTGCTCCGGCGTGGCCATGGTGTTGGCCGGCTCGAAATTAGCGTGTTCGAGGAAATAGCCTCCCATATCCGGCGCAAAAAACACGACGAACGAGAAAATCATCAGGAAGACGATGATCGCAACCAGGTCTTTGCTGGTGTGGTACGGGTGAAATGCAACGCCGTCCAGAGGTACGCCGTCAGGACCTTTGCGTTCCTTGATCTCAATGCCATCAGGGTTGTTGGAGCCGACTTCGTGCAACGCCATGATATGGACTACCACCAACCCGATCAGCGCCAATGGCAAAGCAATAACGTGCAGCGCGAAGAAACGATTGAGCGTGATATCCGATATCGAGTAGTCACCACGGATGAGCTCAACGATCGAGTCGCCGACCACAGGAATGGCACCGAACAGCGAGATGATCACCTGCGCTCCCCAGTAAGACATCTGCCCCCACGGCAACAGATAACCGGCAAAGGCCTCGGCCATCAGCACGAAGAAGATCAACATGCCAATAATCCAGATCAGCTCACGCGGCTTCTTGTAGGAACCGTAGAGCATGGCGCGGAACATGTGCAGGTAAACAATAATGAAAAAGAACGACGCGCCAGTGGAGTGCATGTAGCGTATAAGCCAGCCGAACTCGACATCGCGCATGATGTATTCGACCGACGCGAACGCATCTGCCGCGGCAGGCTTGTAGTTCATCGTCAGGAATATGCCGGTCAGCAGCTGAATGACCAGCACCACCATCGCCAGTACGCCAAACACGTACCAGATATTGAAGTTCTTGGATGCGTAGTATTCGGTGACGTGCTCCTTCATCAGCTTGGTGAACGGGAAGCGATCATCGATCCATTTCATCAAGCCACCGGTCGGAGTGCCGATTTCAGATTCAATACGCGCCATTTATGCTACTCCTGTATCGGCGCCAATCATGATGACGTCATCGCGGACAAAGCGATACGGCGGCACTCGTAAGTTGGTCGGTGCCGGCACGCCTTTATATACGCGGCCAGCCAGGTCGAAGCGCGAGCCGTGGCAAGGGCAGAAAAAGCCACCAAACCAGTCATCGGTAGGGCCTACCTGAAACTGCGGCAGCGGTGCGCACCCCAGGTGCGTGCAGGAACCCTCGATCACGAGGAATTCGGGACGAACCGAGCGGTACTCATTGACCGCGTACTCCGGCTGCTGCTCTACCACCGCAGAATCCGGGTCGCGAAGCAGGTCCGTCGTCTGCGACAGGCGCGCCAGCATCTCTTTGTCGCGGCGCACTACGTAGACCAGCTTGCCTCGCCAGATCACTCGCACCATGGCACCGGGCTCCAGCGAACTGACTGGCACCTCCACCGGAGCTCCCAATGCCTGAGCGCGAGCGCTCGGCTTGAGGGAGGACAAGAACGGAATAGAGGCAAGGACTAAGCCCGCACCTCCGGTCACGGCGGTGGCAACAGTTAAAAAATGACGCCTGTTGCGATCAACGTCGTCGGTCATCGGGCACTCCCATACACCGGCCTAAGGCCGCAATTTTTGCTGTGTTCGAAAACTGGTAGATTTGCAGCAGACCCGATTTGTCGTCAGGATGACGGCTGATCCGGGACTGGGTGCGGAACCAAGGCGGCATTATATACATTTAGCCGTGAACGTGGCTACACGCTAGGCCATCAAGTTCCATCCCGAGCATCGCTAACACTAATGATTGACGAGTATTCATCAGGAGGCCTGGTGGCCCGCATCAAGCCGGTACTGCTGTTTTTACTGCAATCCGTTTGCATCGGACTGGCTACAGCCTTTGTCGTTGTGCTGTTTCGGCCGGATTTGCTGCCGCTGACAAATAACGGTCGGTCCATTGCCACGCCGCCGGCAAGCTATGCAGACGCGGTGGATATTGGCGCTCCGTCAGTCGCCAACATCTACACCCGCCGACTGGTGCAGGCCGGGCCCGAGAACGACGGCAACGACCGGCTGCGCTTGAATACCAGTCTCGGCTCGGCAGTGGTCATCGATGCGGATGGCTATCTCGTCACCAATTACCATGTCATCGCCGATGCGGCAGAAATCCGGGTACAGATGGCCGATGGCCGTATCGCCGACCCTCAAGTGGTCGGTTTTGACGCCGAAACCGACCTCGCACTCCTCAGAGTGGACTTGGGCACGCTGCCCGCCATCCCGCTGGGTCGCTCCAGCAATCTGCGCATCGGCGACGTTGTCCTCGCTATCGGCAACCCCTACGGCCTCACCAAGACCGTCACCCAAGGCATCGTCAGCGCGACGGGCCGCGGACAATTGAACCTGATGACCTTCGAAAATTTCATCCAGACCGACGCGGCGATCAATGAAGGCAATTCCGGCGGTGCACTCATCAATAGTCTGGGTGAACTGGTCGGCATCAACACCGCCGTGCTGGCCCAAGATGCGGGTACCGAGGGCATCAGTTTCGCCATCCCGGTTGACCTCGTGCGCGGTGTGGTCGAGGCGCTGAAGCGCGACGGGCGTGTCATCCGCGGCTATATCGGGCTGGACTCGGACGAATTGACGCCTGCGGAAGCCGATGCGCTCGGGCTTCCTCCGGAAATCGGCATTCTGCTGAATGCCGTGCGCGCCGGCGGACCAGCCGATACGGCCGGGCTGGCCGCAGGTGACGTGGTACTCGCCATTAACGGCGAACCCATACGCACCCGCCAGCAGGCATTGCTGCTTGTCGCCGGCCTGGAACCCGGCGACAAGGTCGAGATGGACTGCTGGCGAGGCGGCCAACGGTTTCGTGCCGAATTAACCGTCGTCGAGCGCCCGCCCGAATTCTGAACCTGGCTAGCAGGCCCGGACGATCGCGGTACTAATCCGCCGCCTGCAGTGCCTGCCATTCCTCCGGCGTGTGCGCACGAATCGACATCGCGTGAATTTCGTTACCCATCAACGTGCCAAGGCACTGGTAGACGAGTTGATGTCTGGCGATTGCGCGTTTGCCCGCGAACGCCTCGGTGACGACCAGCGTCTCGAAATGCGTATTGTCCGGGCTCATTACCCGGACTTCCGCGTCGGGCATTCCGGCTTTGATTAATTGCTCTACTTCAGTGGGGTCCATGGGCGTGCGCTCGATCGACGGGCCTGCCACTGTGGCAGGCCGGGCTGTTATTGGTCGCGCAGTGTAGCAAATGCAGCGCCGTAAATTCGCCCGCCTGCAAGCGGTTCAATGGCCGGATGTTTGTGTATGATGACCCTCCCCGACCGCGCGCACCATGCGCTGGGCGACACGCGGCCGGTTCCCGAGTCTTAGTAGTACTGAATATATGCTTGGCAATATTGTTGAAATTATTGCCGGACTGTCGCTCCTGATCTGGGGTGCAGACCGGTTCGTATTTGGTGGTGCGGCAATAGCGCGCAACCTTGGCGTCGCACCGTTGCTCATCGGCCTGACTATCGTCGCTATCGCCACTTCGGCACCGGAAATTCTGGTGTCCGTCGTCGCTTCTTTGCGTGGCGAACCGGAACTGGCGATCGGTAATGCAATCGGCTCCAATTCCGCGAATATTGGCCTGGTTCTCGGCGCCATCGCGCTGTTCAGACCCATCGAACTGACCTCTGAGACACTGCGCCGCGAGATGCCTGCACTGTTGGCAGTCTCATTGTTAACCGTATCCCTGTTTCTGGACTCGTACCTCAGTCGTATCGACGGCTTCGTACTGCTGACCGCGTTGATCATCGTCATGGTGTGGCTCACCCGGGTCGGCATCCGTTCGTCGGCCAACGACCCAATGCGCAACGATTACGAAGCGGAAATCCCTAGCAACGTCTCCATGCAAAAAGCCGCGATCTGGCTGCTGGTCGGACTAGGAACCTTGCTGTTCGGTGCGGACTTGCTGGTTGACGGAGCCATTGAAGTCGCGCGTCATTTCGGCGTGTCGGAAGTGGTAATCGGCATCACGCTGGTCGCCATCGCAACCAGCCTGCCCGAACTGGCGGTGTCGCTGGTCAGTGCCTACAAAGGCGAGTACGGCCTGGCGATCGGCAACATCGTCGGCTCGAACATATTCAACCTGCTGGCTGTAATCGGCGTTGCGGCCAGTATTCAACCATTGGCGCTGCCGCCGTCGGTCCTCTCGCTGCACATCTTTGTCATGGTTGCCTTTACCCTGGTGCTGTTTGCCATGACCTACGAATACGAAGGTGAGGGCCGCATAAACCGCTTCGAAGGTTTGTGCCTGATCTGCGCCTACTTTGCATATACCGGCTACGTCGTTGTACAGAACGTATAAACTGACGGCTGGCTGACCAAGGGACATCCATTGATCTCCAGACTCACAGCGGCGGAACAAAAAGCACTGGCAGAACGGGTGCTGGACATCGAATCGCGAGCCGTTAGCGCACTGGCCGGGCGGCTTGACGACTCGTTCGCCAAAGCCTGCCAGCTGTGCCTCGATCTGACCGGTCGCGTCGTAGTGACCGGCATGGGCAAGTCGGGTCACATTGCCCGCAAGATTGCAGCCACGCTGGCCAGCACCGGTACGCCGGCTTTTTACATGCACCCCGCGGAAGCCAGCCACGGTGACCTTGGGATGATCACCGGCCAGGACCTGATGCTGGCGGTATCCAACTCCGGCGAGACACAGGAGGTCATCACCATCCTGCCGTTAGTCAAACGCATGGGGGCGAAGCTGATTTCCATGACCGGCAAACCGAAATCGACACTTGCGAAAGCGGCGGACGTGCATTTTGATGTCAGTGTGGAAGAAGAAGCGTGCCCGTTGAATTTGGCGCCTACCGCAAGCACCACAGCAACACTCGCCATGGGTGACGCACTCGCCGTTGCGCTGCTCGAAAGCCGTGGCTTTACCGCCGAAGATTTCGCGCTCTCGCACCCGAGCGGCTCGTTGGGCAAGCGCCTGTTGCTGCGGGTTGCCGACGTCATGCACAGTGGCGAGGCCATACCAATGGTAACCGCCGATGTCAGTCTCAGCGCCGGGCTGGTGGAAATGTCGCAGAAAGGTCTCGGCATGACGGCCGTTGTTGACCAACAACAGCATATCCTCGGCATTTTCACAGACGGTGACCTGCGACGGACGCTTGACAGCGGCGTCGATGTGCACAAGGTGCCTATGGCTGAGGTCATGCATCGCAACTGCAAGACGATCCCGGTCGACATACTGGCCGCAGAGGCCATACATGTTATGGAAGAACATAAGATCAACGGCCTGCTGGTCATCAACGAAGACGGTGTACTCGTTGGCGCGCTGAATATTCACGATCTGTTTCGTGCGGGGATCGTATGAGCACTGATGAGCTGTCACACAGGTTGGCGGCGGTACAGCTCGCTGCCTTTGATATCGACGGCGTGTTCACAGACGGTCGTTTCTACCTCTCCGATGCCGGCGTTGAAAGCAAGGCATTCTGCACGCTCGACGGCTACGGCATTCGACGCGCGCTTGATGCGGGTATCGCCGTCGCGGTGATCAGCGGCCGACAGTCTCGCGCGGTAGAAATTCGCATGGCGGAGCTTGGCGTGCAGCATGTGTACCTGGGCTGCAAGGATAAAGTTGCCGTGTTCGAGACTTTGCTGGCGCAACTCAAGCTACAAGCTTCGCAATGCGCCTATACCGGCGACGATGTACCCGACCTGCCATTGCTGCGCCGCGCGGGCATTGCTATCGCGGTTGCCAACGCCCACCCGCAGGTAGTGGCAGAATGCGACTTTGTCACCCAGTGGCGTGGCGGCTACGGCGCCGTCCGCGACGTCTGTGACCGCTTGCTGGCGGCTCGCGATCAGCCCGCACCGGCATGACAGTGCTGCGCGCCACAACTCTGCCGAGGCTGACCGGTCTGGGTAGCGGGACAAACCCACGATGACCGGCCGGCATGTCGCCGGTTTCATCGCCTTGCTCGGGGCCGCGGCCGCCAGCTGGTACCTCGCGAGTTCGCTGGATACAGCGGCTCCGCCGGTGTCGGGCACCGGCGGCATCCAGCAAGGCTACTACCTGCGCTCCGCCCGTATTCTGGGCACCGGTGATAGCGGCCAATTGCTGTACGAAATTGAAGCGGAATATGCCGAACAGCGCGGCACGGATGAAATCGCGTTCGACAACGTCAGAATTCAGTACGCTGCGGACTCGGACATACCGTGGTCAGTCAGCGCCGATCAGGCGCTAATTACCGGCGAGGAACAACACCTGACCTTGTCGGGTCACGTGGTGGCCGTCAGCAATCGGGGGTTTTCCGGCGCAGTGACCGAGATACGCACAGACTGGCTGGAGCTGGAGCCGGGAAAGTACCGTGCAGCAACCGATCAGCGGGTTCAGATCCGCATCGGCGAGCGCAGTCTGACGGCTACTGGCATGGAAGCCTTGTTCGACCAGAACCGATTAGAGCTAAAGTCAAATGTCAGCGGCAAGTTCGTGCCCTGATAACGTAGAATGGCTGTCTGTCTGAACCCAAAAGTGCGTCGCTGGTCCTCAAATACATGTTAAATCGATCTCACTTGCTGCTTGCCATCTGTGCACTGGCCTCCCTGGCCGGCATACCGGCGAGCGTGTACGCGCAGGCGAGCGATCTGCGTCTGCCGATTTCACTGGACGCCGATTCAACCGACTACGACGGCAAGAATTCGATGCTGATGTTCCGCGGCCTGCGCCTGACACAGGGCAGCATCGGTGTTGAAGCCGACACTGGCCGCGCCAGCAAACTCGACTTCGAAGACAGCGTTTGGCAATTCTCCGGCAATGTCCGCATCGATACCGGCAACGGGCAAATCCGCTGCGACGATGCCAACCTGCATTTCGCGGGCCACCAGTTACGCCTGGCCAGCATCTCCGGCTCACCGGCGACCTTTGAGCTGCGCCGGGCAGACAGTGACCAGGTGACTTACGCCGAAGCCGGCCAGCTGGAATACAACTTCAGTGACGGCGTTATCGAATTTTCCGACAAGGCCATCATCACCGAAGGCGGCAACCAGATTTCCAGCAATTTTCTGGTCTACAACATCCGTGAGCGCCGCATTAATGCTGACTCGAGTGGCAATGGCGGCGAAAAGGTCAAGATTACCTACACCCCGGACAGCCGCAACAGTGCTCAACCTCAGCAAGAACCGGTACCCGAAGCCGAAGCGCCGGACGGCAACGGGGATGGCGTGCAATGAGCATATTGAGCGTGCAGGACATTGCGAAGCGCTACAAATTCCGGGAAGTCGTCAAGAACATATCGCTGGAAATATCCAGTGGCGAAGTCGTCGGGCTGCTCGGGCCCAATGGCGCCGGCAAGACAACCGCTTTCTACATGATCGTTGGACTGATCGCAGCAGATCGCGGGCGCATATTGCTGGACGGTCAAGACCTCACCGCGCTGCCCATGCATCGTCGGGCGGCAATGGGTCTTGGTTACCTGCCACAGGAAGCATCGATTTTTCGCAAACTGACCGTCGAGCAGAACGTGCTCGCAATCCTCGAGAACCGCGCTGACCTGGACCGCCCCGGACGGGAACAGGAATTAGACCAATTGCTCGACGAACTGCACGTCGGTCATGTGCGTACAAGCCTGGGCATCAGCCTGTCAGGCGGCGAACGGCGGCGCGTCGAAATCGCCAGGGCCCTCGCCGCCAATCCCCGCTTTGTTTTGCTGGACGAACCGTTCGCCGGCGTCGACCCGATCTCGGTACTGGATATTCAACGCATTATCAAACATTTATGCGATCGCGACATCGGCGTACTGATTACCGATCACAATGTCAGGGAAACACTCGGAATCTGCGAACGAGCCTATATACTCAATGATGGCAGTCTGATCGCATCAGGGCCACCGGATGAAATTTTGAGCAATCAGCACGTTCGAGAAGTGTATCTCGGACAGGAGTTCAAACTCTGAACAAAATGTGTACCAAGAATCCCGCCGCTAACGCCTGCAGTTATTCCTGATGCTAAAACCGTCGCTTCAACTCAAACTCGGTCAATCGTTGACGATGACCCCGCAGTTGCAACAGGCCATCAGGCTGCTGCAATTGCCGGTGCTCGATCTCAGCGCGCAGATTCAGGAAGCGCTGGAAGAAAACATCATGCTGGAAATGGAGGACCTGCCAGAGGTTCCCGCCAACAGTGCCGATTCCACTGCCGAAGTCGAAACCATAAAGGCAGAAGAGAACTGGCAGTCGAGTTCCATGGAACGCATGCAGGATGGCGGCTGGAACGGCGAAGGACGGACCAGCGACGACTACGCCGATCAAAGCGGCGAGTCACTGCGCGATCACCTGCTCTGGCAACTTGAACTAGACAGCTTCGACGAGCGTGAAACGCTGATCGGCGAAGCATTGATCGACGCGATCAACGACGATGGCTACCTGACCGCAGAGTTTGACGACGTACGCGCCTGTGTCGACATTGGCAGCGCACCCAGTGATGACGAGATCGAATTCACCCTGCAAAAAATACAGCGCCTCGATCCTGTCGGCGTCGGTGCGCGTACTCTTTCCGAGTGCATCGTGTTGCAACTGTCGCAGCTCGACGAGCAGACCCCTGGCCTGAAACTCGCTATCGACCTCGCCGCAGAACACCTCGATCTGATTGCCAATCAGGAATACGCTGAGCTGCGACGCAGCCTGCGCGCCTCGGAAGACGAACTGGACGCGGCACTGGCCCTGGTAAAAGGCTGCCACCCGAAGCCTGGCCTCGCGGTCAGCCCGGCGGCACCCGAATACGTCATTCCCGACGTCTTTGTCAGAAAAATAGACAATCAATGGCACGTCGAAGTCAGCTCTTCCGGCATTCCACGGCTATCAGTAAATCAGCAGTACGCGCAGTTGCTTCGCGGCAGTGGTGATCATTCCGTTTTGCGTTCGCAGTTGCAGGAAGCCCGCTGGCTGGTCAGAAGCCTTGAAATCCGCAACGAAACATTAATGAAAGTCGCAACTTGCATCGTTGCCCGACAACACGAGTTTCTGGACTTCGGCGATGAATCCATGAAACCCCTGGTTCTGCGTGACGTAGCCGAATCAATCGGCATGCACGAATCAACAATTTCTCGTGTTACAACAAACAAGTACATGCATACGCCGCGCGGCGTATTCGAATTCAAGTACTTTTTCTCTAGCCACCTTTCGACAACGGACGGTGACGACCAGTCGTCAACAGCCGTCCGCGCGAAAATACGCAAGCTGATTGGCGCGGAAGACCCGGGCAAACCGCTGAGCGACAGCAAAATAGCCACTATCCTCGAGCAGGAAGGCATAAATGTTGCGAGACGAACAGTTGCCAAGTACCGTGAAGCTATGAAGATTTTGTCGTCCAGCGAACGCCGGGTACGCAAACCAAAATAGGTAAAACTAACCATTCCGATTGCAACAGGAGGACATTAAGACACCATTAACTTTTTCGACGACAGTGGAAACACCGGAGACAGGGGGAGCGAAAGTGAGTCCACTATTAGCAACACGGGAGAACACCATGCAACTAAGCGTAACGGGCCATCACGTAGACGTAACCACGGCAATGCGGAATTACGTTGCCACCAAGATCGAAAAAGTCGAACGGCATTTTGATCTTGTTTCAGATGTGCACTGCGTATTGACTGTCGAGAAGCTACGCCATAAAGCAGAAGCGACAGTGAACGTAAACGGTGGCAGAATACACGCTGACGCAACAGAAGATGACATGTACGCGGCGATAGACAGTCTTGTAGATAAACTTGATCGTCAGGTTAGAAAGCATAAAGAAAAGCTGGCTGACCACCACGCCAGAGAAGCGGACAAACGATCTTACGGCTAACGACTTTGACCCCGCGACGCACATTCAATGCGTCGCGGGGTCAACCCCCACCACTCCAGGCGACGGCGCTCCAGCCGCAGAAATACGCCATGATTCTCGAAGAATTAATCAACCCGGACAATGTCTTGTGCAATGCGCATGCTCGCAGCAAGAAGCATTGCCTCCAGATTCTCAGTGAATTACTGGCACGCTCGGCCGGAGAAATTTCCAACGAAGAAATTTTTTCGCGGCTAATCGAGCGTGAACGTCTGGGCTGTACCAGCCTTGATGCTGGCATTGCCTTTCCACACTGCCGGGTGGAAGGTGTTACGGCCAGTTCTGGCGCGCTAATGAAGCTGTCCAGCCCGGTCGACTTTGATGCCAGCGATGGCGAAGATGTGGATATTGTGTTCGGCTTGATGGTTCCCGTAGAACTCGATGACAATCACCGAGCGGACATCAATATGATTGCCAGCTCCTTGATGAGCCAGGACTTGCGCGCCGCCATACGGGCAGCCAAAACCAGTAAAGAACTGTATCAGGCGTTGCTAAGCCAGCAGCGACCTGCTAATGATGCGAACGAGGAAGCGGAAGCTGGCTCGGCCCCACAATAACAGCAGTCAGCTCACAACCAAGGCCAGCGAACGATGTCAGAAGAAACCCGGCTCATAATGGTCAGCGGGCTTTCCGGTTCCGGAAAGAGCGTCGCGCTGCACGTGCTTGAAGATCTTGGCTATTACTGCATCGACAACATGCCCGCCGCGCTCATCAAGTCGGTCATAGACGAAGTAACCCGATTCGAAGAACGATCCGTCGCACGTATCGCCGTGGGCATCGATGCCCGAAACCGACAACGGGATATTCAGGCGTTGCCGGATACGATCAAGAACCTGCGCGACAACAACATTCAAACCGACGTTCTGTTCCT
Source organism: Woeseia oceani (assembly GCF_001677435.1). Classification (GTDB taxonomy): domain Bacteria; phylum Pseudomonadota; class Gammaproteobacteria; order Steroidobacterales; family Woeseiaceae; genus Woeseia; species Woeseia oceani. The sequence goes on from NZ_CP016268.1 coordinate 3,161,033, forward strand.
GCAAGCGGACGACGACATCCTGCTAAAACGTTACAGCGAGACGAGACGCCGCCACCCTCTGTCCGGCGATGGTACTGCGCTGCGGGCAGCAATCCTGCACGAGCGCGAGCTGCTGGGTCCAATTATCAATCTGGCAGATCTCATCATTGATACGTCGACAAGCAGCGTTTACGAGCTTGCCGACGCGATTCGCGACCGGGTCGATCGGCGCGGCAAGAAGATGCTGTCCGTCCTGATCGAATCATTTGGCTTTAAACACGGCATACCCGCCGATGCAGACTTCGTTTTCGACCTGCGCAGCCTGCCCAACCCGTATTGGCAACCCAACCTGCGCAGTCTTACCGGCCAGGACCAGGCCGTGGCTGACTTCCTCAACAAGCAACCGTCGTTCGAACGGATGTACAACGACGTACTGGGGTTCTTGCAGCACTGGATACCCGAATACGTCAACTTTGACCGCAGTTACCTGACCGTTGCGCTCGGCTGCACCGGCGGTCAGCATCGATCGGTTTACATGGCAGAGAAACTGGCGAAAGCGCTGCAACTGACCCACGACCCTGTCCTCACCCGCCACAACGAATTGCGCAGACGCGACAGCCACTAGCTCACGCTACCTACATTTCGGCGGTGACAGGTCAGCTGGCGCAGGTGCTACGCCCCGCAAACCTCGCTACACTGCATGGCATCCCCGCTTGAACGCTGTCTGGACAGATGCCAAGCGGTGCAAGTAACAGACAGGATGCCCCCCATGGACAGCAACGACGCAAAACAGACAACTCTGTCGATGCTCCGGGAACGCCTCGACGCCGGCCGGATGCGCTCGGCGCGGCGTCTCGTTGGCAACCTGCACCCTGCCGAACTGGCGCGACTGCTTGAATCCTTGCCACTGCGTGAGCGCGGCGTTATCTGGGAGATGATCGGCCCCGATATCGAGGGCGACGTACTTGTAGAACTGGCAGACGAAGTCCGCAACGGACTGATCGAAGGCATGGCGACCGACGAGCTGATCGCGGCAGTCGAAGGCATGGAAATCGACGATCTCGCGGACTTGCTGGCGGAGTTGCCGGATGCGCTGAACCGCGAGGTGCTGAAGTCACTTGATCATCAGGATCACGAACGGCTGACGCAGATTCTGGCTTACGACGAAGACAGTGCCGGCGGTCTGATGAACGTCGACATAGTCACCGTGCGGCCGGATGTAACTCTTGACGTAGTGCAACGATACCTGCGCGCACGCGGTGAGATTCCGGATGGCACAGACTCCATCTTTGTTGTGGACCGGGACAACAAGTACAAAGGCGCGCTGTTCCTGTCGCGTATTCTGACGGCCGACCAGGAAAAATTGGTTGGCGAAGTGATGTCCACTAACGTCGTGCCGATTCCCGCCTCGGCGCGCTCCAAGGAGGTCGTCTGGGAGTTCGAACATCGCGACTTGTTATCCGCGCCGGTAGCCGATGAACACAACCGGGTGGTCGGCCGTATTACGGTCGACGACGTTGTTGACGTCATCCGGGAAGAAGCGGAGCACTCACTGATGGGTGCCGCTGGTCTTGATGAAGAAGACGACATGTTCGCGCCAGTGGCGAAAAGTGCCCGCCGTCGCGCTTTGTGGCTTGGCATCAACCTGGCCACCGCATTCCTGGCCGCGTCGGTTGTCGACCTGTTTCAGACGACGATCGACAAGATCGTACTGCTGGCCGTACTGATGCCGGTTGTACCGAGCATGGGCGGTATCGCCGGCACCCAATCGTTGACGATCATGACGCGGGCGATCGCGCTCGGCCAGATTGACAAGACCAATGCGCGACGCATCTTTCGCAAGGAGGTGCTTGTTGGGGTACTGAACGGGTTTGGCTGGGCGGCGGTCGTCGCACTGTTCACGCTGCTCTGGTTCAAGGACTGGCGTATCGGCGCGGTCATTGCCGGTGCAATGTGCATTAATCTGGTCATTGCGGCAGCCGCCGGTTTCGCTATCCCAATGACCATGAAACGCATGAACATCGACCCCGCGCTGGCAGGCGGCGTCGTACTGACCACCATAACCGATGTCGTCGGCTACATGGCGTTTCTCGGTCTCGGAGCTATGTTCCTGATCTAGCCTTCGAGCGGTTCAAAGTCCGTTGAATTTCAACACCGGGTGACTACCGGTCAGGTCATTGGATACCCACTGTGGTGCGTAGAGCCGCGGCACCGGATCGCCTCTGACAAACGCTTCGAGCTGGTCGCGCACCTTCATTGCATCCTGGTAGCCCAATTCGATCAGGTCCCGGGTGTAATCACTCTCGAACAACAAGAAGCTCAGCAAGCGGCTGCCACTCGCACCGCGACCGCCAATACCGCGCAGCAAAGCGCGCACCGGGAGCGGCATCGACTTGCGGTGCTCGTAGGCAATCTCGCGCAGATCGCAACTCGGCAAGACAATCATCGTGTCAATCGGCCGCATGTCCTCCAGGGCTCCCTTGCGGTGCTCAGGCGGCACGGAGTCGATCAATTCATTAATGCGGGTCAGTCGTTCCAAGTCCGAGTACAGGCCATCCATGAACAGCGTGTCGAGCATGTATCCAGCGATTGTGGCCATGCTCGGAAACGGCTGTTCCGTACCCGGTGCTATTCCGGGGTCGGCCGTTTCGTCCCGCACACCAATCACCAGTATTCGATCGGCCCCCAAGTGCACAGCCGGACTCAGGGGTGTCGCCTGGCGCATGGCCCCATCGCCGAAATACTCACCATCGATCATGACCGGTGGAAAAACCATCGGTACGGCGATGCTGGCCATCAGATGGTCGAGGCGCAGCTCACCACTCACACCAACCCGGCGGGTTCTGGCCCAGTTTTCGTGCCCGTCTGTACCCTGGAAAAAAGACGTCGATCGTGCGGTCGCGTAGCCTGCGGCTGTGATGGCAACGGACTGCAGAAAACCCTCCTCGATAACTTTCTCGAGTCGTGGAAAGCGAATCTTGCGGCTCAGCAAGGTCCGTAGCGGCGAGTTATCGAGCAACGAGTTCGGAGTACCGACGAAATTACCGCCCAATACGATAGCCGCCAGCCAGTGCAAGCTGCTCTTTAACATGGTCCAGGCATCGGAGCGATAGACCTGTTCGCAATGAAAATTGCCCCAGACGTGTTCCAGTGCTTGTACCGCGATCGAGAAGTGTCGCGCACGGGTTGCCAGCACCACGGAATTGATGGCGCCTGCAGAGGTCCCGCTAATGATAGGAAACGGGTTGGCACTGCCTGGCGGAGTTAATTCCGCGATAGCCTTGAGTACGCCCACCTGAAATGCGCCGCGAGCTCCGCCGCCCGGCAGAACCAGCGCTGTATTGTGTTTGTTGGACTGTCTATTCATGAGTGGCAGGTATTATAGTGCGCTCAGCTCTGCAGCAATACCATGCAGTCCACAATATCCCGCTTGACTGAAGTCAAAGGTAGCGAAGAGGAACTCCGCCATGTTGCGTTTGATAATGACAATAGTAACGGCCAGCACACTGTTGCTTGCCCTCCCGGTATCGGCCGGTGACCTGCTGCCCGGCAGCAAGGCTCCGGACTTTGCGCTCTCTGATCAAAATGGCAAGACCCACACGCTGCAGGACTATCGCGATCAATGGGTCGCGTTGTATTTTTACCCGAAAGACGACACGCCCGGATGCACGACCGAAGCCTGTGAGTTTCGAGATGACATATTCGAGTTTCGCCGCAAGGATTGCGCCATACTCGGCGTCAGCCTCGATAGCGCGGAATCACACAAGGCCTTCGCTGAAAAGCACGGCTTGCCGTTTCCACTGCTGGCCGACACTGATGGTGCAGCGGCAGATGCCTACGGCGTCAAAGTCAGTCGATTCGGCTTTGCCATGGCCAAACGACAAACCTTTTTAATCGACCCCGACGGCAATATCGCCCGGCACTACACCGATGTCGATCCGGACTCGCATTCCCGCGAAGTGCTCGCCGATCTCGACGAACTGCAATCACAGTAGCCGCTGCGCCGGACTGACACTGCCTTTGATGCAGGGCGGTGTCAGTGCAGTTTGCGAATTCCGGCATCCAGTCCGGCTACGGTCAATGGAAACATCCGGTCGTCCATCAGGTCACGTGCGAGCTTAATCGACGGTGTGAAATCCCAGCGCTCCCGGGGTTCCGGATTCAGCCATATTGCCTTTGGGAAGGTCGTTAGCAATCGCTTGATCCAAACGGCCCCGGGTTCTTCGTTCCAGTGCTCAACGCTGCCGCCGGGATACACGATCTCATACGGGCTCATAGTGGCATCGCCGACAAAAATCAGTTTGTAGTCCGCGCTGTACTTCCGAGTCACTTCGCCGATCGACATGCGTTCGTCATGACGCCGGCGGTTGTCTTTCCACAATCCTTCGTAAATGAAATTGTGGAAATAGAAGTATTCCAGGTGCTTGAACTCGGACCGGGCGGCGGAAAACATTTCTTCGCATACCCGTACGTGATCGTCCATAGACCCGCCCACGTCCAGGCACAACAGGACTTTCACAGCGTTGTGACGTTCCGGAACCATGCGTATATCCAGCATGCCGGCGTTGCGCGCTGTCTTGTCGATCGTGTCGTCGAGATCCAGCTGATCGGCTGCACCTTCACGGGCAAACTTTCGCAGTTTGCGTAGTGCCACTTTGATATTGCGCGTACCGAGTTCAACCGAGTCGTCCAGGTTCCGGTATTCGCGGCGGTCCCAGACTTTGGTCGCCTTGCGGTGTCGGGAGCCGTCCTGACCAATGCGCACGCCTTCCGGGTTATAGCCGTAAGCACCGAACGGCGAGGTACCGGCCGTACCAATCCACTTGTTGCCGCCTTCGTGCCGCTCGTCCTGCTCTTCCAGTCGCTGCTTGAGCGCCTCCATCAGTTTGTCGAAGCCACCCATCGCTTCTATCTGGGCGCGCTCTTCAGCGGACAACATCAGCTCCGCCTGCTTCAATAACCAGTCATCCGGCAACTCTTCCTGCAGGTCCTGCAGCGCGTCCTCAATACCTTTGAAGTGCGCTGCGAAAATCCGGTCAAAGCGATCGAACAGCGACTCGTCTTTGACCAGTGTCGCACGTGCCAGGTAGTAGAAATTGTTGACGTCATGGCCAGCCAGGCCTTCCTTCATCGCCGTCAGCAAGGTCAGCAGCTCTGTCAAAGAAGGTTTCAAACCGCCTTCACGAAGCATGTAGAAAAACCGAATCAACATGAGGGTCGGCTACTTTGAACGGGAACGTCGGTCCAGAAACACCAGTTGCTCGAACAAATGCACATCCTGCTCGTTTTTCAGCAAAGCACCGTACAGCGGCGGGATCGCACGCCCCGCATCACTGTTTCGCAACACTTCCGGTGAAATGTCTTCCGCCAGCAGCAGCTTGATCCAGTCGAGCAGCTCCGAGGTCGAAGGTTTCTTCTTCAGGCCCGGCACATCGCGCAATTTATAAAAGGCTTCCAGTGCTTCCTTCAGGAGATCTTTTTTCAGTCCGGGGAAATGCACATCGACTATCTTCGCCATCGTGTCTTTGTCCGGAAACTGGATATAGTGAAAAAAGCAACGACGCAGGAAAGCGTCAGGCAGTTCTTTCTCATTGTTGCTGGTGATCATGATGATCGGGCGATGAGTCGCTTTTACCAGCTTCTGCGTTTCATAAACGTAGAACTCCATACGATCGAGTTCCTGTAACAGGTCATTCGGAAACTCGATATCCGCTTTGTCGATTTCGTCGATCAGCAACACTGGCTGTTTTTCGGAGTCGAAAGCCTCCCAGATTTTGCCGCGCACAATGTAGTTCGCGATATCGTGGACCCGATTGTCCCCAAGCTGCGAGTCACGCAGACGCGCGACCGCGTCATATTCGTAAAGGCCCTGCTGTGCTTTCGTCGTCGACTTGATGTGCCATTCGTACAATGGCCGATCCAGAGCAGCCGCCACCTCTATGGCGAGCTGAGTCTTGCCGGTGCCCGGCTCGCCTTTAATGAGTATCGGGCGCTGAAGCGTGACAGCGGCATTGACCGCCATCATCAGATCGTCCGTGGCGATATAGGAATCCGTTCCGGTAAATTTTTTCTGGCTCATCGATCGTCCATTGGGAAATGCATGACCGCGAACAGTACCACCGGCAAGCGACTGTCGTACAGGCCACCGCCAGTGGCTATTGAGGCAAGAGACGGAGCTGGTGTTGCGCCGCTCCGGGCAGAAAAGGCGAAGCTGTGCCAACAACCCAGTCTGCGTGTCCGCGCCGGTAATACGGCGATAACGGGTGGCCGCTTGGCCCGCCCGGAAGGTGCAGGTAGCCATCAGCCTCGGCACCCGGCGCAACCGCAAACCGTTCCGATGCGCCGAACGCCGGCCCCTGAACCCGCGGCATGTCTCGTCCGCCGGGCAGCGGGTCGCGCGGCATGTCCAGCCAACGGGACACCCACGGCAAAGCACCGCTCAACGGGTGCCTGATCGCTGCCGTATTGCGTTCACCCCAGGTACGTTGCGCCAGCCCCCCTGGCAGGGCTTCCAGTTTTTCGATGACCTGGTCGAGCGTCGTCAGCAGCAGCTCGTCCCAGCTCGCGAAGTTAGCGGTCAGCATATGCGCCGGTCGCTCACTCACCAGCGCCCACAATGGCGCTTCGAATTGTCGGCTCGGCCGGAGTGCAACTTCGTGCGGATAGCGGGCCCGCACGGGCGTCATCAACATTTCGAAAACCTTGCCATGAACGTCATCGCGGAATGTCCGAACCAGTCGGTAGCCGACCGACTCCACGGACGCATGCGGTACCCAGTTTTCCAGCAACAGACGATACTGCGCGCGTTGTGGCTTGCCGCTGATCGCGTTGTCATCGAGCAAGGTCAGCAGGAGTTCCCGCCAGTGCTCAAGGAACAAGGCGCGGTCATCCAGCTGTATGCCCAGCATGTCCGGCGCGGTAAATCGGTCTACCGAGCGCAAGCCGTCGCGAATCTGTTGGCTACGGGCACCCAACGCGTAGCCACCGTCTCCGAGCTTCGCCAACGCGTCGCCATCCGCAACCCGCGAGTTGGCAGTCCACAAGCGGCCATCAGTCGGATTCACCACGCGCGGGTATTGCTCTGCCGGCAACCAGCCGTCGATGCCTTGGTACGTGCTGCCGTCCACGGGCAGGCGACCGTCAACATTGCCGCGTATCGGCACTTGCCCTGCGATAGTCCAGCCAATATTGCCTGCGGCATCGCCGGTCATGAAGTTCTGCGGGGGAATGCCCATACGATTGGCGATAGACAGTGCTTCGTCCACGCTGCCCGCGGTTTCGAGACGCAGTTGCGCGACGTTCACAGCCTGTGGCGCATGCGCGATCCAGCTTACGGCGATTTCGCCGTCAGGGTGAACCAGGTCGTCACGAACCGGACCCCAGATCGTTTCGCGCACAATGATTTCTTCGCTGCGCTCGCCACGAACCTTGATGGACTCACGGTAAGTCTCAAAATAACGCTCACCGTCTGGCGACAAATACACGTTCGAGGTTCTGCCCGGTCGAACGATGACAGCGTCGGACCAGTCGCCGTTGCTGTTCGTAAAGCCCCAGGCAACTGTGCCGTTGCTGCCCGCGACCATGACCGGAGTGCCGGGCAAGGTCACACCGTTCACGTCAATGGCCGCCTGCCCATCCTGCAGGAAGCGAGCACGATAGAAGATGCCAGGCGCGCGCAATCCCAGGTGCATGTCATTGGCAACAATGGCCCGGCCGTCGGCCGTCAGCTGACCCGCCACGGCCCAGTTGTTGCTGCCGGGCAGCATTTCCGGAACAGGCAAACGGGCAGCGGTCAGGCGCGCCTTGTATTCACGCAGATCGAACTGCTCCGGACCGGGAATCGGTGGCTCGCTGCTCGCTGAACCGACCAGTGGCGCATCCCAACGACTGCCCGACGGATAGAGCCAGGCAAAAACGTCCGGCGGCACAGCGCGCGCAACCAGCGACATTTCCACATCGCGGTCCGCCCGCGAGTCATTCAGGTCGAGGAACATCGCATAAAGAACCAGCAAACAGTCTTCGGCCTGCCAGGGCTCCGGCTTGCTGCGCAATACCAGGTACTCGAACGGCCGGGCTGACATGGCCCCCAGCGCCGAATTAACTCCCTCGGCATAAGCGTCGAGCAGCGCACGGTGTTCATCGTCGACGGTGGCCAGCACTTGCTTTGCCCGCGCACGAAAACGATGCAGGCGATGGCGCTTGTCTCTGGCAAGGGCAACGCGGCCCACCAACCCGGCCAATTCACCAGCCGCACTGCGGCGGGACAAATCCATTTGAAAAAAGCGGTCTTGTCCGTGTACGTAACCGGTTGCGAACGCGAGGTCACGACGGTTGCTGGCCCGGATGGTGGGTATGCCGGCCGCATCGCGCTCGATACTTGCCGGCTGACTGATGACGGGAACTGCAAGTTCACCATCAAGATCGGGGAGGCTGCCACGCAGCATCTGCCAGACGACAAACAGACTGATGATGCCCAATCCGGCAAGGACACCGGCCAGACGCAACAGCCAGCGCGTTGCCCGCCGCACGATCAGTCGATGGCCGTCATAGCGACGACGTAACCCGAATAATCTTCATTGAGTTCGTGCTTCCCGAAACGCCGCTCAGGTCACCTTTGGTGAACAATACCAGGTCGTTTTCGACAACCAACTTGTTCGACAATAAGGTTGCGAATATATCGCGGTACAGCTCGAGAATTTCCGTGTGTTCTATATTGAATTCGACCGGATACACGCCACGGTACATGGTTACCCGCCGGCGCGTAGCGATATGCGGCGTGAATGCATAAATAGGAATGTCCGATCGAATACGCGACATCCACAGCGTGGTTGACCCGGATTCTGTCAATGCGATGATCGCTTTGACGGCCATGTGATTTGCCGTGTACATGACGGCCATCGCGATAGCCTCGTCAACAGCCTGAAACTGGTCATCAAGACGATGCGACGTACGGCCCCGCGCCAGGGTATGTTTCTCGGCACCAATGCAAACGCTGGCCATGGCCTTGATCGCTTCCACCGGGTAATCCCCTACGGCGGTCTCGGCAGACAGCATTACCGCATCACTGCCATCCATAACAGCGTTGGCAACGTCCGACACTTCCGCACGGGTAGGAATCGGACTATTGATCATCGACTCCATCATCTGCGTTGCTGTGATGACCACTTTGTTCATGTGTCGTGTGCGCCGGATGATCCGCTTTTGCATTCCAGGCAATTCGGCGTAACCCATTTCGACGCCGAGATCTCCACGGGCAACCATAATGACGTCCGCCGCGTCGATAATGGATTCAATGCGTTCAACCGCTTCCGCGCGTTCAATTTTGGCAACGATCATGCCGTGGCCGCCGGCGTCCCGGAATAAGCGGCGTGCCTCGCGAACATCGGCCGCACTGCGCACGAACGACACTGCCAGAAAGTCCATCTCCAGCTCAGCGGCTGTTCGAATGTTGGCCCGGTCTTCGCTGGTGAGTGCCGCTGCCGACAAACCACCGCCCTGTCGGTTGATACCTTTGTGGTCAGACAACTCGCCGCCGAATTCCACTATGGTGCGAATCCGCGTACCGTCGACCCGAACGACTTTGAGCGTAATCTGCCCATCATTCAGCAGCAAGGTATCGCCCTCGGAGATGTCTACGTGCAGGTCGTCGTAAGCCACACTGACACCGTGTTCGTCGCCGTCATCGCCGCCCAGCGTTGAATCGAGAAAGAATTCGGCACCTGGCTTCAGCATCACGGCGCCTTCACGGAAACGTCGGATACGAATCTTCGGACCTTGCAAATCGCCCATGACGCCGATTTCCCGGCCACAGGCACGTGCCGCTTCTCTTAATGCTTCGGTACGCCGCCGGTGTTCAGCCGCAACTCCGTGGGAGAAGTTGATGCGCACTACATCGACACCCGCTTTGATCATTGCGATCAAAACAGCCGGATCATCGGTAGCCGGCCCGAGGGTCGCTACAATTTTGGTTCGTTTCAGCATGGCGGCGATTATTGCATACGAACAATGACTTCGTATTGCTACATCTGCAGATTTTTGCAGGGCCCGGCCAGGCGGCAAACACTACGACGGTTGTCTCTCCGCACCGAATTTGTGCGCTGCCACATCGGGAGCGTGCCGGCCGTCATTCGCCTGCAAGGGTGCGGGTCTTACCGTCGTGAGAGTTAGCAACGCGGTCCGCAACGGCGTGGGCCGCCGAATCGGGCAGTTAAAGCGCGGCTTGCGAACCTTGCTTGAATGACGGCCAGCGCGGGTCGTACAACGGGCCGGAGCGAATTCGGTGCCAGGCGCAGTAGCCGTGCTGCTGGCCGTCGCCCGCTATAGTCTAATCCGCGGCCCGCTTTTCGAGAATGTCCACCGCCGGCAGCACCTTGCCTTCGACGAACTCCAGAAAGGCGCCGCCGCCTGTCGATATGTATGAAATGTTGTCCGCGACACCGTACTTGTCGATGGCCGCCAGCGTGTCACCGCCGCCGGCAACCGAGAACGCGTCACTGGCCGCACAGGCCTCTGCAATCGCCCGCGTGCCGTCGCCGAACTGGTCGAACTCGAACACGCCGACCGGGCCATTCCAGATGATTGTGCCGGCGTTCGCCAGCAAATCTGCGAACTGCCGGGCGGTACGCGGCCCTATGTCCAGAATCAGGTCATCGTCTGCAACATCAGCCAAGGCCTTCACCGTCGCCGTGGCGGTACTCGCAAACTCCTTTGCGACCACAACATCGACAGGCAATGGCACGACCGCACGGCCGTCACCGGACGCGATCAGGGACTTTGCCGTATCCAGCATGTCTGCCTCGTGTAACGACTTGCCGACCGGGTGGCCTTCTGCGGCGATGAAGGTATTGGCAATCCCGCCACCCACGATCAACTGGTCAACGATGCCGGCCAGCGCGTCCAGCACGGTCAACTTGGTAGACACTTTGGAACCGCCAACAATGGCGACAAACGGTCGGGCCGGGTTATCAAGTGCCTTGCCGAGCGCCGCCAGTTCCGCTGCCAGTAGCGGGCCGGCGCAGGCGATCGGCGCGAACTTCGCGACACCATAGGTGCTGGCCTGTGCGCGGTGCGCAGTACCGAATGCGTCCATGACAAACACATCGCATAAATTCGCCAGCCGCTGCGACAGCTCATCGCTGCAGGCTTTCTCACCCACCACGAACCGAATGTTCTCGAGCAACACGACCGATCCGGGAGCGACGTTCACGCCCGCACTCCAATCAGCGATCAATGGCACGTCAGTACCGAGCGCAGCACTCAGCCAATCGGCAACAGGCGCCAGCGAAAGCTTCGCGTCCGGCTTGCCTTCTTCCGGACGCCCCAGGTGCGACACCAGGATGACCGCGGCCCCGGCCTGCAAAGCAGCCTTAACCGTCGGCAGCGCCGCCTCCAGCCTGGCCGCACTCGTCACCTTGCCTGCAGCGAGAGGGACGTTCAGGTCTTCACGAATCAATACGCGTTTGCCGGCAAGATCCAGCTCGGTCATTTTTAACATTGGTAACTGCCCGGTGTGGCGAAACGCCCGCCGCAAGCAGCGGGCGTTGCCAGAGACTTATTTGGCGTTGGCCAGCGCCAGCGTGGTATCGAGCATGCGGTTCGAGAAACCCCATTCATTGTCGTACCAGGCCAGCACCTTGACGAAATTGCCGCCCATCACCTTGGTATGCCCGGCGTCATAGGTTGACGAGGCGGGATCGTGATTGAAGTCGATCGACACCAGCGGTTCGTCCGTGTAGGCCAAAACGCCCTTCAGCTCGCCTTCGCTCGCTTCTTTCATGATGCTGTGAATTTCCTCGGCCGTAGTATCGCGATTGGCAACGAAGGTGAGATCCACCGCCGACACATTGATAGTTGGTACGCGCATGGAGAAACCGTCCAGTCGCCCATCGAGTTCCGGCAGGACCATGCCGACGGCCACTGCCGCACCGGTCTTCGTCGGGATCTGCGACATCGTCGCGGAGCGCGCCCGACGCAAGTCCGAATGGTAGACGTCCGTCAGTACCTGGTCATTCGTGTACGCGTGAATGGTGGTCATCAAGCCATGTTTCACGCCGATTTTTTCGTGCAGCGGCTTGACCAGCGGTGCCAGGCAGTTGGTCGTGCACGACGCATTGGAAATAACCGTGTGCGATGCCTTCAGCGTATGGTGATTCACGCCGTAAACGACGGTTGCATCAACTTCGGTTCCGGCCGGCGCCGAAACAATGACTTTCTTGGCACCGCCCTTCAAATGTGCCGACGCCTTTTCCTTTGACGCAAAAAAGCCCGTGGACTCCAGTACGATATCCACACCAAGTTCGCCCCAGGGCAATTTAGCCGGATCGCGTTCTGCCAGCACCCGGATCCGGTCGCCATTGACGATCATGTAGTCGCCATCGACCTCAACAGTGCCGGGGAAACGCCCATGCGCCGTGTCGCGACGCGTCAGATGCGCGTTGGTCTTTGCATCACCAAGATCGTTTACGGCAACAATCTCGATTTCCTTGCGCAATTCGCCCTCGTACAGCGCACGCAGGATGTTGCGGCCGATACGGCCATAGCCGTTAATTCCGATCTTGATGGTCATTGAAGTCTCCCTGTCTGTATCAATTGCCCGGCCCGCCACGCGGACCCGGTTGTGTCAGTGTCAGTCCAGCAATTCCCGGGTAACCGAGACGACGTTGTCGACGCTGAATCCGTAATGCTCAAACAATTTTTCGGCCGGTGCCGATTGGCCAAACGTATCCATACCGACTACGCGGCCCGAGGTACCAACGAATCGCCACCAACCCTCGGTAACGCCAGCTTCGATCGCGACGCGGGCGGAAACAGCAGCCGGCAAAACGCTTTCACGGTAATCCGCTGTTTGCTGGTCAAACAACTCCACGCACGGCATCGAAACCACCCGGACCTTCACGCCACTGTCGCTGAGTACAGCGGCGGATTCCACCGCGAGCGCCACTTCCGAACCGGTTGCGATCAAAATGAGCTCCGGCGTGCCATCCGAGTCGCGCAGAACATAGCCGCCACGAGCGATGTTGTCGCGTTGCGCAACACTGCGCGCTTGATGCGGCAAACCCTGTCGTGTCAGGACCAGGCTCACAGGGCCGTTGCGGCGTTCTATTGCATCTCGCCATGCAACGGCGGTCTCGACCGTGTCACACGGCCGCCACACGCGCATATTCGGCATGATCCGCAGACTGGCGACGTGCTCAACTGGCTGGTGCGTCGGGCCGTCTTCGCCCAGACCAATGGAATCGTGCGTGTAGACGAAAATATTCTGCAGCTCCATCAATGCCGCCATCCGCAGGGCGTTGCGCGCGTAGTCGGAGAACGTCAGGAAGGTGCCCGAATAGGGGATAAAACTACCGTGCAACGCCATGCCATTGCATATCGCAGACATGCCGAATTCACGTACGCCGAAATACAGGTAGTTACCAGACGCGTCGTCGCCGCTCACCGGTCTCGAACCGTCGTGCTTGGTCAGGTTGGAGCCTGTCAGGTCGGCAGAGCCGCCGATCAGTTCCGGCAACGCGGGAGCGAACGCGTTCAGCGCCAGCAAAGACGCCTGGCGTGTCGCCATTTTGGCCCCTGCGGTGTCGATCTCAGCGATCTTGCCAGCGGCGAATTCATTCCACGATTCCGGCAATGCACCGTGTTTACGGCGCAAGAACTCTGCCGCCAGCTCCGGAAACTCCAGTTCGTAGCGCGCAAACAGGTCATTCCAGGCCTGTTCGCTCGCCGCGCCTTTGTCCCGTCCATCCCACGCGTTGGCAATTTCTTGCGGGATTTCGAACGGCGGGTATTGCCAGCCCAGCGCTTCACGGGTCGCCGCGATTTCGTCGGCACCGAGCGGCGCGCCGTGCGTGCTGGCTGTGCCCTGCTTGTTCGGTGAACCAAAGCCGATAACAGTCTTGCAGCAGATGATTGTGGGCCGCTCTTCGTCAGCCACGGCTTCGGCGATGGCCGCGTTGAGCGCGTCGCTGTCGTGACCATCGACATTGTCGATGACTTGCCAGCCATATGCGCGAAAACGCGCAGCCGTATCGTCCGAGAACCAGGCCGCCACCTCGCCATCAATGGAAATGCCGTTGTCGTCATACAGGCAAATAAGCTTGCCAAGCTTCAATGTTCCGGCGAGTGAACAGACTTCGTGGGAAATACCTTCCATCAGGCAACCGTCGCCGGTGAATACCCATGTCTTGTGATCGACGATCTCGAATCCCGGTCGATTGAACTCGGCGGCCAGCATTTTCTCGGCCAGCGCCATGCCAACCGCATTACTGATGCCCTGCCCCAGCGGCCCCGTCGTGGTTTCGATGCCGAGCTCTGCTTCGCGCTCCGGATGACCGGCTGTTCGGTAGCCGAACTGCCGGAAATTGCGGATTTCATCCATGCTCAACGGGTAGCCCGTCAGGTGCAGAAGGCTGTACAGCAACATCGACCCGTGCCCGTTTGACAGGACAAAACGGTCGCGATCGACCCATTCCGGGTTTGCGGGGTTGTGCCGCAGATAGTCATTCCAAAGGACCTCCGCGATGTCCGCCATGCCCATAGGGGCACCGGGATGGCCGGAATTGGCCGCTTGCACGGCGTCCATACTGAGGGCGCGAATAGCGTTTGCGAGGTCACGTCGCGCTGGGCGCGCAACGTTCCGAGGGCTGGTTTCTAGTGGCATTGGACTCTGAGTTTGGCCGACGATCCGGCGTTATGGTTAATTCTGCGACTGGCGCGGCAAAACGGGCTGGCGCATTTTCCCTGTTTAACTCATGGGTCGCAAGCGAGCATCGCCTGCATCGTGCTGCCTGGCAACGGATACAGTGAGTTACAAATCGTTCGTGGTACCTCTGGAACCAGCTGGGGTACAATCGCGCCCGGTTTTTTCAAGATAATGTGAGTTCAATGACCCAATCCTTCCTGTTTACCTCAGAATCGGTGTCCGAGGGGCATCCGGACAAGATTTCCGACCAAATCTCCGACGCGGTGCTCGATGCCATACTGGAGCAGGACAAGTCGGCGCGTGTCGCCTGTGAAACGCTGGTCAAGACCGGCATGGTCATGGTCGCTGGCGAAGTTACCACCACTGCCTGGGTGGATATTGAAGAACTCGTGCGCAAAACCGTGATCGGTATAGGTTATACCGACTCGAGCATGGGCTTCGACGGCGCGTCATGTGCCGTGATCAATGCGCTGGGCAAGCAATCACCCGACATCGCACAGGGCGTTGACCGTGGCGATCCGGAGTCTCAGGGCGCCGGCGACCAGGGCCTCATGTTCGGTTACGCCACCAACGAAACCGACGTGCTGATGCCGGCTCCGGTCACTTTCGCGCACCGACTGGTACGTCGTCAGGCCGAAGTTCGCAAGAACGGCACCTTGCCGTGGCTGCGTCCCGACGCCAAGAGCCAGGTCACGTTCCGCTACGAGAACAACAAGCCAGTATCGATTGATGCCGTGGTTCTGTCATCGCAACACCATGCCGATATCAGCATGAAAGATTTGCGCGACGGCATCATGGAAGAAATCATCAAACCGGTCATTCCTGCCGAATGGCTGAGCAACGATACGAAGTATCACATCAACCCGACCGGTCGCTTCGAAATTGGCGGGCCGATGGGTGACTGTGGACTCACCGGCCGCAAGATCATTGTGGACACCTACGGCGGCTCAGCCCGGCACGGTGGTGGCGCGTTCTCGGGTAAAGACCCATCGAAAGTCGACCGTTCGGCCGCGTACGCGTGCCGTTACGTGGCCAAGAATATCGTCGCCGCAGGCCTCGCCGAGCGCTGTGAGATTCAGGTTTCCTACGCCATTGGTGTGGCCGAACCCACCTCAATCAGCGTACACACATTCGGTACAGGCAAAGTCAGTGAAGACAAACTGACCGCCCTGGTGCGAGAGCACTTTGACCTGCGTCCCTACGGCATTCTGAAAATGCTCGACCTGATCAAGCCCATCTACCAGCCGACGGCCGCTTACGGTCACTTTGGCCGGGAAGATCTGGACCTTAGCTGGGAGCGCACGGACCGCGCCGACGCACTGCGCGGCGCTGCAGCAGCCTGAAGCTGACTGCACTTACCCCTTTGTACAAAATTGCACGAATTAACTAGGAGAGTTTCATGAGCAGCGAAGCTGTTGCCATCCAGAATCAGGACTACAAAGTCGCTGACATCTCGGGCGCTGCCTGGGGCCGCAAGGAAATCGCCATTGCGGAAACTGAAATGCCGGGCTTGATGGCATTGCGCGAAGAGTTTGGCGCGCAACAACCGTTGAAAGGCGCACGTATTGCTGGTTGTCTGCACATGACAATCCAGACAGCCGTTCTGATCGAAACACTGACAGCGCTCGGCGCCGAAGTACGCTGGTCATCCTGCAACATATTCTCAACTCAGGACCATGCGGCCGCAGCGATCGCTGCCAGCGGCGTCCCCGTGTTCGCCTGGAAAGGAGAAACGGAAGACGAGTACTGGTGGTGCGTCGAACAGACCATCAACGGACCGGACGGCTGGCAGCCGAACATGTTGCTGGACGATGGCGGTGACCTGACCCAGCTCATGCACGACAAGTACCCGGAAATCATGAAGGGTGTGCGTGGCTTGTCAGAAGAAACCACGACCGGCGTCAAGCGCCTTTATGACATGCAGAAAGACGGCAGCCTTGCGTGCCCGTCGTTCAACGTCAATGACTCTGTGACGAAGTCCAAGTTCGACAATCTCTACGGCTGTCGCGAGTCACTGGTCGATGGCATCAAGCGTGCAACCGACGTGATGATCGCCGGCAAAGTCGCACTCGTATGCGGCTATGGAGACGTCGGCAAAGGTTCAGCACAGTCGCTGCGCGGACTGGGCGCGACAGTCTGGATTACGGAAATCGATCCGATCTGTGCCTTGCAGGCCGCCATGGAAGGTTACCGGGTCGTCAAGCTTGACGACGTCGTTGATCAGGTCGACATCGTCGTCACTGCAACCGGCAACTACCACATCCTCACCGGCCCGCAAATGGAGCGCATGAAAGACCAGGCGATCATCTGCAACATCGGCCATTTCGACAACGAGATAGACGTTGCCTACCTGAAGAAATTCGACTGGGAAAACATCAAGCCGCAGGTTGATCACATCATCTTCCCGAATGGCAAGCGCATCATCCTGCTCGCCGAAGGCCGGCTCGTGAATCTCGGTTGCGGTACCGGGCACCCGAGTTTCGTCATGTCGAACTCGTTCACCAACCAGGTACTGGCACAGATGGAATTGTGGGCAAATGCCGACGATTACAAAAATGAAGTGTACGTACTGCCGAAGCACCTGGATGAAAAAGTTGCGCGGCTGCACCTGGCTCGTATCGGCGCAAACCTGACCGAGCTGACTGACGAGCAAGCCAAATACATTGGCGTAAATCAGGACGGCCCGTTCAAGCCGGAGCACTACCGCTACTAAGCGCGCCAAGCAGCAGGCCAGTTCTCTTTCGGGAACTGGCCTGCCTTTCCAGTGCAGGCTATCATGCTGACGTCCGCGCCTTCCGCGCTCAGCGAGACCTGCCGTTAATCAATCATCCAGACATGCCGTCAGGGTCCTGCAAATCACAGACCCGCACTTGTTCGCTGATCCGGCGGCAAGTTTGCGTGGCTCTGTCACCCACGACACACTCGCCGCCGTCCTGAATCACGTACGCACGTCCGGCTGGTCCGCGGACATGATTGCGATGACCGGCGACCTCATACAGGACGACAGCCGGGACGCCTACGTTCGTTTTCGTGAACATTTCTCTTCCCTCGGCTTGCCGGTACATTGCGTGCCTGGCAACCACGACGTACGCGACTTCATGCAGGAAGCGCTTACCGCAGAGCCCTTTCACTACTGCGGCAGCTTTCAGCACGATCAGTGGCTGGTCGCCGGCATAGACTCCTGCAAGACAAAGAGCGCCGGCGGGCATGTTGCGCCGCAGGAAATCGACAGGCTCGGCACCCTCGTTGCCGAGTCCACGGCGGAACATGTACTCGTCTGCCTGCATCATCCTCCCTTGCCGGTTGGCAGCAAGTGGCTGGACGGCGTCGGCCTCGACAATAGCGATGAACTCCTGACGGCACTCTCGGCCATGGGCAAAGTGCGCGGCTGCCTGTTCGGACATGTACACCAGGCATTTGAAACCGATCACAATGGACTGCGCATCATTGGGACACCGTCCACCTGCCGGCAATTTCTTCCCGGCAGCGACGACTTCGCGCTGGACGACCGACCACCGGCCTACCGCCGTGTTGAACTACAGGCCGACGGAACCATCGAATCCGAATTGATCTGGGTAGATGCATGATATTACTGCAGCGCAGAACGCCGTTAGCGAAGTTGCTGGTGCTCGTATTCGGTCTCTTGATAATCGCACCGGCCTTTGGCGACGACAGCAAACTGCCCATGTGGCGTATCGACGGCGACAGCAATCGCGTGTACCTGCTCGGCTCCGTGCATTTGTTGCGACCATCGGACTACCCGCTGCCTGCCGGAATTTACGAAGCATACGCGGATGCCGAGACGCTGGTCATGGAACTCGACATGGACGATCTGGATACAGCCGCTGCGCAATCGCTGGCGAGTGAACTGGGTCTTGCCGCGGCGGGCAGCAGCCTGGCGGTCCTGCTTGGCGCTGAGAGTTACGCGCGGGCATCGACACTGGCAGCCAAAGCCTCCATACCCCTGGAGCTGCTTGCGCAAACAGAGCCGTGGCTGGCCGCAATCACCATCGAACAATTGATGCTGACACGCATTGGCTTTGATCCCGCGTTCGGCGTCGAGAATCACCTGATGGAACGGGCCATTGCGGACCAGAAGGAAATTTTGGGTCTGGAGACAATGCGGCAGCAACTGGAATTGCTGGACGGCTTGCCGGTTGCTGTGCAGCGCGCGCTGCTCTTGCAAACGCTTGAAGAAGGACTCGAGATTCAGGCACAAATGGATATGCTGATCGCGGCCTGGCGCAACGGTGATATCGCAACACTTGAAGCGAATATTCTGCAAGACATGCAGGCACAACCGGTCCTGTACGAGGAACTGGTTGTCGCCCGCAATAAGAACTGGGTCAAGCAGATTGAATTATTGCTTGAGGACAGTGACGACTACCTGATCATCGTCGGCGCACTGCACCTGGTGGGACAGGACGGCGTACCAGAATTACTGCGGCAGCGCGGACACGCGGCCAAACAGCTCGCGCAGTCCGATCTGCAGTAATCGCAGCTACCGCTACACCTCGATCATTTCAAAATCTTCTTTGCCGGCACCGCAATCGGGGCATCGCCACGACAGCGGCACATCGTCCCAACGCGTTCCCGCTGGAATTCCGGATTCAGGGTCACCCTCTTCTTCGCTGTAGAGGTAGCCGCAGATAAGGCACATGTAGGTCTTCATAGGGCCGTGACTTTGTCGCGATCATCACTTGCTTGTCAACCATTGCGCGCTGCACGGACTTCCGCCACCTGCCGTGCTCCGGTAGCATGCGTGCCCTGCTCACCCAATCGCTAATCGAGGAATACCATGACATTGTTTGCCGACGCCAGGAAGTACATTGCCGGTGGAGTAAATTCACCCGTGCGCGCCTTCGCAAGCGTTGGCGGCGAACCGGTATTTATGCGGCGTGCGCACGGTGCCTGGCTGGAAACAGAAGACGGTCAGCAACTGATCGACTACGTTGGTTCGTGGGGACCGATGATTCTTGGGCATGCACACCCCGAGGTTATCGCCGCTGTCACCGAAACCGCAGCCAATGGTCTGAGTTTCGGCGCGCCCTGCGTTCTGGAAACGCAACTTGCGCGCAAAGTGTGCGAGCTGATGCCATCAATCGAGAAGATACGAATGGTCAGTTCAGGCACTGAAGCAACCATGAGTGCCATTCGTCTGGCACGTGGCCACACCGGCAGAGACAAGATCATAAAGTTTGAAGGCTGCTACCACGGACACTCTGACTCACTGTTGATCAAGGCCGGCTCGGGTGCGCTGACACTGGGTGTACCGAGCTCGCCGGGCGTTCCCGCAGGGCTGGCACAACACACCGTGACGCTGCCCTACAATGACAGTGCCGCCGTCATCAAGGCATTTGCAGAAATCGGCGACCAAATCGCCTGCGTCATCGTTGAACCGATCGCCGGCAACATGAATATGGTGTTGCCGGTCGACGGTTTTCTGGAGACCCTGAGGGAGCAATGCAGCGAGGCCGGCGCACTGCTGATCCTGGATGAGGTGATGACCGGCTTCCGCGTCGCCCGCGGTGGCGCGCAGGCCCTGTACGGCATCACGCCCGACCTGACCACGCTCGGAAAGATAGTCGGCGGCGGCATGCCGGCTGCCGCGTTTGGCGGCCGTGCCGAGGTCATGAACAGCCTTGCGCCGGACGGTCCGGTTTATCAGGCGGGTACCTTGTCTGGCAATCCGCTGGCCATGGCCGCCGGATTGGCCACCTTGACGCTGCTTGAGCAGAAGGGTTTTTATACAGCGCTGACGGAAAAGACCCGCACACTCGTCAACGGCCTGGCCGATATCGCATCCCGCGCGGGCATACCGCTCGCCTGCGAGTCCACGGGTGGCATGTTCGGCATTGTGTTTAGCGACGATGCCCCCGTACGAACCTACGCGCAGGTTGCCGCCGCCGACGTCGATCGTTTCCGGCGCTTTTTTCACGGGATGCTCGAACGTCAGGTCTATTTCGCACCCTCCGCCTTCGAAGCAGGCTTCGTCTCTGCCGCACATGGCGACGCGGAAATATCACGCACTCTGGAGGCGGCCGAGGCTGTTATACCGACACTGGCCTGAGTGCAGGGCGGGTTTCAGACAAGCTCAACGTCACGAGCGTCGCGTAACACGGTGCGGACCAGTTGCAGGCGCTGCAGGGGATCCGTCATCTCGAGGCAATCCTGTTTTTGCTGAGCGCTAAAGGGCAGGATTTCCGCAAACCGGTAGCCAACCCAAACCGCGTCCTCATAACGGCGCGGCAGATCGACGTACAAGCGACCAAGGTCAGTCAGTACGCTGTCCAGTATCTGCGCCAGCGACAAGAATTCCTCCGGCAAAGGACACGACGTGGTCGCTGGCAGCAATTGCACTTCACCGCGCAGCAACCCGTCCGGCTGCCGCTCCCGGGATTGCAGCACGAACCGTTCGGAGCCTAGCGCGGTTATGCCGAGTATGCCGTCACTCCCCTGGTACCAGTCACTCACCTCGGCAAGCGTACCGATATCGAATGTCGAGGCAGGGCCTGTCTCGCTACCGGCGCGGATCTGCACAACGCCAAACGGCGTTCCCTCGCGCAGACATTGGCTGATCATGTCCAGGTACCGGGGCTCGAAGATGCGCAGCGGCAGAGGACCCTCGGGGTACAGGACGGTGTGCAATGGAAACAGTGGAATCTGCATTGGACTACCTTGGCGCGAGACTCGCTCGCCCTCAGTATAGTTGCCGGCAGCTGTTCTGTATTTGCCGTTTCAGGTGGGTGCGTCCAGAGCAGCCGTCAGCTTCTGCCGCACAGCACCAAAGCCACCATTGCTCATGAATACCATATGGTCACCGGGGCGCAGACGCGACTTCAGACCGGCGATCATTGCATCATATTGTCGATAGATCGCCACCTGCTCACCCAAGCCTGCCAGCGCGGAATCGAAGCCCGCACTGACACCCTCCGGACGAAAGACCGCGACGTGGTCTGCCGCCGCGAGTGCCGCAACCAGCGCCTCATCATGCACTCCGAGCTTCATGGTGTTGGAACGCGGCTCCAGCGCCACGAACAGGCGCTCACCCGGGTAACGCGTTTTCATCCCATCGATCGTGCGCCGAATGGCGGTCGGGTGGTGCGCAAAGTCGTCGTAGACGAAAACGCCTGCAACTTCCGCCGTGCGCTCCAGCCGGCGTTTAACCCCGCTGAATCGTGACAAAGCTGCCACCGCCTGGGCCACAGACACGCCCGCCGAGTGCGCAGCAGCGATGGCGGCAAGTGCGTTTTCCAGGTTGTAGGCGCCGGCCAACTGCCAGCCGGCCTCCGCCGCTTCATCGCCGTGCGAGGCTACGAATTTACGGCCCGTCGCGTCACTGAATTCCGCGTGCCAGTCTGCACCAGGTTCCAGGCTGAAGCTTTCACTTGAGCTCCAGCACCCTTTGTCCAGCATGCGTCGCAGGTTTGCGTCCGCCGCATTGAACACAACCCGGCCATTGCCGGGCACGGTACGCATGAGTTGATGGAACTGCCAGATTATCGCGTCAAGATCAGGGTAAATATCGGCGTGGTCGTACTCCATATTGTTAAGCACGAGGGTCCGCGGCCGGTAGTGAACAAACTTTGCACGTTTGTCGAAAAACGCCGTGTCGTATTCATCGGCTTCGACAACGAAATACGGCGCCTCGCCATAGCGAGCCGAACGGCCGAAATTGGCCGGTATGCCGCCAATCAAAAAGCCCGGTGACAAACCGGCATCTTCGAGTATCCACGCCAGCATACTCGACGTTGTGGTCTTTCCGTGCGTCCCTGCCACTGCCATGACGTGACGGCCACGCAACACGAATTTCTCCAGCCACTCCGGCCCCGACATATACGGCAGCCCACGATTGAGCACGGCTTCGACGGCCGGGTTGCCACGACTGAGCGCATTGCCGATCACGACGCAATCAGGAGCATCAGTCAGTGCATCAGCGCTGTAGCCCTCATGAATATCGATACCCAGTGACTCAAGCTGGGTGCTCATCGGCGGGTAAACGTTCGCGTCGCTGCCCGTTACCCGGTGTCCGGCGGCACGCGCAAGCGCAGCGACGCCACCCATGAATGTGCCGCAGATTCCTAGTATGTGAATGTGCATTGATCCAGCCTTTAGCTGCCACCCAACATTGCCTGTACGCCAATCTGCGTGACGAGCGAGGCGATCGCGATCAGGAGCCCGAGCAACCAGTGGCAGCCGATGGATTTCGACATTATGTGACCTTCAACCGGGACCGACCAGAGAATTATCATTGACGCGATCGCACCGGCCTCAACCCGCCCGAGCAATGGCGCGAATATCGCGAACTCCAGCGCGAAGACTATTGTGAGCAATGAACCGCAAGCGATTATGCAGCTAACAGCGACCAGCAAGCGCTCTGCCCGCCCGGCAAGAACGATTACGGCAGCGTAAAACAGGATGCCCGCGCCGTATGCGAAAAATGCCGTTGCATAATGGCTCTCTTCGCTGGCTGTAATCAGGTACGCCGGGTACGAGGACGCCAGCATTAACACGATGGCAAATGTCAGCACGAACATTGACGACGGAATGCTTTCCGGGCCACGGCGTAGTGCGATTATGTCGAAGAAGGATTTCAGAAGTAGCAGCACGGTCGTCTTGATTACATGATTGCGTATACGAAATCATCGCATGTTAGTCTGTGGAATCGAAATTATCCTGCTGCGAACGATGGCCGACTACCAGTACATAGAACTCTCCATGCCGGAACCGGCATGCAACGCCCTGCACGGCGCAGGCATGATCGGTGTAGACACCGAATTCATGCGCGAAAAAACCTATTACTCACAACTCTGTCTCGTGCAGTTTGCTGTCGATCGACACTACTGGTGCGCGGATCCGTTGTCAGCAGACAACCTGCAAACGTTCTGGGATGCAATCCTGCAACCTGCCTGGGTATTGCATTCGGGCCGTCAGGACCTTGAAGTTGTCCAGCAATCGGCAGGCCGACTTCCCGGCGAATTGTTTGACACGCAAGTCGCCGCCGCATTGCTCGGCTACCCGCCACAAATGGGTTACGCCAACCTCGTCAAAGAACTGTTCGACGTTGAGCTGGCCAAATCGGAAACGCGGGCTGACTGGAGCCGCCGACCTTTGTCAGAGGCCGAACTCTCGTATGCGGCGGAAGATGTCATATACCTGCTGCCGGCTTACGAGAAACTCTGCGAAAAACTGGATGCAGCTGGCCGCCTGGAGTGGGCCAAAGAGGACAGCGCCGATCTCCTCAACCCAGCTCTTTATCAAATTGATCTCGACAGCGCGATTGACCGCGTCAAGGGTGCACGAAACATGCGCGGGCACGCGCGCCGTACGGCGGTCCTGTTGGCCAGATGGCGGGAACAACGGGCGGTAAAAAGCAACAAACCGCGGCAGTGGATTCTGCGCGACGCTGTGCTGCTGGATATTGCTGGCAGGCAGCCTGGTTCAATTGAAGCACTTAACAGCATCGACAATATTTCCCCGGGAATGGTGCGACGCAATGGCGACGAACTCCTGGCAATGATCAACGAATGCCGCGATGGTGACGACGACTACCAGCCGCCGTCGCGCCCGGATGAAGAGCAAAAGGCGCTCCTCAAGAAACTGCAAAAGGCCGTAGTTAGTCGCGCCAGGGAAATTGACATTCCGGCGGAAGTGCTGGCACCGCGTCGCGAACTGACGGCGGCACTCTCCGGGGATCGCGAGCTACGCGTGTTTCGTGGCTGGCGCCAGGACCTGATAGGAACGGACCTCAGTCGCATGCTCGACTAACGGTCGCCTGCGGCTAAAGAATCTCGAGCAAGCGCGCGTAGACTTCGTCGACAGTGCCGTTAGCATTCACGGTCTGCAGCTTGTCACGCTTGCGGTAGAACTCGACCAGCGGTTCGGTCTGCTCCCGGTACACTTCAAGCCGGCTACGGATCGTGGCTTCGTTGTCATCCTCGCGCTGTATCAGCTCCCCGCCGTTGCTGGTGCACGCATCGAGTTCTTCCTGCGATGAGAAATACACGTTCAGCAGTTTACCTGTGAGCGAACAGGTACGCCGACCGGTCAGCCGCTTGAGCAATACATCGAATTCAACGTCCATCAGCACAGCGGTATCCAGCGGCTTGCCCAGTTCGTCCAGCAACTCGGCTAGATCGAGCGCTTGTTGCCGGGTCCGCGGAAAGCCATCGAGGATAAAGCCATCTTCGGTGTCAGCTTCGCGCAATCGTTCGCTGATAATACCCAGCACGATTTCGTCTGATACCAGTTGCCCCGCTTCCATGATGGCCTTTGCCTGCTGGCCGAAACGAGTGCCGGATTCCACGGCAGCGCGCAATATGTCGCCGGTGGATATTTGCGGAACATGACGCTCGGCCATGAGTTTCTGAGCCTGAGTGCCTTTGCCCGAACCGGGCGCACCCAATAAAACGATACGCATTCGCTGCTACTCTTTTAATTCTGACGAACTGGAAAACAAAAAAATGGTCGCCGGTGCCCAGTGGGCGCGACCGAAATCGAAGAAGTCGTGCCGGAGCAGCGCACTTCAGGGGCGGCATACGCTACCCACAATCCGCGGACGGGTCAATTCATAGCGGCGGGATAGTCGGTCGGCTCGCGGATCGCGGCACTGATTTGCAGCCGTGAAGCGCCGCGCAGTTTCGGCTATCCTTTGCAACGATTCCGAGTTATCTCAAGGCCCGTCATTATGTCCAGAAAAAACGCGTTTTATGCTCAGTCAGGCGGCGTAACCGCCGTAATTAATGCCAGCGCATGTGGAGTCATAGAGACCGCACGCGAGAATCGCGACAAGATTGCCAATGTGTACGCCGGCCGCAATGGCATTATCGGCGCGTTGACCGAGGACATGATCGATACCAACCGCGAACCGGCGCGTACCATCGCGGCCTTGCGCCATACACCGGGCGGCGCTTTCGGCTCAGCCCGCTACAAACTCAAAGGAATTGAGGAGAACAGGGCCGAATACGAACGCCTGATCGACGTGTTTCGCGCTCACAATATCGGCTATTTCTTTTACAACGGCGGCAATGATTCCATGGATACCGCCCATAAGGTCTCGCTGATCAGCAAGCGCATGGGCTACCCGGTGAACTGCCTCGGCATACCGAAGACGGTCGACAATGACCTGCCGATAACCGACAACTGCCCGGGTTTCGGCTCGGTCGCCAAGTACATCGCCGTTTCAACCCGCGAAGCCGCGCTGGATGTACTGTCGATGGCAAAGACCTCGACCAAGGTATTCGTGATGGAAGTCATGGGCCGTCACGCTGGCTGGATTGCCGCGGCCGCTGGCCTGGCAGGTTCGGAACCCGGCGATGCGCCGCACATCATCCTTTTCCCCGAAATACCGTTTGAACGCGCAGCTTTTCTCAAACGCGTCAAACAATGCGTCGAACAGTACGGGTATTGCGTGATCGTCGTCAGCGAAGGCGCGCGCTACGCGGACGGTAAATTCCTCGCCGAAGCGGGTACGCGCGATGCATTTGGCCATGCCCAGCTAGGCGGGGTCGCGCCCGTGGTCGCCAACATGGTCCGGGACGAACTAGGCTACAAATTCCACTACGCGATTGCTGACTACCTGCAACGTTCGGCGCGGCACATTGCATCAGCCGTCGACGTGGATCAGGCCTACGCCGTCGGCAAGGCAGCCGTCAAATTTGCGCTTGCCGGCAAGACCGCAGTGATGCCGGTCATCAAACGGGTATCGGACAAGCCTTACCGGTGGCGCATCGAAGAAGCGCCGCTGGCGAAGATTGCCAACAAGGAAAAGATGCTGCCCCGTCGCTACATCAGTCGCGACGGTTTCTCGATCACCGAGGCCGCTCGCCGGTACCTGCAGCCACTCATCAAGGGTGAGAATTACCCTCCATATCTCAATGGCTTACCGAAGTACGTCAGCATCAAGGGAGTGCCGGTAGCGAAACGGCTCAACACAGATTTTGTGGTATGATTCGCGCCACTGACGGGGGCCGGCCAAGGCCGGAGTAGGGACTCCGACAGAGCAACACCACATACAACAACGATAAAGGTGCGCAAGCCGCACCCTCTCTGACTACCAATAGCCAGTCCGGAACGTACGTGCCGACTTGTGGCACCCAAATGCGTTCCAGCGATGGCTGGTGTGCTACGGCTGCCAGAGGGCCAAGATTTGTAGTATTGCCTCGGCCTGTTTCCGGCGGGGGTGGGGATTACGATCAGGAGAGGAACGGTATGACTAACGAGTTGGCACTGTGGTTGGCGATAGGTTCAGGGGTAATCGCCATTCTTTACGGACTTCTGTCCACACAATGGATATTGAAACAACCTGCAGGCAATGCGCGCATGCAGGAAATCGCGCAGGCCATTCAGGAAGGCGCCAATGCCTACATGAATCGCCAGTACCTGACTATCAGTGTCGTGGGCGTAGTGCTGTTTCTTGCACTGGGTCTGGCGCTGGGCTGGACGACCGCCGGCGGCTTCGCCATTGGTGCGATCTTCTCCGGGCTTGCAGGCTATATCGGCATGTTCGTTTCGGTCCGGGCCAACGTCCGCACTGCACAAGCCGCTACCATCGGTGTTAACCCGGCCCTGAACGTTGCGTTTCGTGGTGGTGCCATTACCGGCCTGCTCGTCGTAGGCCTTGGCCTGCTCGGCGTTGCCGGCTACTACCTGCTGCTGTCGGCAACCGGTGTCAGCACTGATGACGCCATTCACGCACTCGTGGGTCTCGCCTTCGGCGGCTCACTGATCTCGATTTTCGCTCGCCTGGGTGGCGGTATCTTTACCAAAGGCGCCGACGTTGGTGCCGACCTGGTCGGCAAAGTTGAAGCCGGCATACCCGAAGACGACCCCCGTAACCCCGGTGTGATTGCTGACAACGTCGGCGACAACGTGGGCGACTGTGCCGGCATGGCGGCTGACTTGTTCGAGACCTACGCCGTTACGATCATCGCAACCATGCTGCTGGGCAGCCTGGTTGCCGGGCAAATGGGTTCTGAGGCAATCATGTATCCGCTCGTCCTCGGCGCCGTTTCAATCATTGCGTCGATCATCGGCACGTTTTTTGTCCGCACTTCGGACGGCGGCAAAGTCATGGGAGCGCTCTACAAAGGTATGATCGTAGCCGGCGTATTGGCCGCCATCGCGTTCTACCCGATTACCAACATGATGATGGCGGAGTCCGGCAATACTGGCGGCATATTTGGCTCAGCCCTCATCGGGTTGGCGCTTACCGCGGCGATGGTTGTGATCACCGAGTACTACACAAGCACCGAGTACAAACCCGTCCGCACAATCGCAGAAGCCTCATTGACCGGTGACGCCACCAACATCATCGCCGGCCTTGGCATCTCAATGAAGTCGACGGCACTGCCGGTTATCGCCGTTTGCCTGAGTATCTGGGGCGCGTTTGCACTGGCGCCTGCCGGTGACTCGATGGCCGGTTTGTACAACATCGCCATTGCCGCTACCACCATGCTGTCCATGACCGGCGTTGTTGTAGCACTCGATGCTTTCGGACCGATCACCGACAACGCCGGTGGTATTGCCGAGATGTCGGAACTGCCATCAGAAGTACGCACGATTACTGATCAGCTGGATGCTGTCGGCAATACGACCAAGGCTGTTACCAAGGGCTACGCGATCGGCTCTGCGGGCCTCGCCGCACTGGTACTGTTTGCCGACTACACCAATGCACTTGCAGGCGCGGGAATTGTCGTCGATTTCGACCTGTCGGATCACCTCGTCATCATCGGCCTGTTCATCGGCGGCCTGGTACCGTACCTGTTCGGTGCCATGGCCATGGAAGCGGTCGGTCGTGCCGCTGGCAAAGTAGTCGTGGAAGTTCGTCGCCAGTTCAAGGAAATCAAAGGCATCATGGACGGATCCGGCAAGCCGGACTACAGCCGTGCGGTCGACATCCTGACCAAGGCAGCGATCAAGGAAATGATCGTGCCGTCGTTGTTACCAATCCTGGTGCCACTGGCCGTTGGTCTGTTGCTCGGACCTAAAGCACTCGGCGGCTTGTTGCTTGGCACTATTGTTACCGGATTGTTTGTGGCCATCTCCATGACCACCGGCGGCGGTGCCTGGGATAACGCCAAGAAATACATCGAAGACGGCAATTGCGGCGGCAAAGGCTCCGATGCACACAAGGCCGCGGTTACCGGCGACACCGTTGGTGATCCGTACAAAGACACTGCCGGCCCGGCCATCAACCCACTCATCAAGATCATTAATATTGTGGCCTTGCTGATGGTGCCGCTGCTCTGAGCACCCTGGTAACACGCAAACGAAAAACGCCGGCATTACGCCGGCGTTTTTTTTGGCTGGCCTCGAAATCCTAGTAACGTAATGCGCGATACGTTCCCGACGTAGAGGCACCGCCCAAAGGTGCTGCTTCTTCGATGAAGTTGCCTTGCACGAAATCGACGCCGACATCGCGCAACCAGTCAAAGTCCTGCTGACTCTCAACCTGTTCCGCGATCACCCGGAACTGCATGGTTCGCGCCAGCTTGATCATCGCTGACACCATCTCCTGATTGATGTCGTCGTTGGGCAAGCCGCGGGTATAGGCGCCATCGATTTTCAGGTAGTCAACCGGCAGGGTCTTGAGCTTGGAGAAGGCACCCAGACCGGAGCCAAAATCATCCAGCGCGAACTCGCAGCCTATGCCGTGCAACACCTCAATAAAGCGCTGTACATGCTGGATATCCGTGGTCACCACACTTTCAGTCACCTCGAAACAAATGCTGCTCGGCGCGACACCGCTGCGGTCCAGCGATTCCACGACGAATCCCAAAAAGCCTTCGTCGGTCAAGGTCTGCCCGGAGATGTTGATAGAACAACTGCGACCGCGAGGCAGACGAATCTCGCCGGAATTCATGGCCGACAACGTGGCCGCCACAACCCATCGGTCTATCTGTGGCATTAGCTGGTAGCGCTGTGCTGGTCGCAGGAATTCTGCCGAATTCGCGACTTTGCCGCGTTCATCGGGCAGGCGTATCAACACTTCGTAAGCCGGCCCGCTGTCCTGACCGCCGGTCGCAATGATTGACTGCAATGCCAGTTCGAAGCGGTCTTCGTGCAACGCTGTCTGCATTTGCCGCAGCCACTGGATATCGCCGCGCTCTCTGGCGATTGCCTCATCGCGTGCGGAGTAAATGTGCACCTGGCCACGGCCACGCTGCTTGGCCACGTAACATGCCGAATCCGCTGCGCTGACGATGTCCTGCAACGAACCGCTGGACTGGGTGATTTCAACGAGGCCAACGGAAATGCCGATATTGAAGATCTTGTCCTGCCAAACGAAGCGGTAGTCCGCGACCGCGTTGCAGATGTCTGCACCGATCTGCCCGGCTTTCTCAACGGGACAGCCGACCAGCAATGTGCCGAACTCATCCCCGCCCAGACGACCAACGAAATCCGAATCGCGCACTTGCTCTTTGATGAGCGTGGCAACTTCCCGCAACATGTTGTCGCCCGCCAGATGACCGCAGCTATCGTTCACTGCCTTGAAGCGATCCAGATCCATATAACAAAGTACGTGACTCGCTTCGTCCGCATGCGCGGAATCCATGGCTTCCTGGATACGCCGCTCAAATTCGCGCCGATTGACCAGTCCGGTCAACGGGTCGTGCGTCGCCTGGTAGCTCATCTGTCGCGTCAATCCGCGCAACTCGCTCACGTCGTGGAAGACGACCACGGTGCCGGTAATACTGTTGCCCGGACCCTTGATAGGTGATGCCGTGATCTCGACCGAATGTTCATGTTCGTTATCGCGGCTCACGAGCAATGCCCGCCGTCCCATGTTCACGCGTCGTCGCATGGCGAGACAGCGCTCCACCGGATCGCCGAGGGAACGACGATCTGCCTCGTCGATCAGCGAAAAAATCTCACTGACCTGGTGACCCGCTGCCGACTCCCGATCCTTCCCGGTCATGCCCTCGGCGGCGCGATTCATGTAGTCGATACGGCCTTCATTGTCCGTTGTGATCACACCTTCGGCGATCGATTCCAGGGTGTATTGCGCCTGACGCTTGCTGCGGCTCAGCGATACCTCGAGGCTCTTGCGGTAACTAACGTCCCGCGCAACCGTCAATACCGCTTCATTACCGCGGTACTCAATCAATGAACTTTGTGCCTCAACCCACAGACCCTGGTCATTGCCGTTGATCAACTGAATTTCGAGGCGCCTGGGCACTTTCTGACCAGCAAGCTGCCGCCCCATGGTCTTGCGGAACAAGGCCCGATACGCCGGTTTGACGAGATCAGCAACCTGCCGGCCCTCCAATTGCTCCGGGGCCAGCCCGACCAGGCTCGCGGCACTGTCGTTTGCCAGCAATATGCGCTCGTCATGTATCAGCACAACCTCGGGAATCGTGCGGGCA
The DNA here is from genome assembly GCF_001677435.1 of Woeseia oceani. GTDB lineage: Bacteria > Pseudomonadota > Gammaproteobacteria > Steroidobacterales > Woeseiaceae > Woeseia > Woeseia oceani. Next base: position 3,192,077 of record NZ_CP016268.1, read on the forward strand.
AAATTGGCGAACAGGCGATCGCGGTCCTGAATTTCTTCATCGCGTTCACCGAGAGCGTCAAACAGTTGATTGATCGTATTGGCCAGATCCCCCAGCGAGTCACTCGCTGGAACAGTCAATCGCCGACCGACCGAGGCATCGGCCGATACGGCCAGAAGGTCGTCTTTGAAATCACGAATTGCGCGGTTGTGACGTTGAACGCGGCGCCAATAGAGAACTGCGCAAGCGACAGCAATCACGAGCAGCAAGGCCAACGCGATACCAACCGCCTGGGTCATGGCGAATCCTTGAGGGGGTTAGGCGCGTTCATGGATCTCCTGCTTGTCTTGATGTTTTTATTGTAATGGCAAAGCAAGGTGAGCAATCTTTTTCCTGATATTCCGCAACAGGTACTGCAACCTTCGCATTTGTTATTATCGATCGCTCGTGCTGAGTCGTGGTGATCGGTATTGCTGTCCTGTTTCAGGCGGACGGGTTGCTCGCACAAGCATATCCCAGCTACGCCTGCTCACCGCAGCAATTCACCATAATTCGCAATCCGGCCCGGGTGTCGGGCAGCCCCCGGACCACCTTTGGTGGAATCGGAACAAATTTCTTTTTTTTTAATACGTTAGGGAGCTTTGAAAGGATGGATACAGACGCCGCGCGGCGGCAAATGGTCGAGCAACAAATTCGCACCTGGGACGTTGATGCCGCGCCACTTCTGAGTTTGCTGAATGCGCTGCCGAGGCACCGCTTTGTGCCGCGAGGATACGAGGCACTGGCGTATGCCGATATGGAGATTCCACTGGGCCATGGCGAAATAATGATGCGGCCAGCGGTCGAAGGTCGAATTCTGCAGGCGCTGGAGATAGAAGCTCAGGACCGGATCCTGGAAATCGGCACAGGTAGCGGTTACCTGACTGCATGCCTGGCCAGGCTGGGCGCAGAAGTGGTCAGCGTTGATTTGCAGGCTGACTTTACGGACAGTGCGAAATCGCTGCTGGATGAACTTGCGATCGCGAACGTATCTTTGCAAACGCGCGATGCGGTGCGCGAGGGGCTGCCGGCAGGAGAGTTTGATGTGGTCGTCATCACCGGGTCCTTGCCACGATTCGACAAGCGCCTGCTTGCAAGCCTGACGCCTGGCGGACGCCTGTTCGTCGTCACCGGCGAGGCCCCGATCATGGACGCCCGGATTGTCGTGCGCGGCGACGGAGCGCACTGGACGCAAAGCAGCCTGTTCGAGACCTGCCTGCCCCGATTACGGCACGTTGACGAGCCGTCCTCATTTGTTTTTTGAGCTATCGAATGAGCCACATGAAACCGAATCTCTCGCTGCGGCATCATATTGACAGTGACCACGATTCACTGCACCTGGCATAAACGTATCAACACAAGGATCCTGCATTGTTTGAAGAGCTAAGCCCCACCGAATTCAAGGAACGCAGCAATAGCGGCGAACTTTGGCAACTGCTGGACGTCCGAGAACCATGGGAGCTCGCCACAGCCAGTGTTCCCGATGCCATCAGCATTCCAATGGGAGAAGTGGCCGATCGCCTGGACGAACTGGATCGTGAACAACCGGTTGCCGTACTGTGTCACTCTGGCGGGCGCAGCGCGCGAGTGGCGGGCCTGCTGGCGCAAACCGGTTTTTCCAGAGTCGCCAACATCAGCGGCGGGATTGATGCCTGGTCACAACAGCTGGACAGCCAGATTCCACGCTACTGAACGACCGCTCGAGGGCGCATACGTCCGCTTGACTGATATGGTGATATAGTTAACTATAACACTTAGATCCCATTGGCAACCTAACCTGTGGACTGCAGTTTATGAAAAACTCTAATAAATTCCTGAGCTTACTATCGATTGCCGGCATAATGGCCAGCGCCGGACCCGCCCAGGCTGCCTCGTTGATGGAGGTCTACCAGCAGGCACTGCAAAGCGACCCATTGATACACGAGGCGGAATCGCGCCGACTGGCCGCACTGGAATCGGTACCACAGGCACGCAGCGCATTGTTGCCGCAACTGTCGGCGACCGGCTTCTACGACCAGTCGTCGAATTCAGGGCGCACGATCTTTCAGGACAGTACCGGCATTGGTGTGGCCAGTTCTGAATCAGCAACGAACACGACCGGCTGGCAGCTTGATCTCCGCCAAACGGTGTTTCGCTGGGACCAGGTTGTGTCGCTCAAACAAGCCGGCAAACAGGTCGCCAAAGCCGAAGCGCAACGCGAAGCCGCCCAGCAAGACCTCATCGTCCGTGTCGCGCAACGGTATTTCGATGTGCTCGCGGCTGAGGATCGACTCACCTCCATACACGCCGACCGGCTGGCGATTGCCCGCCAGCTCGAGCAGGCCAAACAGCGTTTCGATGTTGGCTTGATAGCCATTACCGATGTTCAGGAATCACAGGCTGCCTATGATCAGTCCATCGCCTCGGAAATAGGCGCAAAACGCGAACTGGCCACCGCCCGGGAATTGTTGCGCGAGATCACCGGTGAATACGTACCCAGGCTGGATGCACCTGGCGACGATTTTCCCCTGCCTTCACCCAACCCCGGTGACGAAGCCAGCTGGATCGACCTTGCAATGAATCAGAACCTGACGCTGGTTTCCAGCCGGCTGGACGAACGTATCGCCCGCGACGAAATTACCTTCCGGCGAACGGGCCACTACCCGACCGTAGAACTGGTCGCGAACTACGGTGATTCGGACACGGAGATCACTGACCAGGTACGCGACGGAACGGTATTTCCCGACTTCGATACGAACAACCAGCAGGATTCCATTACCCTGCAACTGACCGTGCCACTGTTCTCGGGCGGCCGGACCTCGTCCCGCGTGCGCGAGGCCGTACACTTGCACCGCGCATCCAAAGAGCAACTGCAAAGAGTTGCGCGCGAGACGGAACGGGCTACGCGCGATGCTTACCTGGGCGTTTTGTCCGAGATCAGTCGCGTCCAGGCACTGGAACAGGCCGTTGCCTCCAGCAGGACTGCACTGGAAGCCACTCAGGCAGGTTTTGACGTCGGGACGCGAACCATTGTTGACGTGCTGAATTCGCAGCGGGCGCTGTACTCGGCGATCACCAACTACTACCAGAGCAGGTACGTGTACGTTGGCAATGTGCTGCGCCTGAAACAGGCCGCCGGCACACTGAAAGTCGAAGACCTGGAACAGGTTGATCGCTGGCTTAAGGAGCGCAAACCGCCGGAAGAAGTCGTACCTGAAGAATACGGTCTCGGCGCCGCCGCGGAAAGTTAGCCGCTCTCCTTGTCAGACTTGAGCAACGGCGTAAGCAAGACCAGGAGCTTTTTCAGGGAGCCTCGGTTGTTGGCGACGATTTCCAGTCCTTTCGCACCCTGCGCAGCCGCCTGCTCGCGGTCCGCAAGAAGCGTCGAGATCGCCTTGCCCAGCTCCATGGCGTCATTGACGACCAGCGACGCGCCAACCGCCGCAAACATATCCGCAATTTCCTGAGTGTTGAACAAGTGCGGCCCGGTCACGACCGGCACAGCCAGTGAAGCCGGCTCCAGCAAATTGTGACCACCCACCGGCACGAGTGTACCGCCGACAAAGGCAAGGTCACTGGCCGCGTAGAAAAGCGGCAACTCGCCCATCGTATCGAGCAGAAAAACCGTCGAATCGGCCGTACAGTCCTGCCCCGAGGTTCGCGTAACGAACGCGATTTGCCGACGTTCAAGGTAGCCCGCCACACCGGCAAAACGCTGGGGGTGCCGTGGCACCAGCACCAGTAATGCCTCGGGGTGCGTCTTGAGGACCTCCTGATGCGCATCAATCACAGCCGCTTCTTCACCATCGTGGGTACTCGCGGCTATCCACACCGGCCGTTCCGGCCACAATACCTGGCGCAAGGCACGGCCATTCGTAGGCAAGTCATCTGGCATCTGAATATCGAATTTGATGTTGCCCGTAACCCAGGTTCGTTCCTTGCTCGCACCGAGTGAGAGGAACCGATCAGCATCGGCCTGGCTTTGTGCGGCAATCAGGATGCCGTGCGACAGCGTCTCACGAAACAACGGCAGCAAACGGCGATACTTGCCCACTGAGTTTGGCGATATTCGGGCGCTGACCAGAATCAACGGAATCTTGCGCGTACCGCAGGCCCGGTACAAATTGGGCCAGATCTCCGTTTCCATGATCAAGGTGAACGCGGGCTTCACGGCATTGAAGAACCGCGCCACGGCGTCGGGAGTTTCAAAAGGGATGTAACAGTGCACGATGCGATCGCCAAACAGGCTGCGCGCATGTGCGGCGCCGGTCGGCGTTACCGTCGTCAACAACAACTGGCGGTTCGGAAACTGCGTGAGCAATGTCCGTACCAGCGGCGCCGAGGCCTGTACTTCGCCAACAGACACAGCGTGCAGCCAGACGCTGCCCTCGCCCAGTTGCGGGTAGCCAAAGCCAAACCGCTGCCCTACCCGATCCCAGTAACTGCGGTCAAAAACACCGCGGACAACCCAATAGAGCGCGTAGAACGGCAGGAGCAGGTATGACAGCAGGCAGTAAGCGACGTGCACGACCGCGAACCTTAGCCGGACTGTCCGGGACAGAGCCCGTCCAGCTTGCGGCAGGTCACCGCTCAGTCCTCGAGTCGCTGGATGATTCTGCTGGAAGAATGGCCATCGCGAAACGACAGCACACGCACTTCGCCGCCTGCGGCCAGCACATCTTTGGCGCCAGCAATCTCGGACGCGGTGTAATCGCCACCTTTGACCAGAACCTGCGGCTTGATGGCTGAAATCAACCGTGCTGGCGTATCTTCTGAAAATGGCACGACCCAATCCACTGCCGCCAGACCCGCGAGCACCGCCATTCGATCTGGCAACGCATTGATCGGCCGCGACTCGCCTTTCAGGCGGCGGACGGAGTCATCGTCATTAACGGCGACGATCAAGCGGTCGCCCAGCGCTTTCGCTTCCTCAAGGTAAGCGACGTGACCTGCATGCAGAACATCAAAGCAGCCATTGGTCATGACGACCCTTTCATTACGCTGGCGTGATTCAGACACCATCGACGAAAGCTCAGCCTCGGTGACCAAACCGCGTCCGCCTTGCCCGCGTTGGTGCAAGGCAACCTGCAACTCGGAGCGGGTAACCGAAGCAACACCGATTTTCCGAACCACGAGTCCGGCCGCGAGATTGGCAAGACTTGCAGCGCTCGACAACGCAGTGCCGGCAGCGACAGCCGCCGCCAAAGTCGCGATAACCGTATCGCCCGCACCGGTCACATCGAATACTTCGCGCGCCTGGGTGGACAGCAAGAACGGTTCTTCACCACGCTCGATCAGCAACATGCCCTTCTCGCTGCGCGTCACCAGCAACGCCTCCAGATCAAGATCGTCCACCATGGCGGTGGCACGCTCAATCAGCTGCTCATCGGTCTCGCAGCGCCCTGCGACAACTTCAAACTCCGACTGATTGGGCGTCAATAACGTTGCGCCACGGTAGCGCTCAAAGTCGCTGCCTTTGGGGTCGATCATGACCGCGCAACCTGCCGCCCGGCAGACAGCAATCATCTGCTGGACATCAGCCAATGTGCCCTTGCCGTAATCCGACAAGATGACCACACGCGAGTCGGCCACTTTCTTCGACAACGATTCGAGCAGCCGCTCGCTGCCCGCAGCAAGCCGCTCTTCGCGATCGAGCCTGATGAGCTGTTGACCCCTGCTCTGCACACGGGTCTTGGTAATGGTCGGCTGCCCGGGGACGCGTACGAAATCGCACTTGATGCCGCGCGGCTGCAACAAGCCTTCGAGGCAATTCGCGTCGTCGTCGTCACCGACGACGCCCAGCAATTGTGTGCGCACACCCAAGCTCGAGAGATTGACAGCAACGTTAGCCGCGCCGCCCGGACGAGCATCTTCGTCCTGTATATGCACGACGGGAACCGGCGCTTCCGGTGATATCCGACTGGTGCCGCCGAACAGGTAGCGGTCCAGCATGACATCGCCGGCCACCAGCACCTGGCCGTCGCTGAAATCGGGGATAGTCAGAGTCATGCGGCGATATTACTACAGCCTTGCCGGCTTGCAGTCGCTATCGGCGACGGCTTAACCGCACTTGCTGTCGCCGCAACTCAGGCAGGTCATGCAACCGTCCATCATGACAAGCGCCACCGTGTTGCACTTCGAGCAAAGCTGCGCGCCCGCCGGGTAATCGGTTTTCGCAAAGGCGTCCTCTTGACGGGTTGCTTCTTCGAACTCTGCGCGCTTTTCCTCAATCAGCTTTTGCTGCGCGGCATCGAGCTCCGGTGAGGCCAGCAAACCGATCAGGATCAAATGCTTCTCAACGATGTGGCCCAGTTCCGCGATTATCGACGGCATGAACTTGCCACCCGGCTTCCAGTAGCCGCCGCGCGGATCGAACACCGCCTTCAGCTCATCAACCAGGAACGTGACATCGCCGCCCTTGCGGAACACGGCCGACATGATCCGGGTCAGTGCGACGATCCACTGATAGTGATCCAGGTTCTTGGAGTTGATGAACATTTCAAAAGGCCGGCGCTTTTCGTGCTCCGTACCCTCATTGAGGATGATGTCGTTGATCGTGACGTACATCGCATGATCAGACACCGGGGTCTTGACCTTGTACGTTGAGCCTATGAGCATCTCCGGTCGTTCAAGCTTCTCGTGCATCCGAATGACTTCGGCACGACCTTCCTCTGCGGGCACGCGAGTGACGGCGGGTTTGGCCGCCTCTGCTTTCGGGTCCACCGGCTGCTTAACGGCATAACCCACAATTTTCTTGTCTATGCGTACTTTACTCATCTCGATATCGACCTTTTACCGGCGACGTGGCGATAATCAACCGCACACAGCGCCATCAACAATAAAAACCACTGTCTGACCAGCGTTCGCTGATCAAAACTTCCCGTAATAACCTTCTTTCAGCGCGTCAAAGAGGTTCGCTGCGGTATGCACTTCACCGTCGTACTCAATCTCTTCGTCACCCTGCAATTCGACTTCCTTACCGTCCTCAAGCGTAAAGGTGTACACGGTATTCTTCAGGTCTCGCTCTTTTACCAGTACCCCCTGGAACGCTTCCGGGTTAAAGCGGAATGTCGTGCAGCCTTTGAGGCCCTGCTCATAGGCGTACATGTAAATGTCTTTGAAATCTTCGTACGGATAGTCCGTCGGCACATTCGCCGTCTTCGAGATCGACGAATCAATCCAGCTCTGCGCTGCCGCCTGAATATCCACGTGCGCCTTCGGCGTAATGTCTTCGGCTGTTACGAAATAATCCGGCAAAGCCGCTTCGCTGTCCTCTGAGTTCGGCGCTGCTTTCTCGTTAATCAAGGCACGATAGGACAACAGTTCAAACGACAGGACATCAACTTTCTCTTTGGTCTTCTTGCCCTGTCGAATGACGTTGCGGAAATAATGGTGCGCAAAACTAGGCTCGATACCGTTGCTCGCGTTGTTGGCCAACGACAGGGAAATTGTGCCGGTTGGCGCGATCGAGCTGTGGTGTGTGAACCGCGCACCGGTCTCAGCCAGCTGCTCAACCAGCTCCGGCGATTCCTTGGCGATGCGCTGCATATAACGACTGTAGCGGGCATGCAGAACACGGCCAGGCACCTTGTCGCCTACTTTCAACCCATCCGCCACCATTTCAGGACGCTTGCTGAGCATTTCCTGGGTCACGGTGAATTCTTCGTTCATGATCGGCGCAGGACCTTTCTCCCTGGCCAGCTCGAGCGCGGTTTCCCAGCCGGCAATTGCCAGCTGCTTGGAAACTTCTTCCGTAAAACTTACGGAATTTTCTTCGCCGTATTTCATGCGCAACATCGTAATGGTCGATCCCAAGCCCAGGAAGCCCATGCCATGACGACGCTTACGCGTAATCTCGTCGCGCTGCCGGGCCAGCGGCAGGCCGTTGATCTCGACCACGTTATCCAGCATGCGGGTGAACACTTTCACCACCTTGCGGAACTCGGTCCAATCAAAGCGTGCTTTCTCAGTGAACGGGTCGAGCACGAACTTGGTAAGGTTCACCGAGCCCAGCAAGCACGAACCGTACGGCGGCAACGGCTGCTCGCCACAAGGATTGGTTGCACGAATCGTTTCCGTGAACCAGTTGTTGTTCATTTCATTGACGCGATCGATCAGGACGAACCCAGGCTCCGCGAAGTCGTAAGTGGAGGCCATGATGACGTCCCATACGCGACGCGCCGGCATTGTGCGATAAATCTTGCAGGCAACGAGGCCGTCGGCATTGCGCACATAATTCTGCGGCTCGGGCCATTCGCGCCAGACGAACTGCGAAGCGTCGTTGACATCCAGGCCGTCCTGATCCATTTCCTTGCGTGTCACCGGGAATGCCAGCTTCCACTCGGTATCGGCCTTTACTGCCTGCATGAACTCGTCAGTAATCAGCAATGACAGATTGAACTGCCGCAACCGTCCGTCCTCACGCTTGGCAAGAATAAAGTCCATGACATCCGGATGACCGACGTCGAACGTGCCCATTTGCGCGCCACGCCGACCGCCGGCGGAGGAAACGGTGAAACACATCTTGTCGTAGATATCCATGAACGACAGCGGCCCGGACGTATAGGCCCCGGCGCCCGACACGTAAGCGCCTTTGGGCCGCAGCGTCGAAAACTCGTAGCCGATTCCGCAACCGGCCTTGAGCGTAAGACCCGCTTCATGAACCTTGTTCAGGATGTTGTCCATCGAATCCGCGACCGTACCGGACACGGTACAGTTGATGGTCGATGTCGCCGGCTTGTGCTCTTTCGCCCCGGCATTCGAGGTAATCCGACCAGCGGGAATTGCGCCACTGCGCAACGCCCAGAGGAATTTTTCGAACCATTCCTCGCGCAACGGTTCGGCTTCAACGTCCGCTAAAGCGCGCGCAACCCGTATGTAAGTGTCATCAATGGTCTGATCAATCGGCGCACCGTCTTTTGCTGACAGGCGGTACTTTGCCTGCCAAATATCGAGCGATGCGGGCTGAAACTCAATGTCAGCAACGGTTTCAGCGTTCAAATTCACAGCGGACTTCATGTGGTCCTCAACTCCCTATTCCTTTAGAGGGCCCGGCACGGATCAGCTGCAACGCCCAAATTTCAGCGAATAGGCCCCCGCTCACCAGCTGCCCCAACAAACCGATGAGTGCCAAATTGGCGTCAGATCTTCAGTATCTGCGACACAAGATGTTGTGTCTGTCAGGGCACAAGATTATGCCCGCAAGGGTTGCCTGTCAAGAGCCGGGAGGATATCCGGCGCTAGACTTTACTTTATACTTTTCAATCACTTATACATATTACAGCGGAAAATGCTTTAGAATCAGGGAAATTAATCGCGCTGTAACACGGAAATGCACGTGCACAATATCTAGTGGCATTAAGTGAAATCAACAAAATGGCCATTTGGCGCACTTTGCCGCGCTCCGCAATGCTTGAAAACGGCCTGCACGCCCGCATTAAGCCCGTCACACAAGGACGCTGATACACCCTCTCGGCAACTCACCCAACCATCTGCGGCACCGACAGGAGGATCAATCATGCCCATTTTGCGCAGCAAGGAGCCGCCCGCTGCCGCCGGCAAACCGCATCGGCCACCCGAGACGCGCGCGCTCGCGGCCATCGCTATTAAAGGGCACAACGACGCCTGCCGCGCTTCGGCCGATCGCCCCGGCGTCGATCCCGCTGACACAGCCGTCGACCAACAAGCGAACAGGCGAACCAGGCGCGGCGTACGCACCAACAAGCGAACAAGACTCAGTCCACGGGCGACAGCGCTGCTCAGGGTGTATTTCTGCCGCCATTTAGCCTTGCCGGCAACGGTCTGCAGCGACGGTAATGCCGCGCGCAACGAACACAACCCGCCGCCATCGAATTGGCGACGAAAGTGCAGCGCATCGCAGGCCGCTACCAGGTTTCTGCACTCCAACGCGACGAACTGGCACCATGGCGCATCAGCATTTATCGGACCGGCGCCCAAATTGATGCACGCAATCCGATTATCAGTGAAAACCGGAACTTTATTACTGCCGATGCTGTCCGCCGTTACGCGGGGGCGCAATCATTGTTACGTTTGAAAACCAACATACAAAGCAACAAAGGAAATACCGCCGATGATTAGAACAACTCGCATTTTCTGCGCCGCTATCTGCCTGCTGGCAGTTACAGCAGCCAATGCCGCACTGCCAGACAGGGTTGGCAATCAGCCAATGCCGAGCCTGGCCCCGTTGGTTGAGCGTACATCCCCGGCGGTCGTCAACATCCGCGTCAGCCAGACGGTGCAGGCCGGCTCCCCGTACAGCGATGAGATGTTCAGGCGTTTTTTCGGCATACCCGAATCACCCAGCGGTTCGCGTGAAGTCGCGAGCGCGGGATCGGGCGTAATCGTGGATGCCGAGAACGGCTACATCCTGACAAACCACCACGTCGTGGACGGCGCCGATCGCATCCAGATCTCGCTGTACGATGACAAGACACTGGATGCTGAAGTAGTTGGCTCCGACGCCGCTACGGATATCGCCGTGCTCAAGGTCGAATCTGACAATCTGACCGACATCCCGATTGGCGACTCAAGCAATGTACGGGTGGGCGATTTCGTTATCGCAATCGGCAATCCGTTCGGCCTCAGCCATACCGTAACCTCGGGCATTGTCAGCGCACTCGGCCGCACCGGCATCAGCCGCAACGGTTACGAAGACTTCATACAGACTGACGCGTCAATCAACCCAGGCAATTCGGGCGGCGCGCTGGTGAACATGAACGGTGAATTGGTCGGTATTAACTCAGCCATTATCAGCCGCTCCGGCGGTAACGTCGGCATCGGCTTCGCTGTGCCGACTGAGATTGCACAATCAATCATGCGACAGCTCATCGACTTCGGTGAAGTCCGCAGAGGCTTGCTCGGTGTCACGATCCAGACTATCGACGAGGAAGGCGCCAAAGCACTCGGAGCCGAGGTAGAACGTGGCGCGCTGATATCCGAAATCACACCCGGGTCAGCCGCCGAGGATGCCGGGCTGCAAGTTGACGACATCATCGTACGCGTCAACGAAAAGAAAATTGGTGACAGCCGCGAGCTGGCCAACGCCATTGGTCTGAAAGGCTCCGGTGACAAGGTCGAAATCGAATATGTGCGCGATGGGCGCCGTAAAACGGTGAATGCAACGTTGGGTGAAGCCCGCGCTCAAGTCAGTGCCGGCACGGATATCCATCCAGGCCTGCAAGGCGCGGAGTTTTCGGCCAATGCCACTTCGGCTGGCGAAGGTATCGAAGTCACCGCGGTCGAGGCAGATTCTCCGGCGGCACAACGCGGCTTACGGGCGGGCGATGTCATTACGGCGGTAAACCGACAGCGCGTGCAAAACATGTCTCAGCTGCGTCAGATCGCCGAGAACAATCGCATCCTGTTCCTGCTGGTACGACGCGGTGAGCGCACGTTGATGCTGCAGATTCGCTAGCTCAACACGCCTCAGCAAGCATCATGGCCCGGCCTTTGCGCCGGGCTTTTTTGTGCGGCCGACCGCTTGCTGCAACCGTTCGAGCTGAGTATTGTCCAAACTTCATAACACGCCTCTGTCAGTACCGCCCTATGCACGTACCCATGCCAGGATTAATCACTCGAATTGCCTGTGCGCTTTGCCTGCTATGGAGCAGCGCGGCCTGTGCGGGAGCCGACCTGGACGCCCAGCGGGAGGCGTTCCGCGAGCGTTACGCTGAGGCCGAACTTGGCATCTGGCAGCTGAGCGCAAAGGACACAAAACTACTCGCGGACTACGTACTTTGGCCGGACCTGCGGGCCGCCTATTTGCGCGCCACATTGCGCAGCGCCGACGACGCGGCCATACGTGACTTCCTGCAGACCTACGGCATGCTGAAACCCGCCAGGGAGCTGCGTTATCAGTACGCACTGCATCTGGCGCGCAACAACCGACAGCCCGATTTTCTGGCGCTGTACCAGCAGTACTACGCCGACCTTGGCATTGCACGGCTGGACTGTATGGCGTTGGCCACCGAGCTCGCGACGACAAGCCCGGAAGCGATCCTGCCGCGTGCCCGCCCACTGTGGCTGGTCGGCAAGAACCAGGTCAGCGACTGCGACCCGGTATTCAAGTCGCTGCAAAAGGCTGGACTGCTCGATGAGACGCTGTACGCCAAACGATACTCGCTGGCAATCGAGAACCGGCAATTGCCGATCGCTCGGTACCTGTCTCGTTCCTTGTCGGCCGAGCACCAACTGGATGCGCAGCGCTGGACAGAAGTCTACGGCGCCCCTGCTCGCTTTCTCGACAACGCCAAGCCGTCCCTGGACAGTCCTGCCTATCGACAGAAGCTGCGCGCAGCCATAGAACAAGTGGCGTACAACGAGCCCCAAACCGCGTTTGACTTCTGGCAAAGCCTGTCGACGAAATTCAAATTCGACGCCAACGATCGCGCAGCACTGGCACGGCACACGGTCCTTTGGCTCGCACGCTACCATCAGGCAAACGCCTACGCTGAATTGACCCGGTTGGCGGACGCGGCGGTCGACGACGAAGTCCGCCACTGGCGAATTCGCACCGCACTGCGCGAACACCAGTGGCGCAATGCGTTGCAGCACCTGGGCGAACTGTCCGAAACGGACAAAGCCAGCGAGCAATGGCAATACTGGTTGGCCGTTACCCGTCAACAACTGGGTGATGCAACGGCCCGGTCCCTGTTTGTGGCGCTGTCGGGAGAACGCAGTTACTACGGCTTCCTCGCGGCTGATGCGATCGGCGCGGAATACAATTTTTCGCATGCCGATTTACCAGCGGACGAAGCAGTGCTGGAGAACCTGGCGCAGCAAACCGCGTTTGTTCGCGCCCGTGAGTTATTCATGACGGGCCTGGAAGGCCGCGGTCGTTCGGAGTGGGACGCCGCGGTAAGAACCCTTAACGCCGACGAACAAGTGCAGGCGGCCATCTTGGCGCATCGCTGGGGCTGGCATTCGCGGGCGATCGCCACCGCGGCAAATAACGGCCGGTATGACGATCTCGGTATCCGCTACCCGCTCCCGTACGCTGAAACGTTCACAGAATATGCGGGGGCGGCCAATATTCGACCGAGCTGGGCATACGGCGTCGCCCGCAGCGAGAGTTTGTTCATGCGCGACATACGCTCGCCTGCCGGCGCTATCGGCGTCATGCAGCTGATGCCGTCGACTGGCAAGACCACAGCCCGTGAGATCAATCACCCTTACGACGGCCAAATCACCCTCATAGACCCCGGCAGCAATATTCGGCTTGGCACCTGGTACCTTGGCCGTATGCAAGCGCGGTTCTATGACAACCCGGTGCTGGCCACCGCCGCCTACAACGCCGGCCCGTTGCGGGTCGATGCCTGGTTACCGCAGCACAGCGCATTGAACGCCAGCATCTGGATCGAAACCATTCCGTATTCGGAAACCCGCAACTATGTACGCAAAGTATTGACCGCGGATACGATATTCAACTGGCGTCTGAGCGGAAAAATCGAGCGGCTATCGGTGCGTATGCCGGATGTGCAACCGGTGAATCGCGGACTGGCGGCCAATTAGGCGAATAGTTGCTCTGTCAGGAAGCGGGCCTTGCGTCGTGTTGTCCGCTTAGCCTTGCCAATGCTTGCCGCCGCTGTTCATACGGCAAGTCCGCCAGTCTTTCGACCTGCCAGTAGAAACACTGCCAGTCACTCTTGCAGTTCGCAAATGCGGCTCGAAATGCCGGCACGAAATCACTGTACATGGCAAACGCTGCCAGCCGCGCGTTGTTCAACTCGCCGTGAGTCCCGTTGACCGCGTCACCGCGCCCGGCATTGGCGTCGGCAAGCAGCTGACTGAGGATTTGCTGTTTTCGTGCGCGCTTTTGTACATCGGTGAATGCGGACTGGTAGACGGATTGCAACTCGTCACGCGCGCTGCTGAACAACGCCATCACCTCTGCGTTCCGGCGCTCGTGCTCAAGCCACTTCTGCGCCAACTCGGTACTACCGCGCTCTGCGTGCCAACGCTGCACGCCGAGTTCGGCCACCGCTGTAGCGAACGATTCATTGAATGCCGTATCGTCCTTGATATACATCTGCTGATGGGCCAGCTCATGGAAAAGCAACGCAACCAGATCGGTATCGCCACGGGTCAGCATGGTATTGAGCAAGGGATCGTCGAATTTGCCAAGCGTTGAATAGGCCGGAACACCGCCAACGAAAACATCGTAACCGTCGGCTTTGAGCTTTGCCGCAAGCTTTTCCGCGTTCTCTCGCGCAAAGTAGCCGCGATAGCCAAGGCAGCCGACGACAACGTAACACCAGGTCTTCGGTTGCAGAGAAAACTCGGGCGCGGCGATGACGTTCCAGAGCACGTAGTCACGTTCGAGATCCGCATAGCCACGGTAACTGTCATTGTCCGGCAGCAGCATTGTGTCACTGGCGAAATCGCGCGCCTCCTGCAACAGCTGCAACCTGCTCGCCAACTCTGGTGCCGTGGCCGGGTCGCCGATCACCTCCTGCACAGGCCGTTCCTTCCGCCACATCTCGAGTTGCCCGCGGGTTGCCTGCACGTAGTAGCAGCCTTGCTGCATGACCAGCAACAACACAACCCCGACCGCAGCCAGATAGCGCGTCGCTCGCAGCCCCCAGGGGAATGACAGCTTTTCCCACATCACCTTCATTTCGTTGTCGCACCCTCTGTAACGGATAAGGCAGGAAGCACTTTACTCCTGTAGTGTATTCTCTCGCCTTGCTTCAGCACGGACTGACCTACTCAGATCTTTGCCGTTTTGCTATCGCGCGCTGCGCCTTAAACAGCCGCACGGTTGTAATTGGACAGGACTATTGAACAAAACCATGGAAGTTTACCTTGTTGGCGGCGCCGTTCGGGATGAACAACTGGGTTTGCCGGTCCGCGAACGCGACTGGTGCGTGGTCGGCGCAACGCCTGAACAAATGGTGGAACTGGGGTACCGGCCTGTCGGCAAGGACTTTCCCGTCTTTCTGCACCCACAAACCAGTGAAGAATACGCGCTCGCCCGCACCGAACGGAAAACGGCGCGCGGCTATCACGGCTTCCGATTCAACACATCGACCGAGGTCACGCTGCTTGACGATCTGCAACGTCGTGACCTGACCATCAACGCCATCGCGAAAGATGACGACGGCAATCTGATTGACCCGTGCAACGGACTGGCCGACCTGAAAGCGAGGCGTCTGAGGCATGTGTCCGATGCTTTTCGCGAAGACCCTGTTCGCATCCTACGCGCCGCAAAATTCGCCGCACGCTTTGCACAATTTGATTTCGTCGTCGCCGCCGAAACGATGGCGCTCATGCGAGCAATGGTCGATGACGGCGAAGCTGCCGCACTGGAGCCCAACCGGGTCTGGAAAGAAACCGAAAGTGCATTGCTAGGCCCCGCGCCTGACGTCTACTTTCGGGTCCTGCGCGAGTGCGGCGCACTCGCCGTTGTATTCCCCGAACTTGATACCCTGTTCGGCATCCCGCAACCGGCAAAGTGGCACCCGGAAATCGACTGCGGTGTGCACACATTGATGGTCGTGGCGCAGGCAGCATTGCTGAGCGACGAATTATCAGTTCGGTTCGCAGCGCTGGTACACGATCTGGGAAAAGCGACGACGCCGGCGGAGATGTTGCCGCAACATATCGGTCACGAGAAACGTAGCCTCAAAATTATTCGCAAGCTCTGCAAACGCGTACCCGTGCCCTCCAATGCACGTGATCTCGCGCTGGTGGTCGCGCAGTATCACGCGCATTGTCATCGCGCATTTGAACTGAAGCCGGCGACCTTGCTCAAGGTGATTGAAGCCTGCGATGCGTTTCGCCGACCGGAACGGTTCGCCCAGTTCCTGCTCGCCTGCGAAGCTGACGCACGGGGCCGAACCGGCTTTGAAGACACGCCATACCCGCAGGCTGACTGGTTCCGAGGCGCGTGTGCAGCAGCCGCAACCGTATCGGCAAAGGACTTCGTAGCCGCGGGTCTTACGGGTGCTGAAATCGGCAAAAGCATGAGTGCGGCCAGACTGCAGGCAGTGGCGGACTACAAAGCGTCCAACCTGCACGCAACGCAAGACTAGCCGGCACAACTGACCGCGCACCGTCACGACCCGCACAAATTCACCGGGAACAGCGCTGGCCTGGCACACTGGCAAGTTGCCAAAAAGGCACGACAATCAAAGCAAGACGTAGACGATCACGCCTGCCAGCAACAGCCGGTAAACGGCGAACGGCAACAAACCGATCTTGCTGACGAAGCGCATGAAGAACTCAATACTGAGATAGGCAACGACGGCCGACACCAACGCCCCCAGCGCCAGCTCACGCCAGGCGATGGCCGTGCCGTCGAGAATTAATGACAGAATCTTGTAGCCGCCGGCGAGCAGTATGACCGGTGCCGACAGGAGAAACGAAAAGCGCGCGGCGTCTTGCCGACTGAAGCCAAGTAACCGCCCTGCTGTAATCGTAATGCCCGAACGTGATGTACCGGGTACCAGCGCCATTGCCTGGGCCAGACCAATGATCAGCGCATCTTTCAAAGTGACATCGTTGATCGTCCGCTCGCGGCGACCCAGGTAGTCTGCCAACGCCATCAACACGCCGAAGAGCGACAGCGTAACCACCACTACAGCAGGCTCTCGAAGGTTCGCCTCGATCCAGTCCGCGAAAGCCAGTCCGGCGATCGCTGCCGGAACGGTGCCAAGCGCGATGGCCAGTGCCATCCGCGAATCGTAGCTCTGGCGATCACCACGCAAGACGCCGAAACCGCCGCGAATAAGCCCGGCGATGTCTGTGCGAAAGTAAATGCACACAGCCGCCAGAGAACCCATGTGCACCGCAACGTCGAACATGAGGCCCTGATCTTCCCACTGTGCGAATGCCGGTACGAGCACCAAATGGCCGGAACTCGAGATCGGCAGGAATTCAGTAAGCCCCTGGAAAATGGCGAGGACGATGATATGCAGAGTAGTCAAACGAATGTCCTTATTCTTGTGTCGCGCAATGTACTGCGCGGCTGGTTATAAGACGTGGCGACGATCAGATACGGTAATAGCGGCCGGGACACTTGCACTGCCCTTGGAAAGGGCGAGGCACTTGAAGTGTTCGCCCATTTCGCCGGGCAGCGTAAGCAATTTCACCGCACGCGACAATTCGTATTGCTGCCTTTGATCCAGCTTGTCGAAGTCGGCCATTTCTTCCGCCAAACCGCCGTGCAGCAGAAACTGGCTCTGCGTCACGTAGCTCCCAACCGTCATGCCTGCACCATCTGCTGCCTCGGCAACAGCCGTGAAATCGA
The DNA here is from genome assembly GCF_001677435.1 of Woeseia oceani. Classification (GTDB taxonomy): domain Bacteria; phylum Pseudomonadota; class Gammaproteobacteria; order Steroidobacterales; family Woeseiaceae; genus Woeseia; species Woeseia oceani. The sequence continues at coordinate 3,209,343 of NZ_CP016268.1, forward strand.
CCCACGCCGTCAGGTCCTGAATTCCGGGGTACAGCAATGGGTCATCGTGCGCGTGGTGCCGGAAATAACAACGCAACCAGCCGCTGTTGCGATCTGGCGCATAGTATTCGTGGCGCGCAATCCCGTAGTCGAAGAGCAAAACGACCGCATCCTGGACGCTATCAGCAAGGTCGCCAATCCAGCCCTGCAAGCCCGGCGAGAACTCCGATTGGTAGCCGGCGGGCAACTCGCTGCCCAGGTCCTTTTCGATTGCGCGGACACCCGCCGTAAGCCACTCCGGCGCCGTCGCTACCCGCCAGACGAAACCCGACTCATCCAGCGCAACTCTGAGCTGAGCAACCTCGCCGTCCACTTTGATAAAGCGTTCGACCGGCAGTGCATCGGCCACCTCGTTGGCGACAACCACCCCGCGAAAACCCGCGGGCAGTTGCTGTATCCACTCAACCCGGCCCAGCATTGAGGGCAACTGCTCACGAATCAGCTGTTGCTGCCTGTCACGCAAGTCGGCTGAAACATCGAGTATCTGGTAGCGCTCGGGCAAGCAATCCAATTCCTCGAGCTTTTGCAAAATCTGTACTGCGAGTGCGCCGCTACCGGCGCCGAGTTCCAGTATCCGGCCACCGGCAATACCGCTGAGCACTGCCGCACATTGCGTGGCGAGGACCCGGCCGAACAATGGCGACACTTCCGGAGCCGTGACGAAATCACCGTCGGCGCCGAATTTCCGCGTACCGGCGACGTAATAACCCAACCCCGGAGCGTACAGAGCGTGCTGCATGAACTCGCCAAAGCTGATGCTGCCACCTGCGGTTTCAATAGCGCGCACCAGACTCGCAGACACACGCTTGCTGTGCTGCAAACTGTCGGGATGCGGCTCGGGCAAGTTGTTAGCTGGGGTGCGTTGCGGTTGCATAGCGGCGAATGGTATCCAACAATGGCCGCGTTTGTACTCTCTCAAGCGGAATTATTGGCAGTGGCAACTCCGAACAACGAAATCCTGCTCGGCAAGTGCGCGCTGATTACCGGCGCCTCCCGCCGCATTGGTGCTGGCATCGCCCTACATCTGCACTCACTGGGCGTTACCGTCGGCATTCATTGCCGCGGTTCGCTGGCCGAAGCAAAGACACTATGCGACAGCCTGAATGAAGAACGCGCCAACAGCGCACAGGTTTTTCAGGCCGATCTCAACAACACTGCCGGGCTCGACGAGCTGCTTGCCTCATTTGTCGGCTGGGCGGGCGGCCTGGACATCCTTGTCAACAACGCGTCGAGCTTCTACCCGACACCGCTGGGCACAATCACCGAGTCAGACTGGGACGATCTCGTTGGCAGCAACCTCAAGGCACCGCTGTTTTTGAGCCAAAGCGCCGCCGGCGAACTGCGTCGTCGCCGCGGCTGTATCGTGAACCTGATCGATATCCACGCGCAACGACCGCTGCGTGATCACAGCGTTTACGGCTCGGCCAAAGCAGGACTCGCTATGTTGACCCGCTCGTTGGCCAAAGACCTCGCACCCGAGGTTCGGGTCAACGGCATCGCACCTGGTGCGATCATGTGGCCGGAAGACGGCATGAGTGCCGACGCGAAAGCATCGATATTGCGGCAGATTCCGCTGGGCACACCGGGTACAGCCGAGGATATCGCAGAGTGTGTCGAGTATCTGGCAACTGCCAGTTACGTGACGGGACAAATCATTGCCGTTGACGGTGGCCGCAGTATCGGCTGGTAGATAGTCAGTCCGGAAATGGCACTAGCTGAGCGCAAACCCCAGTTCGACCCTGTCCAGTCGGTGTTCCGCGCACTGTTTCGCGGCCAGGTGCTCTGCCATCGTCATGCCGGTCAGCGGGTGGCGCAGGTTGGGTGCCAGCTCGGCCAACGGCTTTAAGACGAACAGGTAGTCCAGCACATCCTCGCGAGGCAAAGGCGGCTTGTCCTGGATGCGGTCACCGTACAGCAGCAAATCGATATCCAGCGTGCGCGATACCAGCCGGTCACCGCCGCGCACCCGGCTCGCCAGATCGTGAATTTGCTCGAACGACTCCAGCAATTGTTCCGGCGTCTGCTCGCAATCGAATGCCGCGACCATGTTCAGGAAATCGTCGCCGTCAAAACCGACAGCCGGGTTTCGATAGACTGGCGATACGTCGAGCTGGTGGTAGCGAGCTGCCAGCTCACGGATAGCGAGTTGCAGGTTTTGCTCGGGACGAAGATTGCTGCCGATGCCGACATAAACTCTGGTCACAGCAATACTCAATCGTCGGTCTGGCTGCGGCGTATCTGCACACCGACATCGCGGGCGCCGCGGATAGCTCCCGGTTTGTTCACTCTCACCTGCACCCACGGCACGGCAAATTCGTCGAGAATCAAGCCCGCGATTTTCTCGGCCATGGTTTCCACCAGCTGAAAGCTCGAGTCCGACACGAAAGCCTTGACCCGCTTGGCCACCAGTTTGTAATTCAGAGTGTCGTCGATGCAATCACTGGCGGCCGCAGCGCGAATGTCCGCACCCATTTCAAGATCGATGCTGACCGTCTGCCGAATCTTGCGCTCCCAATCCCAGATACCGACGACGGTATCGACCCGCAAGTCGCTCAAGAAAATAGTATCCATAACTAATTTTGATCCTTCAGATCGCGCCGGGCGGCGATAAAGAGTCGAGACGCCAGCGTGCCATTGCGGCAATACTGCCGGGTGCCGCCGCGTCGTGTAAACGGCACGCGCCGGCCACCGCAATCATCGCACCATTGTCGGTGCAGAACTCCAGTCTCGGGTAGAACACCTGGCCACTGAAGCGCTCGGCAAGCTGTTCGCGCAAGCGGCTGTTCGCTCCCACACCGCCGGCAATGACGACCCGCTGAAATCCCTGCTCTTTGGCGGCCCGAATTGTCTTGCCGACGAGGGTATCGACAACAGCTTCCTGAAACGACGCGGCGATATCAGCGCGCTGCTGCTCCAGCGTGCCGTCGTCCTCCGCTTTGCGCACCGCCAGCATGACCGCCGTTTTCAGACCGCTGAAACTGAAGTCATGGCCGGGCCGGTTCAACATGGGCCGCGGCAACGCAATTGCGTCAGGATTGCCGGCTACAGCCAGACGCGCGAGCGCCGGCCCACCGGGATACGGCAAGCCCAGCAGTTTTGCCGTTTTGTCGAAGGCTTCACCGGCCGCGTCATCCAGCGTGGTACCGAGTACCGTGTATTCACCGATCCCCGCGACACCAACCAGCATGGTATGACCACCGGACACCAGCAGCGCAAGAAAGGGAAAAGCCGGGGCCTCGTCCTCGAGCATGGGCGCCAACAGGTGGCCTTCCATGTGATGGATACTGATCACCGGCACTTGCCAGGCCAGGGCCAGACCATTGGCCAGCCCGCTGCCGACCATCAAGGCACCGACGAGGCCCGGTCCGGCTGTATAGGCAACGGCGTCGGGACGTTCAATGCCCGCGTTGGACAGCACCTCCCGTACCAGCGGCAGCAAGCGGCGAATATGGTCGCGCGAGGCGATTTCCGGGACCACACCGCCATAGACCGCGTGCAGGTCAACCTGGCTGTGCAATGACTGCGCCAGCAAGCCGCGCTCCGTATCAAAGACGGCGGCACCGGTCTCGTCGCAACTGGTTTCTATTCCGAGGACTTGCATAGGCGCCGCATCATACCCCAGCGCCCGGCCTGCACCAGCCTCTGCACCCGCCAAAAAGTGCTCGAAGGCTTTGCAATGTGCCGATTCTGCCGATATTATGGCTGGTCTGCCCCGGCCCCGTGCCGGGTTTCTTTGTCTCCAAATACAGAATCGATAATCGTATGCCCAGTGTCCGCATCAAGGAAAACGAATATTTCGACGCCGCCCTGCGCCGCTTCAAGCGCGCCTGCGAGAAAGCCGGCGTTCTGACCGAACTGCGTCGCCGCGAGTTTTATGAAAAGCCGACCCAGGAGCGCAAGCGCAAGAAAGCTGCCGCTGTTAAACGCCACCTGAAGCGCATTTCTCGCGAAGCAGCCCGTCGCAAGCGCCTGTACTGAGCAATTCTCCTTACAGCAGAGCTCCGCATGACCGGGAGCCTGCTACCGACGCCGCCGTAGCGCTCTCATGACGCTCAAAGAACGCATTCAGAACGACATGAAACTTGCCATGAAGGCGGGTGACAAGCACCGTCTGAAAGTGGTGCGGATGACTCTGGCGGCGATCAAGCAGATTGAAATAGATCAGCGTACCGAGCTGGACGACCCGGCCGTCAGTGGCGTGCTGACCAAGATGGTCAAACAGCGCCGGGATTCGGTGTCACAGTTCACCGCGGGCGACCGCCAGGATCTGGCCGATATCGAACTCGCGGAAATCGCGGTACTCGAAGACTATATGCCGGAAGCCCTCAGCGAGGCGGAACTCGACACCCTGATTGACAAAGCCATTGCTGACACCGGCGCAGAGGGCATGCGTGACATGGGCAAGGTCATGACCATCGTGAAGGCAGAAGCTGAAGGCCGTGCCGATATGGGCAAAGTCAGCGGCCGTGTGAAAGCCCGCCTGACCGGCTGAGCCCAGCACCCCGTTTTTCGGGGGTGGCATGTGCGGCACGATTGGCTATTCTTCCAGGCACGCGCAATCCACAACCGCCGAGCCGCAAGTGCCGCCGTTCAGAGCGCGAATTTTGCTAACAGAAACCTGCGTCAGCAGGACCCTTCCGCCTGAGAGTATTCGTTTAACAGACTTATGAGCGGCCTCATTCCTCAGCATTTTATCGATGACCTGATTGCTCGGGCCGATATCGTTGAAGTACTGGGCCGGCGCATCCCGCTCAAGAAAGCGGGCCGCGAATTCAAGGCTGTCTGCCCGTTCCACGACGAGAAAACACCGTCGTTCACCGTCAGCCCGCACAAAGGTTTTTACCATTGCTTTGGTTGTGGAGCACACGGCACCGCGCTGGGCTTTCTGATGGAATTCGAGCATCTGAGTTTTGTCGACGCGGTTGAAGCACTGGCCTCGTCAATGGGCGTTGAAGTACCGCGCGAAGATGGCCAGCGGCCGGCACGACGCTACGACGAACTCTACGAACTGCTCGCACGGGTTGAACGCCACTACCAGAGCGAATTGCGTGACCACCAACCCGCTGTCGACTACCTGAAACGCCGTGATATCGACGGCGCCACGGCCAAACGCTACGGCATAGGCTATGCGGCCGCTGGCTGGAGCCAGCTGCTGGACAAGTTCGGCGACTCTCCGGAAGCGATCGAACGCTTGCTGGCAACCGGCCTCATCATTCGCAAAGACAACGGCCAGCACTATGACCGGTTTCGCGAGCGCATCATGTACCCGATCCGGGATTCCCGCGGTCGTTGCATCGGCTTTGGCGGCCGGGTCATGGGCGACGAAGAACCCAAGTACCTCAACTCGCCGGAAACAGCCCTGTTCCACAAGGGACGTGAACTGTACGGTCTGTACGAGGCACGCCAGGCCATACGCCATATCGAACGGCTGGTCGTCGTCGAGGGTTACATGGACGTCATTGGCCTTGCCCGCCATGGCATCGACTTTGCGGTAGCCACATTGGGTACAGCGACCACAGAGGACCACCTGAACCGTCTGTTCAGACTGTCTGACGACGTCTTTTTCAGTTTTGATGGCGACCGCGCAGGCCGCGCTGCCGCCTGGCGAGCGCTGGAAACCGCCCTGCCCCACATGCGGGAAGGCCGGCAAATTCGCTTCGTGTTTCTGCCGGAGGGTGAAGACCCGGATTCGTTCGTGCAGCAACACGGCACAGCCGCGTTTGAGAAACTGCTCGACGCCGGCACGCAGCTGTCCGACTTCCTGATCAATGAACTGGCATCGCAAGTTGAGCTCACTTCCGTCGACGGCAGAGCACGGCTCGCGGAACTCGCAAAACCACTGCTCAGCCGTTTGCCTGACGGCTTTTATCGCGAACTGTTGACAGCAACACTGGCCGAAACTGTTGGCTTGTCGCCAGCGAAGCTGGAGGCATTGCTGACCCGCCCGGCTAAAGGCGCTGCCTCAGAGCATGTCAGGCCTGCGGCGCGCGAACGACGCGGCAAGTCGAGCGGCACTGGCAAGCCTTCGGTGATCCGTCGCGCCATTACGCTGTTGCTGCACTACCCGCAAGCGGGCCTGGAACTGGACTCGACGGTCCTGGGTGGCATTGACCGCCCCGGCGCCGAACTGTTGAAAGAACTCATTGAAAGCGCGCAGTCCGACCCCGATATCACGACGGCAGGATTGCTGGAGCGCTGGCGTCACCACAAAGAAGGCCGCCATCTGGGCAAACTGGCTGCCACCGAACTGCCGCTGGGCGAAGATTTTGACGCGGGGGCCGAGCTGGCAGACTGCCTGCACCAGCTACGCCAGGCCAGCGCAAAAGCAAGAATCGAAAATCTGATTGAAAAAGAAAGACTTGGCGCGCTTTCGGGCGATCAGAAACAAGAACTCCGGTCCTACCGCCGCGATACGACCAGCGGCGGATAAATCTGGCCTAGAGCCGGTCTAAAGACTATACTTGGTCGTTTGCATTTTTCTAGAGGTCATCCCGTTTTGAGCGAGAAACGCGCAGTGGTTCCGGGCAATAAACAGGCTCAACAGTTGAAGGATCTCATTGCCCGCGGCAAGGAGCAGGGTTACCTGACCTATGCCGAGGTGAATGATCACCTCCCCAATGACATCGTCGATCCTGAACAGATTGAAGATATCGTCAACATGATCAATGACATGGGTATCGCGGTGCATGAAAAAGCGCCTGATGCCGAAGAGCTGCTGCTGTCTGATGCAGCCGTGTCGAATGACGAAGACGTTGCCGAAGAAGCGGAGGCCGCGCTTGCCAGCGTGGACGCAGAATTCGGTCGAACGACCGACCCTGTACGCATGTACATGCGTGAGATGGGCACTGTCGAGCTGTTGACGCGACAAGGCGAAATCGAAATCGCCAAGCGCATCGAGGACGGCCTCAATCAGGTCAAATTCCACATGGCGCATTTCCCGCCGACCATCGAACGCCTGATCCAGGTGTACGAGGCGGTCGCCGCTGGCGACACGCGCATGCAGGACTTTGTCGTGGGCTTCATCGATCCCAACGCACCCGATGAGATCAAATCCCCGGTAACCAAGTCTGATAACGACGATGACGACGATGAAGAGGAAGAAGTTGTCGACACCGGACCCGATCCGGAAGAAGTTGCTGCGCGCCTCAAGAACATCGACAAATTGTTCAAGCGGGTCCTTACCGCGCTCGAGAAAACAGGCAGTAAAGACAAGAAAACCGCGAAGATTCGGACTGAGCTGGCTGACCAGATCATGGAACTCAAGCTCGCGCCGAAACTGACCGACGCGCTTGTCAAACACCTGCGCAGCTCGGTTTCGGTCGTGCGCATGCAGGAGCGGCAGGTCATGCAGATCTGTGTCCGCGACTGCGGCATGCCCAAGAAGGACTTCCTGGCCAGCTTCCCGAAAAGCGAGACTGACCTGAACTGGATCGAAAAGCATATCCGTGCCAAGCGCAAGCACTCGTCCAGCCTGGCGAAGATGAAGGATGACGTGCTGCGTGCGCAGCGCAAGCTGGTCGCGGTTGAAACCCTGACCAACCTGAAGATTTCCGAGATCAAGGAGATCAACCGGCAGATGTCGATTGGTGAGGCGAAAGCCCGTCGCGCCAAGAAAGAAATGGTTGAAGCCAACCTGCGACTGGTGATTTCCATCGCGAAGAAGTACACGAATCGTGGACTGCAGTTCCTGGATTTGATCCAGGAGGGCAATATCGGCCTCATGAAAGCGGTCGATAAATTCGAGTACCGCCGTGGTTACAAGTTCTCGACCTACGCAACCTGGTGGATTCGTCAGGCCATCACCCGCTCGATTGCTGACCAGGCACGCACCATTCGCATCCCGGTCCACATGATCGAGACGATCAACAAGCTGAACCGCATCTCGCGGCAGATGCTGCAGGAAATGGGTCGCGAGCCGCTGCCGGACGAACTTGCCGAACGCATGGAAATGCCGGAAGACAAGGTTCGCAAAGTTCTCAAGATCGCCAAGGAACCCATTTCGATGGAGACCCCTATCGGCGACGACGAAGATTCGCACCTGGGTGACTTCATTGAAGACCAGACCGTGCATTCGCCAGTTGACTCGGCAACCTCGGAAGGCCTGAAAGAAACCACGCACTCGGTGCTGGCAGGGCTGACACCACGCGAAGCGAAAGTCCTGCGCATGCGCTTCGGTATCGACATGAACACGGATCACACGCTGGAAGAAGTCGGCAAGCAGTTCGACGTGACCCGCGAGCGTATCCGTCAGATCGAAGCGAAGGCGTTGCGCAAGCTGCGGCACCCGACGCGCTCCGATCAATTGCGAAGCTTCCTGCTGGAAGACTAGGTAAAATCGCATCAGCAGCGGTCAGTAAAATGACCGCTGCTTTCTATTGCATTTCTGCATTAGAATACCCGCCTTCGCGTGGGCCTGTAGCTCAGTTGGTTAGAGCAGGGGACTCATAATCCCTTGGTCGTAGGTTCGAGTCCTACCGGGCCCACCATTTATTCTCAGCGCGCACACCTGGCCGGAACCCATTTGCTGTCAGAGCCCGCGGGCTGATTGCGCGTTTGCACCCTTGGCTGCTCAGCTATCAGTAACCGCGCCCAACGTTCGAATAACCTCCAAGGTCTCATCGGGCGGCAGGGGACGACCGAGGTGGTAACCCTGCAGCTCATCGCAGTCCAGATCCCGCAAGAGCACGACCTGCTCCTCAGTCTCAACGCCTTCGGCGATAACCTGCAGCTTCATCGCTTTAGCCAGCGAAATGATTGACTTCACTATTGCGAGCCCTTCGGAATCTGGTCGAAGATCAGAAACGAAGCTTCGGTCTATCTTGAGTGCATCGATCGGCAGCTTCGCAATGTAGGAAAGTGACGAATAGCCGGTACCAAAATCATCCACGTAAACCTTCGTGCCGACACTGTGCAGGGTCCGCAACTTGGGGATGATGCTGTCAACGTCATCCATGATGACACTCTCGGTGATCTCTACGTCGATTGCGCTGCCCGCTTCGTTGGCGACGACCTGCGCTTCAATCAAGGTGCCCACCAGATCGGGTTGATTCAGTTGAATCGGGGAGACGTTGACCGCCACGCGAGGCGCACATACGCCCTGCTCTTGCCAGCGCAAACAATCGCTCGCAACCTGCCGCAGCGCCCAGTTGCCGGCTTGCACGATCAAGCCCGTGTGCTCCATCACCGGTATGAATACATCGGGCGGCACCATCTTGCCCGTTTCGCTATCCGTCCAGCGCATCAGGGCTTCCAGGCCCTGCAATGCGCCACTGTGCGCACAGACCTTCGGCTGGTACCAAAGCGAAAATTCGTTGTTCTCGAGGGCGCTCCTGACGCGGTTCTCCAGACGCAAAGACTCCGCAACCCGTTCGTTCATTTCCTTGCTGTAAAGGAGCAAGCGGATATTGCGGTGCCTCGCGTTTCGCAGTGCAACCTCGGCATTGCCGAGCAAGGCTTCCGGTGAACTGCCGTCTTCCGGAAACACGGCGACACCGGTTGTCGCAGTCACTCGTACGTCATCATCACCCAGTCTGAAAGCCTCATCAAAGACCGAATGATTCAATTCTTCGAGCTGATGCCCTGTATCCGCCGCATCAAAATTACCGGTCACAGCAATCGCGAATGTATTCGATCCGATTCGGGCAACCGTATCGTGATCATCTACAGCGGCATGAATGCGCTCCGCGACGGTGGCAATAACCGCATCGCCTTCATACCTGCCGTAGGTCTCGTTGATTGAACGAAAGCGGTCGATATCGATCACGCTCAAGATAGTGCGCTTGCCTTGCTCGGACGCCTCTTGCAATTGCCTGGACAGTTTGTGGAAGAACAGTGTTCGGTTCGGCAGTCCGGTCAGGGCATCGTACGAGGCCAGAAAATCAACGCGTTCTTCTTTGGCGATGAACTCCAGTCCGAACGACACGTCTTGCGCCAGTTCGCGCAGCAGATTCAACTCTTCGTCGTCGAAAAAGTCGCGTTCAGTTGCGTACAGAACTATGACACCGAACGTCTCCCCCTCCACGACCAGCGGCAATGAAATAACTGAGCGTGCGCCGTAGCCAACAGCACACTTGCGCAGCGGACTGATGGAGGCAGTTCGCTCAATATCGTTATCGAAGACAGGTTGTTGCTGCGAAATCGCGAATTCGCTGGGCCCTTCGCGCAACAACTGAACCTCCTGCCCCATCAAATCGCCACTCTCAGGACCAATGCCATACTGGGCGATCATTCTCAGCACACTGGAAGCGGGTTCGATTACGCCTACCCAACCAACGCAGAACTGGCCGTCGTCTACAGCAATCCGGCAAGTCTCCTGCAACAACTCGGTGCGGTTGCGCAAGCGAACAATGGCGGAATTGATGTTACCCATGACGGCCTGAATTCGGTTCAAGCGGGCAATCTTCTGTTCCTGCAAATGGCGGATAGTGATGTCCTGGAAAAGAATCTGTTGCGCTCCTGATTCCAGAATGTTGACGCTGACTTCCGCCGGGAAAGTCGTTCCATCATTTCGTCGCAACCGGCGTTCGAAACGAATATCGTCACCCGGTTGGAGTTCGTCAATATTTTCAATCGTTGCACTGTCGTCGTACGGCGCAAGTATTACTGCGCGGTCAAGACCCAACAGCTCTTCCTCGTGGTAGCCAAGCAGGTCGCAGCAACGGCTGTTGACCAGTTCTACTTTGCCTTCTCGGTTACTGATCACGATGCCAGTCGCCGCCTGCTCGATAAGCTGGCGAAACTTCAACTCGCTTGCGCGTATGGTGCTTTCGGCTTGCTTGCGTTCGGTAAGGTCTCGTGTGATGCCGAGAATCTCGCGCACGTCGCCATCCTGATCCATAAGCGGCACACAGGTAATGCGCAGCGAGCGGGCACCGAATTTTGGTATATCCACATCAACTTCAACCGCACATATTTGCTTGGTAAGAAACGCCTTGCGCAAACTCGGCATATAGGCTTCGTACACCTCCGGCGGAAACACTTCTTCGTCTCGCTTGCCAACGAAGAAATCCGGTGAATGACCGGTAACCCCCCGGGTTGCATTATTGATGTACTGAATCCGCAGATCCGTGTCGTATATAACAACAACGTCAGGAATGTTTGCGAGGGCACGGCGAAACCGTTGCTCGCTCGCATGCAATGCCTGTTGTGAATGTTTGCGTTGGGTAATGTCCCTGCAGACGAAAAACAAAAACTGCTGTGCATCGAACCGGGCTGTGGTGCAACTCACTTCCGCGTCGATGATGCTGCCGTCACGCTTCCGCAACTGGGCTTCGAAGGTGTCGCCATCTTTGGCGAGAGTGACCCAGTCTGCAACCACCAGCTCACGTGTTTGACTGTCGACAATCCAGTCCCAGGGATGCAACTGCGTGACCGCGGCAGCCGGGTATCCGATCATTTCAGCAAAACTGCTGTTCGCTTCCACAACGTTCTGGTGCGAGTCGAGCACGAGGATACCGTCTTTGGCCTTTTCGAAAAGTATCCGGCGGCGTATGGCTTCGTGCTCCATTACCTCATCGGCCCGCCTGCGCAGGATATCCTCGCGATTGATGGATGCGGCGGTCAGCCAGATCATCGAAATAAACGCGAGTACGCTGGCCGTGGCAAACAGGGCGAGCCCGAATTCCAGTTCGTAAAGTCCCGCGCGTTCGCCCTGCAGACGGGCCCAGCCGATCAGTACCGGTGCGAGTATGCCGAAGGGCAGCAGAGTACGGGCCAGCCGGCTACCGCGACCATCGGCCGCCAGTACGCCCAACGGCCCCTGATCGGGATGGACACCGAGGATCCCGATGGATGCCACGGCAAGCAACAGCGAGGTATGAATCGACAGGCCGGCAAAAAACGGCACGGCATACAGTGATTCGGCATCGTAGACATGACCGATCAGACCAATCAGACCCAGTGCGCCGACAATGACCCCCAACAGCAACGAAGGCCGCAGACCCGCACGGGTGCGCCAGCTGATCAGCAAAGCCGCGATCGAAGTCAGCAGCAGCCCGGTGGACGTTGCGGCGGACATTTGTGCGACGTAGGGACTATCGGTACTTTTTTCGTAGGTGAAGAACCACTGGTTGGTGTCCATGCCGAGCTCGAAAAAATAATCGAGCAAACTCAATACGGTCAGCAAGCCGGCGCCGGCCGCAGCGGCGCGACCGATCCTGCGCGGCATTGGCGCGTCCTTGATGCCCCCTGGGAGAACAAAGGTGATACCGAGCAGCAGGAAGCAGAACGCGGTATTGAAGCTCATGGTGGCCCACTGGGGCAGCCATTGCGTAATCGGCCGAATCCCGCTTAGCCAACCAAACACGACCACCGCGCCAACGATCATCATGATCTGGCCCGCGTTGCGCGAGATACGCGCACGAATTTCACGCGGCCGCGGCTGATACGGCAGGCTAATCGAACTTGCCGACAATCGGGCGATCTCGGCGGCGACGGCCTTCGGGCTCACGGACGGGTTCCAGTGCAGAACAGCGGCCACAGTAAGGCATACCGCCCGGTTGGTAATGACGCCCGGCGCGTCACCAATCCATACCGGTAGTCGTGCAAGCTGGCGTTAACAGTATCCATTATTCCCATATACAGTTTTCGGTCGGTGAGTCTACCAAATCTGGAGATATGTAAAGTGGAATCCCGTCACATTGGTCCATCGCGACTGACGGCACAACGGATCCACCCGCCCATACAGGCTGTTGATAGCCGCCCGGCGCTGTGCACAACCAAGCCAGTGCCTGGAAACTACGGCGTGCTCATAACGGCAGGTAGCGGCACAAGGCTCCCGATCTACAGATTGTATCGGCGCTGCCACCGAATTCTTGATGCAATGCTGATGAACCGGGCTTGCAGCCCGGCCAGGGTTTCAGACCTCTGGCTGAACCGACATCTTCGGCACCAGCACGGTTGGCATGCCCAGCGACACCGGCAGGCGTTGCCCGCGCTTGCCACAAGTCCAACCACCGGCCGCCAGCCGACTGTCGTCAGCGACCATCGAAATGTCCTGCAGCAGATCGGGGCCGTTGCCAGCAATTTGCAGGTCCCTGAGCGGCATGGTGATTTTGCCGTCCTCCACCAGCCATGCGTTCTTGACGTTGAACCGGAAATCGCCGCCACCAGGCTGAACCTGGCCGCCAGTAAAAGTTTCCGCGATGATGCCGCGCTCGACGGATGCAATAATCTCTTCACGCGTGTGCGGACCGTTCTCCATGAACGTGCAGCTCATACGCGGCATAGGCTGGTGCATGAATGATTCGCGACGCGCCGATGCCGTGGAGGCTACGGAGAATTGGCGCGCTGTGATGGAGTCGTGCAGAAGAGAGCTCAGCCGCCCGTTCTCCACGAGTGGCGTGCGTCCGCAAACAGTCCCTTCGTCGTCGACGCTCAATGCACCGCGCGCGAACGGGATCGTCGCTTCATCGACAATATTGACGATGTCCGCGGCCACTTTTTCCCCGCGCTGGCCGGCATAGCGGCTCTCGCCGCTTTGCACGTAGTCCGCTTCAAAGCTGTGGCCAATCGCTTCGTGCAACACAATCCCGCTGCTGCCTGCAGCAAGGATGACTGGCAATTCGCCAGTTGGTGCCTGACGTGCGTCAAACTGGACAAGTGTACGTTCACTTGCCTGTCCGCCCAGATCCGCGAGGCGTTCATCGTTGTACCAGTCAAGGCCCGCACGAGCTGACAAGCTGGCGAAGCCGGAAACAACCTGCCCGCCCCGCTCCGCAACCGCCTGCGCACTAAGTCGCGACAATGGCCGCCGGTCCGCTAACAAACGCCCATCGAGCGTTGCTATCAACACCCGCTCCTCAGAATCGCTCCAGCGCAGTTGCACGTCGTTGATGGCCGGATCGGAGGCGCGGACAGCGTTGTCTATTTTCTGCAGACGTTGCCGCAGTCTTGCTGCGTTGGCCAGCTCCGTATCCAGATGCTGGTCATACATTGCTGCCGGCTCGACCCATTGATAGCGTTCGATCGGCATCGCTGCTGCGGGGCTCTCGCTGCCAAGCATAGATACCGCCGCCTTCGCAGCCGCAAGCATGCCGGGGAGCGTCAGTTCTTCGGTATAGGCGAAGCCACTTTCCGCACCGATGACCACCCGCAAACCGACTCCGGCCATGACCGTGATTTGCTGAGTAGCCGCACGGCCATCCGCCAGCTGCTGCACGCTGCTGCGTTTGTGCTGAAAATAGAGCTCCGCGGAGTCGGCTCCTTTGCGGGTCAGTTCGCGCATGACCTGACTGATCAGCGCTTCATCAATCGAAAAACTGTCCAGGAACGGATTGACCGGTTCCTCGGCGACATCGAAAGCCAACGGCGATACGCCGCAGGACGCCAGAAAAGGCGTTAGCCCGAGCATCGTTCCGCCTGCGGCGAAGCGACTAACAAACCGGCGTCGTGCTCTATTCATCGGATCTCCGTAAATTATTCATGTTTTGACTGTGTGATGGCACAGGCAGCCGCCTGATTGTGACAGCGCCCGTAGCTAATTTCCGCTGCGGCTTGCCGCCAACAGACCGCCCGCACCAAGCAGGAAGGTGCCCGCTATTCGGTCTTGCCAGCGGCCCAGACGAACCAGCAGGGGTCTGGCAACAGATGCCAGCAGCACCCAGCCGCTATCGCCAACAGCGACGATCAGCAAGTACAACAAAGCCAGTCCCGGCAATTGCCAGCCTGGCTCAGCGCTGGTCGGGAGAAATTGCGGCAGAAACGCCGCATTGAACAACAGCGTTTTCGGGTTGGAAATCGCCAGTAGCGCGCCACGCAGCATCGCCACCCGTATCGGCAGTGGCCGTAGCGGCTGTTCTGGTCCCATTTCCGCACGCCTGAGTGCACGGATGCCCATGCCAATCAGGACCGCAACCCCTATCCATTTGACCCAGAACAACGCATCAGCCACCACCGCGATCAACGCCGTATAGCCCGCTACGACGATCCCCAGTTGTGCCGCCAGCCCCAAGGTAGTTCCAAGCACGGTCGCAAGGCCGAAACGACGGCCGTATCGCAAGCTGACTGCCACAATGAACGCGACATTCGGGCCAGGCACAAGGACCAGGAGCAAACTCGCCAATGCCAACGCAAGAATATTATCCATACCCAATAGCCCCCAACTTCTGACAAACCTGACAGAACACGTCAGCGACGACGCTGGACGCGCCAGTACTGCAGTAACAGGAAGCCGAACAACATGCCGCCCAGATGAGCAAAATTGGCAACACCGGGTGAACGTCCACTAAGCCCGAGGTAGAGTTCCATCAACCCGTAAAACAACACGAAGTACTTCGCCCGCATCGGGATAGGAGGAAACAGCAGCATGACCATGCGGTTGGGGAAGAACATCGCATAGGCCAGTAGCAGGCCGAATATACCGCCAGATGCACCGACGGTTGGATAAACGCCGCCCTGCAAGGACGCGACCAACAACTGAATGGCGGCCGCACCAACAACACAGGTCAGGTAGTAACTAAGGAAGCGGGCCGGCCCGAGCAGTCGCTCGATATCGCGACCGAACATCCACAAGCCGAACATATTGAAGAAAATGTGGGTTGGGCTGCCGTGCAAGAAGCCGTAACTCAACAACTGCCAGGGTTCGAACTCAGGCATTACTGATGCGACGGGCCACAGTGCGAAATAGTAGAGGAGCAGCGACTCCTGATACTGTTGCGCCGCGAACGCCAATCCGTTCAATACCAGCAATACAAAAATGACGGTGGGAATGCTGCTGTCGTCGTAAACGGGACGGCGTTGATAAACGTGCTGTGTCAAACCTGGGTATTCCTTCTGTTGCTCGTACGTACGGCCGACTATGTTCGACACGCTTTAATAAGACTCGTTCGCGAGGTGGCTACCAGCCGCCGCCACCACCACCGCCACCACCGCCGCCGGAGAAGCCGCCACCACCGCTACCGGATGACGAACCAGGCGGCGACATGGATGAACTGATGGCGCTGGTGAAATTTTTGCCGAGACCGGCAACCGGCTGGCCCGGATTCAGGCTGTTCCAGGTGCCGCTGTACCAGAGAGGGCGATACGACGTGCCATCAGTCTGCTGCAGCCGCGCAAAAACCCCACTGAATTTCTCTGCCCAGGCCTGCTCAACGCCCAGCGCCAACGCGAAGGGCAGCAACGACTCGAACAGCTCTGGCGTCTTGCGCGGAGGATTGCGGAGCTGCAACTCGTCTTTCTCGGCGATTTCCAGGTACTCACGAAACCCTTCCGTTTCATCAAGCACTTTGCGGCCGATACCGGTCGGCCGTTTCAGCAGATAGACGAACAGCGCAGCGCTGGCCAACATCAGCGCGAGCACCCCAAACACGGCCAGTTTCGGACCGTTGCTTCCGCTGAATACCAGAACGATAGTGGCAATAATGAGAACGGCGGCCGGGAGATTCATCAGCCCGTTGGTCCGAAACAGGCGGTTGCGGTAATCGTTGCGCAGGGATTTTTTGTGCGCGCTTTGCGCGGCACTGAATACCTGGTGGTTGGCATTCGTTAATACCACGCTCGTTGCGCTGGCGAATAAAGCCTCAAGCAATTCTGCCTCGCCTTTGGCAAGTGGCAACCGCGCCTTTCGCGATACCACTTTTTTGAGCGTGTACTCGTCGTCGGCATTGACGATGGTCAGATAACCTTTTACAGCGAGGTTCAGAACCGCCGCAGTGAATACCTTGCTGTCGTAGCCCATGCGACGGATATAGCGCAATGACGCTGGCGAAAAGCCCGCTGGCGGTTCATAGCGGGTGAACGTGACGCCGGGCTGTGGATCTCGGCCGAAGGAATACCAGACCGGAACGTAGTAAAGGAGCAGCGCCAGGAAACCGGCTAACGCGAACAGCACGTCCCGGTTGTCGCGAACCAGCCAGACCAGCTTCTGTTGGCGATCAGGCGCCGCTACCAGGCCTTTTGGCCAATTGACAGCGATGGTCAGGCCCGCGCCCGCCGGCAAAGGGCGGCTGGTCGAGAAATCCGCCCGACTGTCCGCTTTGCTGGATGTATAGGCTTGGTCAGTTGCCCCTTGCTGTCCCGTCCAGGCATCAGTTCCGATATCAGCGGCATCGACCTCGAACGCGAAACGCACCGTAGCGGCGGCACGATCGACCGGAAAAGCCCATCCAAGACCGGTTACGTTCCAGTAGAGCTCATCGTAGTCAGCGAAAAAACCCAACATCCGCTCGGCCGTGTAGCGAAATGTATAGGTATAGTTGCCGGGCTCGAGAAACACATCGGCACGCCCGAAATAGGTACGCACACCGTTGCCGTAAGACTCGCTGCGCATGCCGTCTGCACGACCATCACGCAACACACTCAGTGGTTCATAGTTCACGACAACGTTGTTGCCATACTGGTCTGTGTAGCGAGTCGGGAAATCGCGATAAATACCGCGCTGAATCTGATTGGCTGCCGCACGCACCGTGATCGTCTCAACCACCTCAAGCGTGGCGTCCTGACGCACGAGGATATCGACGCTGAAGTCCAGGATTCGTTCATCAGCGAGTGCCACCATCGGCAGGCACAAGCACAGCCACAACCAGTGTTTCATTCAATACTGCCCAGGTTAACCAAAGGCACGTTGGCTACATCGTCCGACGATTTTTGAAAGTATTCTCGCTGGCCAAAACCAAAAACCGCCGCTATGACATTGTGCGGCACCGATTCAACACGCGTGTTCAAGGCACGCACAGCACCGTTATAGTAACGACGAGCGAACTGCAGATAGTTTTCCGTCTCTACCAGTTGCGCCTGCAATTTTGCGAAACTCTGACTGGCTTTGAGGTCCGGGTAGTCCTCTGCCAGCAGCAGAATGCTATCGATTTGCCGAGCGAGCTGCTCTTCGATGGCGCCGCGCTCATTGATACCGGCTTCACTCCTGGCGCTGTCGCGTAAAGCGGTTACAGATTCCAGCGTGGCACGCTCGTACGCAGCGTAATGTTTGACCGCCTCGACCAGTTGCGGCACCAGATCATGGCGTCGCTGCAACTGGACATCAATGTCACTCCAGCCCGCATCAACCCGGTTCCGATCCCGCACCAAGCGGTTGTACAGAACCGCAACGGCGACAGCGAGTGCTATGAGAACCAGGACAATCACTTCCATCAGGTCAGGCCGCTAGCCGGATACGTCGAGGACAACGCTGTCACCAAGCCGGATATGGCCGCCGGCCAGCACTGTGCAGGCAACCCCTCCGCGCCAGTCGGGGGACAATGCCGCCTGCAGGCCCGCGCATTGCTCCTCCATTCGTGAGCAGGGATCGACTTCCATGGTTATCCGCAGGCGAACTTCGCCTATGCGGATGATATCGCCAGTGCATTTTGGCAACGGCAGGCCTTCTATGAGGAGGTTCGAACGCCGCGTGGTCCATGCCAGTTCACGCCCGAGATCGGCGCAAACACGACGCCAGGCATCGGCCGAAAGCAGGGTAACCTGGCGCTTTCCGGGGCGGCCTCTGAAGTCGTCCGCGACCCCGCCCGCCGTGGTAATCGTTGCCGAGTCGAGCAACTGCATGGGTGCTCGTTTGGCATCACGCCGTGCAATACCTGCAACGCTACCCATTTGGCCTCCTGACCGACTCCCAGTAGCGAAGCATTGTACGGAATTTTGGAGCACACAGGGGACTGATCCCCGGGCTCAGTGGCTCAGTACCAGAAGGAGAAATAGACCTGAATGATGTCGGCATCCAGCTGGTACAGCGGCTCGCTACCCACCACAGCATCGCCGCGCAGGTCCGCGAAATCGTGGTAATCGACCGACAGAATATCCAGCGACACGTTTACCGAACCCTTGTCGATGAAACGCCAGCCACGGCTCAGGAACTCGTAACTGGCCGCCAGAGTCAGCGTATTGCTGGTCAGCGGACTGAGCTCCTTGTCCCGCGCGCGGAAGTTGGTCGCTTCTGAACGCGGAAACAGGTCGTTGTAGAAAGCAGCTCCGGTCTGGTCGTGCCAGCGGTATTTCGCTTCGAACGTCCACGGCCCGATCGGGTGCGTGTAGGAAATCGCCGCAGTATGCGAGTTGATATCCCAGGTGTCCGTAAAGTACCGGTACTCGCCCTGAATCGCCGCCCGGTACGGCAGGTAATAACGAGCCCGTAAACCGACCGCATTGCTGGTCCGGGTTGCCGGGTACAGTTCCGGCTCGAAACTGTAGCCGGTTGCGCTGGCTGAGTCCGCATAACGAACCGAGCGGTAAGGATTGTTCAAGAAGCCTTCGTCAGTGATGGTTTCGATGTTCAGCGCGGTAATCAGATTGCGGGTCAGAATCTGCGTGAGGCCTATACCGTAATGCTGACGGGTATTGTCACGTGCGAACTCAAGATCGTCGGAACGACCCACCACGTCGTTACCCAGTGCGTAGCTCAAGGTTAACGTTGTGAGATCACCGAACATGTCCTGGCTGACACTCAACCCCCAGGTCTTGGCGTCGAAATCGCTTTCCACACTGCTGGTGAAGCCGAGGGTCATCGTGGTGTTGCCGCGCAGATAGTCCATACCGAGAGACCACTGCTCGCGCTCTTCGGTATACGGACTCGCAGTTGTTACCACATCAATAGATGCGGAGCTGACCATGTCGACGTAGTAATTGCCGACGACGGAGACGTTCTTGCCCACTTGCTTGCGCATGAGCAATGAAGGCCCGTCAATCTGCACACCACCGCCGTCATACAGATGATAGAGGATATCACTGCGATCCTCCGGCAAGACACCGGCCTGCGCTGTCGAAACGACAACAGTCAGCAGGATCGCGAAGAGTCGGAAATGCCGCATTGGATGGCTCAGTTGCAGCCGCAGCCGCCGCCGGCCGCGCCTTCGCCGCCGCGTGCGCCTTCGCGCGCTTCGTAGACATGCTGAATGTAGGCGCTTGAAACCGGGTTGGCATCAAGGAACATGATCGGATCGGCCAGCCGGTCGCGCTCGTAGGGTTTCACCCACGGCTCGATGCTGCTGCAGCCACTCGCGGCAACCATCAGCAACAATCCCAGTACCACACGGCCAGTTTGTAAGGTGTACATACTCATTTTCCCAAGCTTAGCCCGGCCAATACCGGCCGGACTGTGAACCCTGTATCAGAAGAACACCGTCAGTCCGAGGTGCCCTTCGAGGTTGTGCACGGTCTTTTCTTCACCCAGCAAGTCGATATCGAACAAGTGATCACGCACATCGAGGTGTATGGCCAGCATGTCGGTCAACAGAAAACGGTAGCCTGCGCCGAAGTTCACGGTAAACCGGTCGTCGCCGGCAAAGCGTGTCGATCCCAGCCCGGCGATCAGGTACAGGTTGCTGTTGTACGCACGGCGTTCGCCGACAAAGGCTTCGCCGGGCAATATGTTGTAGCCGAGGTTCAGGTTGTAATAGGTAAAGCGCCGCTCACTGTCAGACAGCAGCGGTGCGCCGCCACTCAGGCGTTCAAAGCTGGTCAGGCCGGTGTCCGTCTGGCCAACGGTACCTTCGACGAAAAATCCCTCGGTAACGTGATAGGCGATGCGCGCGCCGTAGACCACGTTGGATTCGAAGTCTTCGACGCTCATGATGCCGACGTAGGCACCGACCTCGAAGTCTTCGGTATCGATGTCCGCTTCCCGAATCTCCCGCCGCTCTACCTCGGGCTCAATGACCTGGCCCGGATCTTCCGCGGGCGGCGGTGCCGTTTGCGGCCCCATGCCAAACAGATTGCGCGTCGCCGCGCAGCCGCTCATGCTGATCATCAGCACGATCAGAAAAAGAACGCGAATCCGACTTTCCATTCTTCCACTTCCTCGTTGTCGTCACGACTTGTGAACACCACGTAGCTCTTGTACTCCGCACGAAGCATGAAGCGGCGCGTTGTATAAATGCGAAAACCGGCGCCTGCATGTGCTGCCTGGTCCGTTCGGTCTTCGCCTTGCACGATCGTTGATTTCGGCGCCGTGTGAATCACACCGGTTCCGAGTGTAAAAAACGGCGATATGCGCCAGTCCGGCCAGGTCTCGTGAATAACGTTGATACTGCCCGCCCAGCCATTGGAAACGTTGCCGAGAATCTGCGAACCCCACAGCTCCACGCCAAGGTGACGATTCAGCGAATAGCCACCGTAGACCGAGATAACGTTCGCCCCGCCAAAGTCACCAGCCAGCAAACCCGCTTCCCAGCGAGAATCCGTAAAATCGCTTTGGTCCGCTTCCGCAAACTCGATGTTCGAACCTGACGGTTGCAGCGTGCGCTCCATCTGGTCGCGATGCACCCAGCCTTCGGTGTCGTTCGGCATACGCACCAGGAACCAGTCAGTACGGCGCTTCAGAATACTCACTGACTCGCCACGTTCAGCGATGTGGAATATCGGGTAGCCGCGGCCCGGCCCCGTATGCATTTCCAGATAGGGGTCGGCCACTGTGACAGTGGCATCAACTTCGGCGGCCTCAGCAAGCGGTAGTTCGGCAGCCAGGCTCAGGAAGCTGAGCAGGAGCGCTGCGAGATACGGCTTAATTTTGAGGGACGTCGAAGGGATTGTTGTAGTACTGCGCTCCGACATCCAGCCATTCCGCAAGCAATCGTTTTTCCGCATCGGACAGATAACCATCGTGACTCTGCCCGGCCTCAAACCGGCTGAAGAACCGGCTGGACGCATTCGCGCCCGCTACATTCATTGAAGGATTGACATTGACCGTCACGAGTATGGGATTCCCATCATCATCAAAGCCGGCCTCGACCAGTCTATCCTGTACCGCACCCATATTAAGCTCTTGTTCGTTATCGGGAAACAGCAATTCCCGGTACGAATTGAAATGATCCGGCTCATCCGGTGACAAACCATCGGCGAGATCCAGCTGCCCAGCAGGGACTCTCGGCATATTCTGATCATCCAGCGGCGTATGGCAGTTGGTGCAATCATTGCTCATTGGCATGCCTGCGCCATCGAGCACCGGATTGCCCATGTCATCCAAAACCGGTCGTGCGGCAGACCACAAAGGGTGTATGTGAGTTTCGTAATTAATGACGATTCGGCAATTCGAGGCCCACGGCTGCGTTATGCAGTTCAGACTTGTGGGTGGAGTAGTCGTCAAATCCGCATAGGCGTAGCTGAAACTGGCGTCAGCAGTCCGCCCCGCCGCGACCTCATCGGTCCACACGTCCTCGTATTCAAGATCCATCGACGGCTCGATAGAGGCACAATCGGTCGCGCAAGTGATGCGCGCACGAATTTCTGCCATCGTCTCACCGACCTCACCGACAAACCATTCCGCACGGGTATTGGGGTAAGAAACACCCGCGACTGGCGCACCGGCCCATGCCGACGGAAACGCATCACTGCGGCCGTGCGACAGACCACTCTGTGGCACGTGACAACCATTGCACTCAAGCACCTGGCCCGGACGTACCTGCATCCAGTTCTGGTGACGCGACGTTATTCGATGACCGTCTTCGTCCAGTACGCTGACGCCGAACGCTACATTGGCGGGCACCTTGACCATGACTGAACCATCCGGTTCTACCGGCGCATAGCCAACGATTTCTTTCATGCCTTGTGCCCGGCTGCGACCGAAGGCGGTGTTGTCCAGATCAACAATATCGTCGTTCGGCAATGACACGGCTTTGACGATGCGCAAGAACCGTGCTGGCCGATCGGTCGCCAGCGTTTGCGCCGGATCAGCCAGTGCCGCAATGTTCGCGACGGCACCACCGTCGAAGTCATAAACGCTGCGTATGTTGATGACGCCCGCGCCTTCAGCAACCAGGTCCGGATCGGCATCAAATCTGTTTTCGCTGTCCAGAATGACCGGCGGCAGCGTTCGCGGGTCAGCCGAAACGACCTCGGTGTAGGAAAAACCATCTTCCGGCGGCACGACCGGCAATTGAGTCTGGTCGCGCGGGTCGTACATCCAGATGCCGTAAGCCGGATCCGCTTCCTGCAAACTGGTATCGGCAAGGTTCTCATCCGTACACGGGTAAATGACCGGTAACTCGCCCACAGGCGGTGGCGTGATGTCCGTTAACCGGCACTGACTCCAGCTCAACAGTATGCGCCCGGTGCCATCCTGCACCGGATACATCGACTGGTAACGTCCACCCGGTGACGGTTGATTCACTTCGGTTACTACCGAGTTCACCGTTGCCGTCGTCTGCGCCGGCCCGGTCAAGCCGACGTTATCAAGATTCGCCTGGGTGTTTTCAATGTAGACGGGGGTATCGATAATCACGATGTCGCCGCCATCGTCCGTATCGGTAAACGGCCGCACCAGTGTCATCATCCGGCCATCTTCCAGTTCGCGCGGCTTGAGAAATTGAATGACCTGACCGTTGGTGCCGGTGGCATGACTGTGCTGCCCGTACAGCAGCTCGAGATTCGAACCGTCCGGGTTCATGCGGTACAGATTGATCGCATTGTTCGCCGCGGCATTATCCCAGCGGCTGAATACAACCTGTCCGCTGGAGATAACGGTCGCGTCGATATCGTGACTCTGGTTGTACGACACCTGCTCAATGTTCGTGCCATCGTCATTCATTACGTGCAGCACGAACGCGTCTTCGTTCTGATCCTCGTCTTGCGCCGCAAATTGCGGCTTACCCTCGTCCAGCAGGACCGCGTTGGATCGCAGCTGCCTGGTCGAAGAGAAGATAATGCGACCATCGGGCAGATAGTGCGGCGCCAAATCATGACCAATTTCCGCGCTCAGGTCAGACGCAATCACCCGACGCAGGGTATCCGTTGCTATTTCATACTCCCAGATATTCCAGGTCGGCTGATCTTCATCATCGAGCGCCAGGTTCAGATCAACAGGGCTGCGCAAGGCGAACAACAAGCGCGTTCCATCGTAGGAAATTTCAACGTCGCGAACGGCACCCAGACCGTTGGTTTCACGTTCAGTGACATTGACCGCCAGCGCACTGGGAGAAGCGCGATCACGAACAAACAGATCCGCGCCAAAATTAAAAGTGATGAGCTCGCGCGCGTCGGACGGCTGAAACTCGCCTTGATTGTCCACGGCAAGCGGCGCACGGATATACGCAATTGGAAAATCGATTACGACCGGGTCCGCGTCCTGACCAGAGCCAATACTGACACCATCACCGCCACCGCATGCACTCAATGCAGCCACAGTAAGCAATGACGCGGCGAACCTAAGTCCACCCGTCTTGATTGTCGTCCCTGTCGATCGCAAGTCAGTAGTCATCTCAGTTACCTCGGACATCCGTCGAAATGACAATGTCCACAAGTCGTACACGCAAGCGGCAATTCAGGCGTCCTTCCCTGATTGCCAGAAATCAATCTGGAGCGTGCACAACTTCAACGATTCATAGTGGACGTGGCGCAACTCGCATACCGTTAACGCGATCACAATCTGTCGGTGTTTGTCGCGGATTTAGGTTTGTTCACACCAGGTCGTATTTACTACGCACGCAAAACGTACGCGCTGCAGTATAAGAGACCGACTACGCGCAAAGTAATGTCTCGAAAGCACGACAGTACGCAATGTCAAATTTTGCAGACGCGCAATTTGACGAAGATCACATCACGCAGAACAATTCGTGCGCGCATCTTCGATTAACGATTCATTGCGTGGCTGATGAGCCGTTGTCAGATCAATGGACGAGAGCTGAAATTCTCGCAAAGGGTTTCGGATCGTTGTCCGTAACTGTCACTCTGTCTCCTTACGGCGACAGTCTGGCGTGCCAGTAAAATCAGCCACTTGGCTACAAAGCCGGGATTAGCTGTACGGACCCGCCGACAAGCGCTTGACATATCGCGGCCCTCCGGGCGAGCGCAAGACCACTCCTTTCTTATTGTTTTAAAAGCTCTTTTCGACCTTTGGCAGGTAAGCACCACAGGCTGGCACAGCAATTGCTTTGCTTTATACCGATACGTGCACGGAACGGTTTGGACGTTCATGCCAAACACCGGCTTTGTGAATGCATTCACGGTGACCAGTGTGAACTTGCTGCATAGTTTTGCCGCTAAGACTGTGGGTCGACCCGAACGTACAAGAACAGTGTCGCCATGGAATGCGGGAAAAGCACTAACGACTACCGGCGCGCTCACTACCGCTGATCAAGCATCTGAAAATGGAATGACTATGGACAACAGGATGTCGACCCGAAATCGTAAATCCTTCACTGGCGCAGTGCTGCGCATCCTGCCGCTTGCAGCCATCTGCATAGGCATGGCGAGCATTGCCGACGCCGGACCGCGCGAACAGGCCAAGCGCATTCACGATCGCATTGCTGGCGTACCGCCAACCGAAGCAGTGCTTTCGCAGATGGAAGCGGAGGTTACCGCCAACCCGATAACAGCCGCTTACACGGCCATGTCCAACCCAAACTTCTACAACGTCACGTTGAAGAACTTTGCGGCGCCCTGGACCAATCGTGAAAGCAACGTGTTCGTGCCGCTGAATGACTACATCGCAACGGTCGTTGGCATGATTCGCGACGATGTACCGTTCAACACCCTGTTGTCCGCGGATTTGCTTTACGTCGGCGCACCGTCACTGGGTCTGCCGCCCTACTCAATGACGAATAACGATCATTACGAGCAACTTGAGCGTAACGGCCTGGATATGCAGACGGGTCTGGTCGCAACCGCACAATCAGCCGTCCCTGGCGGACTGCCGCCGGAAGCAACCGCAGGCATATTCACCACCCGTGCCGCCGCCGAAGCCTTTTTCGTCGCGGGCACCAATCGCGCGATGTTCCGCTTCACGATGCTCAACCACATGTGCAACGACATGGAACAGGTACACGATACGCGCCTGTCGCCCGACAGAATTCGCCAGGACGTCAGTCGCAGCCCTGGCGGCGACAGCCGTCTCTTCCTGAACAACTGCATTGGCTGTCATACCGGTATGGATCCGATGGCGCAGGCCTTCGCGTATTACAACTTCAATGAAGCCACCGGGAGCATCGAATACACGCCCGGCACGGTTCAACCGAAGTACTTCAACAATGAAGACAATTTCCCGTTTGGTTTCCGTACACCGGACGACTCCTGGGAAAACTACTGGCGTGAGGGGCAAAACCAGTTCCTTGGCTGGGACAACGCACTACCAGGCAGTGGCAATGGTGCCAAGTCGATGGGCGAAGAACTCGCCAATAGCGACGCATTCGCCAGTTGCCAGGTGAAAAAAGTATTCCGCGCAGTGTGTTTGCGCGATCCGGAGGATGCCGCCGACCGAGCCCAGGTCTCGCAGATGGTCACCTCTTTCAAGACCGGCTATCGCATGAAGCAGACGTTCGCAGAAGCGGCCGTCTACTGCATGGGCCAGTGAGGAGGCAGACCATGAAACAGGTACTACATACGGCTACCCCTTACTCAGCCCTGCGCAACGCAGTCACCGCGGCCGCAGCCATCTTCGTCATCGCCGCTTGTGGCGGTGGTGCGGCAACGACCGAGAATCCGGTCACCGGCGTGACACCGCCGTCCAGCTATCAGGGACCACCGCCGGCTACCGACGATATCCAGGCATTCAAACTGAACGTTTGGGACAACGTTCAGGCCAGCAATCGTTGCGGTGCTTGCCACAACGAATCGGTGAATCAGAATCCGATGTTTGCGCGGCATGATGACGTCAATCTGGCTTACGAGGCCGCCAACAGCGTTGTCGATCTGTCGCAGCCGTCGAACTCCAGGCTGGTCAGCAAAGTAGGCGGCGGTCACAACTGCTGGCTGTCGGATCCGCAGGCCTGTGGCGACATCATGACGACCTGGATCGAAAACTGGGTTGGCGAAGGCGACACTGGTGGCCGCCAGATTCAGCTCGACCCACCGCCGGAATCCGAACCGGGCTCCAGCAAGAACTTTGCGAACGCCACTGTGCAGGACTTTGAGAACCTGGTGCACGCACCGATTCTGACCGTTTACTGCGCCGGCTGTCATACTTCGCAAGCCCCGACATCACAGCAACCGTACTTCGCGGAAGCCGATGCCGTTACAGCATTCGACGCGGCGCGCTCACGAATGGACCTGGACGATCCGTCATCGTCACGTTTTGTCGTTCGTCTGGGTAGTGAATTCCATAATTGCTGGGACGTAGGCTGTGCCGCGTCCGCAAGTGAAATGCAGGCTGCAATTCAGGCATTCGCTGACACGGTACCAGTCACTGAACTGGACCCGGCACTGGTCAACAGCAAGGCATTGCGCATCGTCGACGGTACGGTCGCATCAGGCGGCAACCGTTTCGAGAACAATCAGATTGCATTGTGGGAGTTCAAGACCGGCAGCGGCACAACAGCGTTTGACACCAGTGGTGTCGAGCCGGCCATAGACCTGACACTGTCCGGCGACGTCACCTGGTTCGGTGGCTGGGGCATCACCATCAACGATGGCAAAGCTCAGGGCTCAACGGCTGCCAGCAAGAAACTCCATGACCTCATCAAGGGCACGGGCGAGTACTCTATAGAAGCGTGGATCGTGCCGGCCAACGTCACCCAGGAGATGGCCCGCATCATCAGCTACTCCGCCGGAGACGATGCACGCAATTTCACACTGCAGCAGACGTTGTACGACTACAATTTCCAGCACCGTAGTACGGAAACCAGCCTGAACGGCATGCCCGCATTGTCGACGCCATCCGCCGACGAAGTTCTGCAGGCATCGCTGCAACACGTCGTCGCCAACTACAGCGCAGTTGATGGCCGCAGCATCTATGTGAACGGCGAGCTGGTCTCACAGACCGACCCGGTTCCATCGGGTTCGCTCGTTGACTGGCAAGACACATTCGCCTTCGTGCTCGGCAATGAGGTGTCCAACAGCGGCCTGTGGCAAGGCACATTGCGGATGGTAGCTATCCACAACCGCACACTGACGCCCAGCCAGATTGTGCAAAACTTTGATGTCGGCGTTGGTGAAAAATTCTTCCTGCTGTTCAGCATCGCCGACATTATTGACGTGCCCAGCAGCTACATCCTGTTCGAGGTTTCGCAGTACGACTCCTACGGCTATTTGTTCAACCAGCCGAGCTTCATCACGCTGGACAGTGCGCAGCAACCGGAAGGCATTGCCTTGCAGGGCTTGCGCATTGGCATCAACGGTGAAGAAGCGCACGTCGGACAAGCGTATTCGAATCTCGATGTGACGCTCAGCGCAGCGGAGTTTGGTGAACTTGGCCAACCACTGTCACCACTCGGCGCAGTCATACCACTCGAGAAAGGTCCGGAAGACGACGAGTTCTTCCTCACTTTCGACTTGCTGGGTGACCAGACCTATGTCCGCAGCTCCGAACCGCCGTTGATCATTACGCCGGAAGACCTGGTGGCCGCCGAGCGGATAGGCGTACGTACGTTTGATGAAATCAACATGACGATGGCGACGGTTACGGGCGTTGACCCAACCACCACCTCCGTGGACATGACGTTCCAGAGTCTCCGCCAGTCGTTGCCGGCGATCCCGAACGTGCAAACGTTCCTGTCGTCTCATCAGGTTGCCGTTGCACAGCTCGCGATTGAGTATTGCAACGCCCTGGTCGAAGGTCCCGGCGCTGCCGCATACTTCCCTGGCTTTGATTTCAACCAGAGCCCGGCAGCTGCTTACAGTAGCGCGAACCGGAACCTGATTATCGATCCGCTGATCGACCGGATCATGGGCATCGGTATACAGACGCAACCCGATTTCACAACCGTTCGCGATGAACTCGGTTACGTAACGTCTGACGGTACGCGGCCCAATAACCTGGTCGACCGGCTGTTAGTCAGTGCAGACAACCCCAATACGCGCGCAATTGCGAAAGGCGTATGTGCGGCGGTGCTCGGTAGCGCCGTCACCGTAGTGCAGTAAACAAGGACAGTAACGAGGCATTTGATATGGCCAGCAAACGCAATTCACGCAACTGGGACGCGCCACAACGGCATCCGGACCATCGGCGTCCCATCACCCGCCGCGACTTTGTTTCGCAGGGCTTTCTGTCCGGCTCGGCACTCGCATTGTCGGGCGGTGTTCTCAGCTTGTTCTCGAACCCGCGCGATGCTTACGCTGCGTTGTCGAGCGACCTGACACCGCTGCTCACCAGTCCGTGCAATATTGCAACGGAAGGTGCCGGCAAAATTCCGTTCATCTGCTTCGACCTCGCCGGTGGCGCGAACATTGCCGGTTCGAACGTCCTCGTTGGTCGTGAAGGCGGGCAAATGGATTTCCTCGGCACCGCGGGCTATGAAAAGCTGGGGCTGCCGGGCGACATGGTGCCGGGACTGAACGACCCGACCACCGGCCTGCCCTACGCGAACACCGACTTCGGCCTGGCCTTCCATTCCGACAGCGCGTTCAAACGCGGCATGGAACGCAGCATGGCACCTGGCCGTGGCGCCAATCTGAACGGGGCCATCATCCCTTCGCGCTCGGACAACGACACCGCCAATAACCCGCACAATCCTTTGTACGGTATCGCCCGTGCCGGCGCCGACGGTTCTATCCTGACGCTGGCCGGCTCCGAGAACACGGACTCCGGCGGCAATTCCATGGTTCCGGCCATGATGATGGACCCGGAACTGCGCCCTACCAAAGTGGATCGTCCGAGCGACGTCACCGGCCTCGTGGATACCGGACAACTCGTCGGCATTCTGGGCCCGGACGATGCGACGGCGGTAATGGAATCCATTTACCGGATCAGCTCGAACAAGATGAATGCAGTAGACACCGGTCAAACCGTCTCTGCGGATGCCGTTGTTAAAGACATGGTTCGTTGCGGCTACCTGAAAGCGGCTGACATCGCGGATAGATTCGGCGCAACCCCGCTTGACCCGGCGGATGACCCGGCGATTGTTGGTCCGAACGGCATCTTCTCGGAAGCCGAATTCAATGCGAACAACCGCGATGGCCAGGAATTCCGCAAGACCGCTTCCGTAATGAAGCTCGTCATGAACGGCTTTGCAGGCGCTGCGTGCATCGAAATGGGCGGCTACGACTATCACGGTGGCGCACGTGCCGAAGGCGAAGTGAAAGACGAACGGGCCGGCCGTTGCATGGGTGCCTGCATCGAATACGCTGCGCGTATCGGCGTGCCGTTAATGATGTATGTCTTTAGTGACGGCTCTTTGTCATCGAACGGTGCCATCGACAACTCCGCAGAGGGTCGAGGCAAAGGCGAATGGGTCAGCGATAATTCGTCGACGGCCGCCGCCTTCTTCATGGTCTACAACCCGAACGGCAGGCCCGCACTACGCGGCGGCACGCCCGAGGAACAGGCCAGGCATCAACAGATCGGCTACATGGACGCCAGCGCTTCAGTGCAACGCGCCGCCACGCCGGCCGCAAACAATGTGAACCTGCTGGTGAATACAGTTGTGCTGAATTACATGGCCCTGCACGGCGAAGAAGGGTTGTTTGCCAATGTCATTCCGAACCACGGCCTGGGCGACAGCTCGTTACGCGATTCGATGACCGCTTTTGACGCCATCGTCAGCGGCACGATAGGGCCTTTGAACCCCGCCTGAACTGGCCCCCTCCGGGGGCCAGGCATCAGTTGTGCCGGCAGCATTGCTGCCGGCATTTTTTTGCCTGCGATTCAGCGCACAATCGTCTAAAGCACATCCGAGCGCGTCAACGCTTTGGTCAAGCGATACAGGAATTCCTGTCCTTCGTAGTACGCCTCGATATTGATCCGTTCATTCTGTCCGTGCGCCCGGTTGTCGTCGATATCATTGAACAAGCCGGACACGCCGTACACGGGAATGCCGGCATTTCGCAGGTAGAGGCTGTCAGTAGCACCGGTGCTCATCAGCGGGATAACGGGAACGCCAGGCCACATGGCCTCCGTCGTTGCTTCAATGGGACCCAACACCTCGGCACTCAGCGGCGACGGCGGTGAAGGTTTTGCGACCGCGACCGGTGTAACCAGGACTTCATCACTGTCTATCACCCTCTCCAGGGTCCGTTTAACTTCGTCGATTGAAGCACCTGGCAGGACGCGGCAATTCACGTTCGCCGTAGCCCGTTGCGGTAACGCGTTCTCCGCATGGCCGCCGTCAAGCAGCGTTGCGACACAGGTCGTGCGCAGACGCGAGTTGTAAAACGGAATTTTCGACAAGTACTCAACCGCCGCGGGGTCGGGCGGTGACTTCAGTACGTTGCGCATGGCCGTTGCCCGTTCGCCCTCCTCAAGCGGTGCCGACCGTTCGAGCCAGGCACGGGTGATTTCGTTCAGACTGACCGGGAAGTCATGGTCGCGAATGCGAATCAGCGCATCCGCAAGCTGGTAAATTGCATTCACCTTCACCGGCAGCGAACTGTGCCCGCCCGGATTGGTTACCTCCAGCGTGTAGCTCTGAAAAACCTTCTCGCTCGCCTGCACGCCATTGAATACGCGCACACCGTCTTTTTTCGCGCCCCCACCGCCTTCATTCAATGCGTATTCTGCGTCAATCAATTCAGGGTGATGCTCCAGCAACCACGCAACGCCGTTGTGATCGCCACTTTCTTCATCGGCCGTCAATGCGACGACAATGTCGCGGTCCGGCTGGAAGCCTTCGCGCTTCATGTGAATCAGGTTCGCTATATGGATGGCAGCTTCGTCCTTATCGTCGGTGGTGCCGCGACCGTAGAAGTAACCGTCCTCTTCCACAAACGTGAACGGGTCCATCGTCCAGTCAGCAGGATCCGCCTCCACAACGTCGATATGGGCCAGCAACAGGAGTGCTTTTCGGCCATTGTCGCGGCCCCGGTAACGAACTACCAGATTGCCCCGGTCCGGGGTTGGCCCGAGGATATGTATATCTTCCTCGTCAAAGCCCGCCGTGCGCAAATGCCTGGCCATCGCCTCGGCCGCAACGGTCGTGTTGCCGGTGGACTGCGTCGTATCAATCTCAACCAGCTCTTTGAGAAACGCGCGTGCCATGCCCTCGGCCGATTCCGGAAGTGCCGCCGCCTCGGTGGCAACTGGGGCGGGTGCATTACTTTTTTCGCTTGTGTTGTCACCGTCGCTTTGACCGCAAGCAGCAATAAAAATTACCAGTGACAATGACAAGCCAATCAAGCTAACGGGGGTCTTCACTACGTGCACGCCGACTCTCCTGTGGGTGGAAGTACGCTGCGCTCGCGCAGGCGCTGGCCTGAGCTACGCTTGAGCCAACATTAAAACGCGTTCGCTTGGGGAAAGAAACCAGCAACGCATTGGCGACCATCGACTATGGGAGCCGGATTACCGAACCATACCCGGAATCTTGTGTTCGCAGTGATCGGCGAGCTTGCCTGGCCGGCAGGCATGCAGCGCTACAGGGTCGTCACACCAAGGCTCATTCTGACGGTTTTGACGTGACTTGACCGCTGGCAACAAGCTGGCGCAGCCAGGCGGCCGGCGAACCACTGTCTGTTGACAGCACCTCAGGTTCGCCGGCGTGCTGCGTTACTGCGCGGGCTTCACGAAACGCAGGGTAAACCGGTCCGACTCTCCAATCGTCAGGTACTTCTGCTTATCGGTGTCGCCCAGAGCCAGCGATGGCGGTAGTGTCCACACGCCTTCGGGGTGATCGTGCGTGTCGCGGGAATTTCTGTTGATATCCGACCGGGCGTCAAACACAAAGCCCGCCTGCTCGGCGAAGCGAATGGTACGCTCCTCTGAAAGATAACCATTCTTTGCTTCCGGGTCCTCGGTCGCCGCATCCGGCCAGCGATGGTCCACGACGCCGAGTACGCCACCGGGCTTCAACGCATCGAACATGGCAGTAAACGCCAGCCGCGCTTGGTGCTCGCCGTAGCCCGGTCCAAACCAGTTGTGCGCGTTACGGAAGGTCACCACCAGGTCGGCCGATTCGCGTGGCGCGATTTCAAGTTGATACGGGAAGTCGAGATGCGTGACGATCACATCGCCGTATATATCGCGCGCACTGCCCAATTTCGTCAGGAACGACCCGAAGTATCGACGCTGGTAGGAAGCCGGAGGATTAACGCCGTATTGCGCCGCATAGAACTTGCCTTTTTCCTTCAGCGCCGGCGCCAGAATTTCGGTGTACCAGCCACCGCCCGGCCAGACTTCAACCACTGTCATGTCAGGCCGAAAGCCAAAGAACGCCAGCGTCTCGCGTGGATGCCGGAATTGATCGCGGGCTTTGTTCTCAGCGCTGCGATGCTCGCCGTTTATGGCGCGATCCAGCGTTGCCTGGGTAAGTGCATCCATATCGGCGGCGGCCGCCGGTACCGTGAAGATCGCGGCAGCAACCAGCGTAACCAGCACTGCGCACCGACTGTAGAAAGATCTGCAACTCATAGTCCCCCCCAATTGATCATTATTGTCTGTTGGATCGCGCCACGAATCGGTCGCTCGGCGCCAGCTTACTCGCGCCGCACTCCGACCAGGTTCGCCAGGTAATTTTTCCGGGATAACTGCAACCCGCCCACTTTGCGCCTGCATTACAGAGACCAGCCCGTTTGGATTTCGTTCACAAGTTGCCACGCCGATGGCACGGCTCGCCACAGACCGCCATAATGCCCACACCGGCCGCCACCTACAGTTGACCCGATAACAATGACCGATACCGCCCGCCTGCTGGAACTCCTCGCCTGTCCGCGTTGCGACAAGACACCGCTTGCGGCGGAGAAAAAGCACTTCCATTGCGCGGCCTGCAAGACCAACTATCCACGAGTTGGCGATATCCCATGGATGTTCGCGGAACCGGATGCCAGCCTCGGTGAATGGCGCAACCGCCTGCACTTTGCGTTGCAACAACTGGCGCACGAGGCAAAACGCCTGCAGGCCGAACTGGCCTCCAGCGACCTCAATGAACTCACGCGAACCCGTTTGCAGGCCATGCAGCAGGCAACGGAACAACACCGGCAAACGTTGCAGCGGCTGCTGTCGCCAGTAGACGTGCAGTCGCTGCAAGCCAGTTACGAATCACACCTTGCGCTGCGCACTCGCTTGCCGAGCGATCAGGGTTTGCAGACCTACTACGCGAACGTGCACCGCGACTGGAATTGGGGCGAGCAAGAGAACCGGGCATCCACGGAACAACTGCGAGCCGCGTTGTCGAGCGACGGCGAGGCAGCCCTGGGCGACACCGCCGTGCTCGGCGCGGGTGCCTGCCGCCTCGCCTATGACCTGCACCAATCGTTTGCCACCGATCGCTTGCTTGCGCTGGATTTCAATCCGCTGCTGCTGTTTATCGCTCGTGACGTTGTCCACGGTGAACGACTGCAATTGCACGAATTCCCGCTGGCGCCGAAATCCCAGGCCGATGGCGCCGTGTTACGGGAGCTCAGCGCACCCGAGGTGGTACGCGAAGGCTTTTACCTGCTGTTCGGCGATGTCCTGCGACCGCCGTTTGCGGAAGCCTCATTGGATACCGTCGTAACTCCATGGCTTATCGATATCGTCAGTGAAGACTTCCCCGTGTTCGCCGGCCGCGTAAATCGCTTGCTCAAGCCCGGCGGTCGCTGGCTGAATTTCGGCTCGCTTGCCTTTGATCACCCGCAGCGTGCTCGCCGATACAGACGTGAAGAAGTTATCGACATTGTCGGCAACACGGGGTTTGACGTAACAGGCGTCAGCGAGGCCGACATCCCGTACATGAATTCACCGGCAAGCCGGCATGGACGGCTGGAAACGGTGTTCACCTTCTGTGCCACGAAGTCCGGCGACGTGCAACGTGCACCGCGGTACAAAGCATTGCCGGACTGGATCGTCACCGGCAAAGAAGCCGTGCCATTGCTGCCGTCCTTTCGCACCCAGGCCATGTCAACGCAGATCTACACGTTCATCATGTCGCTGATTGATGGCCAGCGCAGCATTGAGGACATGGCCAGGGTTCTCGAACAACAACAGTTGATGAGCCGCAAGGAAGCGGTGCCGGCGATCAGGCAGTTTCTGACCAGGATGTACGACGACAGTCAGCGGCAATCGGGCTTCTGACCGTCAGGCACTAGTCCTGCAATGAAAATACGTTGCGAACGTAGGCGACTATGTCCGCAACAGCGCGATCTGCTTCGGGCATACGGCCAACGAAGAACTGGAACACGTGCCACATCTCGGGCCACACCTGCAATGTCACCTTGCCGCCCGCGGCCGAAATGGCATCGGCGAAGCGTGTTGAGTCATTCAGCAATAGTTCGTGATCGCCCACCTGGATGAACACCGGTGGCAGGCCGCTGACATCGGCAAATACGGGCGATACCAAGGGCTCGCGTACGGCATCGGCCGTACAGTACTCACGCGCAACGACGGGCAAGTCTTCAGCGCGAAACAACGGATCGTGTTCGCCGCGGCTGTGAACCGAGCCGCCGCTGGCGCTCAGATCCAGCCACGGCGACAGCAAGACCAAAGCCGCCGGCAATGACCGGCCCGTGGCGCGCAACGTCAAGGCACTCGCGACGCTCAGTCCGCCACCCGCGGAATCGCCCGCGATTATGATTTGCTCTGCTTCTATGCCCTGTGCCAGCAGTTGCTCGTAGACGGCACAGGCATCCTCTATGCCGGCCGGAAACGGGTGCTCCGGCGCCAATCGGTAATTCGGCAGCAAAGCCCGAACTTTGGCGGCTTTGCAGACCGTGGCGACAAGATGCCGGTGTGTCCGGCTGCTGCCCATGACATAGGCACCGCCGTGCAAGAACAGGATAACCGGTGCATCTTCCGCCCCGTCCGGAACCAGCCAATCGCAGTCGATGTCGTTGATCGTCGCATGCAACACCGACACTCCGCGCGGCAAGCGCAGGCGCTTTGTTGCATCCTCGAATGACTGACGAAGTTCAGCAATGTCCCGATCTGGATTGACGCGGCGAAAATACTGCCGCGCAAGAAAGCGAATCAGCCGTGCTCGCAGGCTCAACATCGGGCGGCTGTCCGCGCTGAGTCCACTAGCGTTCGAGCAGACTCAGCTTGTCTTTGACGTCGCGCCAGTCATCCGCATCGGCGGGCGGATCTTTGATTTCGGTGATCACCGGCCACTGGGCAGAAAGCTCACGATTGAGCTCGATGAACTGCTCCTGCCCTTCCGGCAGTTCGTCCTCCGAGAAAATTGCCTCGACCGGGCATTCGGGTTCGCAGAGGGTGCAATCAATGCATTCGTCCGGATCGATGACCAGCATGTTCGGCCCCTCGTGAAAACAGTCCACCGGGCAAACCTCGACACAATCGGTCAATTTGCATTTGATACATGTCTCGGTCACTACGAAGGTCATGCGCCTGATCCTGCTGGTCTTGGTCTGGGAGGGGGAGCTTACGCTAGTCGATGTTTTAGGGCATATCAAGTCCTGCCACGCCCTGCTTGCCGGAAATCGGTGGCTACTCCCAACCAACCGCCCAGATCTGCGACAATGCGCGCCGAACGCGAACTGACAGGAACCCGAAAATGAGTACCACGGAGCTAAACCGACAAGGACGTATTGCCGTCATCAGCATCAACAACCCGCCCGTCAATGCGTTGTCGCACTCGGTTCGGTCTGGCCTGATGCAATGCCTGCAACAACTTGCCGATGACCACGATCTGGACGCGGCGGTGGTGCACTGCATCGGCCGCACCTTTTGCGCCGGCGCCGACATACGCGAATTCGGCAGGCCGCCGCAGCAGCCGTTTTTACCGGAACTGGTACTGGCGCTGGATGCCTCGGCCAAACCCGTGGTCGCCGCACTGCACGGCACGGCCCTCGGCGGCGGTCTTGAAGTCGCAATGGGCTGCCACTACCGGGTCGCGGCAAAGAGTGCGAAGGTCGGCCTGCCGGAAGTCCTGCTGGGGTTGTTGCCGGGTGCCGGTGGTACACAATTGTTGCCGCGCCTGATCGGCGCGGAAGCCGCACTTGACGTCATCCTTGACGGCAAACCACGCAACGTTGCAGACCCATCAATCAAAGGCCTCATCGACGCCATCGCTGACGATGACGACTTGCTTGCGAGCGCCGTGCGGTTCGCCACTGAGGTTGCCGGCAAACCGGTGCAACGCTGCAGTGACCGCTCTGTCGCGGCTGTCGATGCCGACTACTTCGAGCAACGCCGCAGCGCGATTGCGAAACGCACACGCGGCTTGATATCGCCAAAGAAAATCATCGACTGTGTGCAGGCCGCAACGACCTCCTCATTTGCCGAGGGCATGCGCCTTGAACGCGAAGCGTTTCTCGAATGCCAGAGCTCCAGCCAATCGGCCGGGCTGCGCCATGCCTTCTTCGCCGAACGTACCGCCAGCAAGGTACCCAATCTCAATGCCGAAGTTACGGCGCGTACCCTGGAGCAGATCGTCGTGATCGGCGCCGGAACGATGGGTGCCGGCATTGCCCACAACTGCCTGACCGCCGGCTACCGGGTACGGCTGCTGGACAAGGACGCCGACGGCGTGGCCCGTGGCGATGCCACTGTCCGCCGCCTGATGCAAGGCGGCGTCGACCGCGGCAAGCTGACAACAGCCGCCGCCGATGCCTGTCTCGCCCGATTCGAAACCAGTGACGACCTCACGGCGGTCAGTGATGCAGACCTCGTCATCGAAGCCGTATTCGAGAACATGGCCGTCAAGCAACAGGTGTTTCGCGGACTGGGCGAACACTGCAAGCCCGGCGCCATACTCGCCAGCAACACATCCACGCTCGATGTCGATGCCATCGCTGCGGCCAGCGGCCGCGCGGGCGACGTTATCGGCATGCACTTTTTCAGCCCGGCACACATCATGCGATTGCTTGAGATTGTGCGCGGCCGCGAAACGGCAGACGATGTGCTGGCAACGTCGATCGCGTTTGCCAAAGCGCTCGGCAAGATTGGCGTCGTGGTAGGCAATTGCTACGGCTTTGTTGGCAACCGGATGTTGTACAGCTACGGTCGCGAGAATCAGATGTTGTTGCTGGAAGGCGCGGCACCCGAAGTCATCGACCGGGTATTGCAGGACTGGGGCATGGCTATGGGTCCGAATGCGGTCAACGACCTTGCCGGCATGGACATCGGTTACAAAGCCCGCAAGGAGCGTAAAGACCGGCCGGACGATCCGCGTTTTTACCGCGTTGCCGACGTACTCGTTGAGAAAGGCTGGCTAGGCCAGAAAACCGGTCGCGGCACCTATCTCTATCCTGACGGCAGCCGGACACCGGTGCCCGACCCCGAGGTTCAGGCGCTGATCAACGCCGAAGCGGCTCGGCTCGGCATTGAGCAACGCGAAATCAGCGAGCAGGAAATCATCGAGCGCTGCATCTACGGCCTGATCATCGAGGGCGCTCGCATTCTGGAAGACAAGATCGCCTACCGCGCATCCGACATCGACGTCGTCTGGACCAACGGCTACGGTTTCCCGAAGTACCGTGGCGGCCCCATGCACTATGCTGATCAGGTCGGTCTCGACAAGGTCTACGCGCGTATCTGCGAATTCTGCGAACGCTTCGGCGACACTTACTGGAAGCCACCGGCACTGCTGGCAGAACTGGCCAAGAACGGCGGTAAATTTTCGGACCTGGGCTGATAAAACGGAACAGCGGTGGTTTAGCCTGACCGGTAACGCCACCGCTGTTCCACGCACTCGGCACGCCCGTCCGCCTGCAGCTTCAGCAGATGCGCCAGCAATGAACGTTCCGCGACCGGATGCAGATGTTGACCCACGTCCGTGTACACGACGAGCGTCAACTCCATCGAGGTAACGCCGGGGTTTGCCTGCAAGGCAGTTGCAATCCCGGCTTCGCGTTGCAAACGGTGCTCGATTATCCAGTCGATTGCCGCGTGCGGATCCTCCAGCAAATCACCGTGCCCCGGCGCTATGGCCTGCAGTGCTGCCTGGCGCAAGCGGGCCAATGACGCGAGGTAGTCTACGAGATTGCCGTCGGGTGGATCGATGACAACGGTCGAACCGTTGATGACGTGATCGCCGGTGAACAACAGGCCGTCAGATTCACGCAAGAAACACAAGTGATTCGACGCATGACCCGGTGTGTGAAAAACCCGCAACGTACTGCCGCCCGCACTAATGACATCGCCATCCTGCAGCACCCGGTCAGGCAGAAAACCGGCATCCTGATGACGCCCGGCGGGTGCCGGCCTGCCGAGCAATTGTGCACCACAACGCTCCGCCAGCAGCCGCGCAGCCGGTGAATGATCGCTGTGTGTGTGGGTGACCAGCACGTAGCGAATTTCGCCGTCGGCGCAGTTGCACAGTGCGTCGACGTGCGACTCAATCGCGGGTCCGGGATCGACGACCATCACGTCGCCATGACCCAGCAAATAACTGTTGGTCCCTGGCCCGGTCATCATGCCCGGGTTGGGTGCGATCAGACGCACAACGTCCTCGGCCAGCGTTACCGGAACGCCGGGGATCAATGCATTGTTCATTCCTGCTGGCCCTCAAGATCGGCGGGGTAATCCGGATCACCGGGCAGCACGATACGTGTCGCATCGCCTTTGCCGATGACCGCCGGCAGGATGCAAGGAACACCGTTGGTTTGCTGTTGCCGCGCCCAGGCCAGTGCGTCGTCAACAGCACCGAGCCCTGCCAGGTCCGCCAGGGTCGCACGGGTCGGTGGCGGCAAGACCAGCTCGCCGGCATCCGCCGCGCTTAGCGCATTCGTCGGCGTCAGCCAGCAGCTGTCAGTTAACTCGGTACCGTCGTGCCACGCTTGTTGACCTTGCGGCAAGGCGCAAACAAAGAACCGCGTTGTATAGCGTCTCGTGCGATCGCGCGGTGTTACCCAGTATGAAAAGTAATGCAGTTGATCGCAGGCAAGTCGCAAATCATGTTGTTGCAGGAATGTACGCCACGACAAATCGCCGCTATGAATTCGCTGGCGCGCCTGGTCAAAGTCATTGTTCTCGACCAGCGCGGCAACACCTTGTGCACTTTTGCGGCGCGCCAGCAATACACCGGTTTCTTCGAACAGTTCGCGAATCGCCGCGCTGTAATACTTCAAGCCTTCAGCTTCGACCCCCAGGCAAGCGCAAGCCAGGCTTTCGCTGCAACCGTCACACAGATCGGCCACGTCGGCATCACCGTCTTCATGCAGACCGCCCGGAAACGCATGGCTTGCGCCGAAGGAGGCTTTGCTGTGCCGCCTGACCAGCAATGCTTCGGGTTCGTCTTGCGCATCGCGCAGAACGACAACCGTCGATGAGCGCGCCGGCACTGGCGTGCTGCGGGTTGCGGCTTTGGACACGGTGGCTGTCATTTACAGTGCCTCGACATAATCGACGAGTCTTTCGAGCTGCTCACCGAGCACCGCATCGACCGGTTCCGCCAGTTCGTCCAGACCCTCAGCGCGGTAGCCGCCCACGGCATAACGCAGCGTTATCGTGGACTGGCCCGGATCGTCGCCGAGGTCCTCAAACTCGAGCGTCATGTTGCCACTGACGCCCATCAGTCCCAGCGGGCCCAGGCCACCGGTCAAGCGCAATATCACCCCGGGATTAACGAAGGTCACCATCAGGTGCACGAGCCCGCCGTTCTCGCCCAAGCGCTCGCAAAAGCAACCCATGGGAACAGCACTGATGTATAAATTCGCAGCGTCACCGGAGACCGTGTGTTCGCCGTTCCACCAGCGGCCGATGTCACCCACCACGGCCGCCCAGGCCACTGCCCGTGTTACCGGCAAAGTGACACTGTGTTCAATCGTAAAACCGCTCTCAGCCGAGTCCTGTACGCTCGCTGTTGCCAGTTCGCTGTACAGCGGAAACAAAAAAACAAGGAATAACAAGCGTGTGCGCAAGGTGCTCATGAGCGTGCCGCAGAATCCAAAACCAGCGCGCAGTGTACTCGCCACCGTCGGCGAGGTCACCCGCACCGTCCGGCCGCTCAGAGCAGCGAATACAACAGGAATATCAGTGAAACCAGCGCCAATGAGAAATAGATTTTCCGAAAAATGCCCATATGTCATACCACCGGGCGCGACGCTGTGGTTGTCACTGCGCCTTGCCATTGTCGAGTAACCGGCTGGCAGTTTGCCGTATGCTCGCTGAACAGATTCTGAAGGGTTGTGGTCTCATGCAAGAAGGCGATAGCGCCGACCTGTGCCGGTTCCTGCAGCAGCACGAACGCATCGCCGTACTCACCGGTGCCGGTTGCAGTACCGCATCCGGCATTCCGGAGTACCGCGACGATCTTGGCGAATGGAAACACGCGCCACCCGTGCAGTTTGCCGACTTCATGGCCAGCGACACGGTGCGGCAACGATACTGGGCGCGGAGTTTCAGCGGCTGGCCACGCATGTCGGCGGCAGAACCGAATGCCGCGCACCAGGCATTGACGTCGCTCGAGCAAACCAACCGCAGCGCAGGACTAATCACGCAAAATGTCGATAACCTGCACAGTCTTGCCGGCAGCCGCAATGTGCTGGACTTGCATGGCACCCTGAAACGCGTGCGCTGCATGAACTGCAACGAGACTTTTCGCAGAGCGGATATTCAGGACCGGCTCACTGCCGACAACCCCCACTGGCAGCCAGCGGAGGCCAGCTCCCGTCCTGACGGCGATGCCGAACTCGGCAATGCCCCGGTCGCGCAGTTCCGTGTGCCCGCCTGCGACCTGTGCGGCGGCATACTCAAACCGGACGTCGTTTTCTTTGGCGAAAGCGTGCCAGCGGAGCGCGTCACGCTTGCCAGACGGTTCGTCAGCGATGCCGATGCATTGCTGGTCGTCGGTTCATCGCTGATGGTGTATTCCGGATTCCGGTTTGTCCGTCAGGCCAGCGACAGCGGCAAGCCCATAGCCATCGTTAATCGCGGTACAACACGCGGTGATACGCTGGCCGCGTTGCGCGCAACCGGCGACTGCGGCGACCTGCTGAAAGATGCCTGCGCACTGCTTGCCAATGGCAGGGCCGACGCGGGCAATGTTCATGACTGAGGGCTGGCTCGCGGTATTTGAGAGCCGGCAACGTGGCCCTTGCGCGGATCGCGCCCTCGTTCTGACGTCGTTGTCGATCGCACATGAAATCGTTGAAGCGGCCGGTCTCTGGCAGTTGCTGGTCGCGGAAACCGACCTGCACCGTGCCCGCCACGAACTGTGGCTCTACGAGCAGGAAAACAAGCCAACCCGCCGCCGGCCGTCTGCCACGGTTGTCAGCAATCACAACCCGTGGCCCGGCGTCGCCGGCTACATCGTGACTGTTTGCGTGGTCGCCTGGCTCGCTGGCAACGGCGCCTTCGGCCATAACTGGCTGGAGGCCGGCCGGGTCGACGGTGCGTTGATTCGTGACGGCGAATGGTGGCGCGTCATCACCGCGCTCACCCTGCACAAGGACGTCGGCCACTTGCTGGGCAACCTCGGCTTCGGCGGCTTGTTCGGACTGCTGGCTGCGCGTGTAATCGGCTCTGGCGTTACCTGGTTGACCGTCACGGTCGCCGCCGCCACCGCCAACGCACTGAATACAATTATGTTAATTCCGAGTCACCGCTCCATCGGCGCATCGACAGCGGTGTTTGCGGCTCTGGGGCTCGTCGCCGGCTTTGTCTGGCGTGGGCGGCTCATGGCACAGGATCGCTGGCCCTATCGGCTCGGCCCGATCATTGGCGGCATTGCCTTGCTGGCCTACACCGGTACCGGCGATGAATCGACCGATATAGGCGCGCACCTCGGTGGATTTGTCTGCGGCTTTGCCGGTGGCTTCCTCCTGACCCGGGCCGCAGCAGTGTTTGAACGCGCTTCTGTACAGTGGCTGTGCGGCGCGGCGGCACCCCTGCTGGTCGTCGTAGCCTGGTGGCTGGCGCTGTCGGGCCACTGACAAAGCGCCAGACACTGGCAGTCATCGCCACAGTCCTTACAATGACGCCCCAACCGCGCAATTGCGGTCGCCAGCAGCACACCACCCTCTGGCACAAACAGAATTCACGGAACAGGAAACAGTCTTATGAGTAACGCGAGTATTCCCAGCTTCGATATCGACTGGAACAACCTTTACGAAAAATTTCAGTCCATCGGCGTCGATTTCGGCATCAGTCTGATCACCGCTATCGTCATATTCTTTGTCGGTCGGTTGGTAGCAAGGGTATTGGCGCGCGGCTTGCGCAAGCTCTTACAGGCGCAAAACGTCGACAAGATTCTGGAAAGCTTTGTTTCCAACCTCGTCTACTGGGCCTTGATGGCGTTTGTCATTATCGCGGCGATCACCGAACTGGGTATCGAAACCACCTCCTTCATCGCCATGCTCGGTGCGGCCGGTCTGGCGATAGGTCTTGCCATGCAAGGCTCATTGTCGAACTTTGCTGCAGGTGTGCTGATCGTCCTGTTCCGCCATTACCGGGTTGGTGACTGGATCGAAGCCGGCGGTGTCGCCGGTTCGGTCGAGAACGTGCAGATTTTGACAACCACGCTGAAGACCGGCGACAACAAGTCGATCATCATTCCAAACAGCGAAATCATGGGCAACATCATCGTCAACTACTCGGCCAACGCTACCCGCCGTGTGGACATGGTCTTCGGCGTTGGTTATGGCGACGACATCGACAAGGTACGCGCGGCCATCAAGGACGTCATCAGTAAAGATGAGCGCATAATGGCACAGCCTGAATGCCTGATCGCCGTTGGCGAACTGGCGGACAGCAGTGTGAACTTCAACGTCCGGCCGTGGGTCAAGACCAGCGACTACTGGGCCGTGAAATGGGACATTACGGAGGCCATCAAGAAACGTTTCGACGAGGAAGGGATATCCATACCGTTCCCGCAACGCGATGTGCACATTATCAAGGACGATTGAACGTCAGTTCAGCATCCGACAGGAAGGCCGCGATTGTTCGCGGCCTTTTTTTTGCCTGTGGCCTCAGTCGTCGAAATCCGGCTCGATGAAGGACCAGCGCAATTTCGGGATTCTGTTCTTCAGCGCAACTTCGAGCTCATTGATTCGGGCGACCGCAGTAGCCAGATCCAAGCCCTTGCGAAAACGAATTTTTGCCGCAAGCATCGTGTCAGGGCCGTACTGAATCGTTATCGTGTTGTAGACCTGTTCGATTTCCTCAACTTCGCTGATCACCTGATCGATCGCCTCGCGAATATCAGGGTCTGCTGACCGCCCGACCAGCAATGCATGTACGCGTATGGTCAGGAATACGGAAATGACGATCAGCACGACGCCAATACAAATCGAACCGATTGCGTCGTAAGTGGTATTGCCGGTAATCGCCGCCAGTGAAACAAACATGAAGGCCAGAACCAGGCCAAGCAATGCCGCCGTATCTTCGCCCAGCACGACCGTCAGTTCCGCGTTTCGCGTGTGCTGCAACCATTCGAAGAAGGGCCGTTCGCCACGTATATGCCTGATCTCACGCAAACAACCCAGCAATGAAAACGTTTCAAGCACCAACGCAAGACCCAGTACCACCAGCGCGACCCACGCCTGCGACAACGGCTCGGGGTGCAGGTATTTGTGCACGCCCTCGTACATGGAGAACAGACCACCAACGCTGAACAGCAGCACGGCAACGATAAAGCTCCAGAAATAACTGGACTTGCCGTAACCGAGTGGATGCTCTTCATCCGCCGCACGTGTCGACTGGCGCAAGCCGAGATACAACAAGACCTGATTGCCGGCATCCGCAAAGCTGTGTATCGCCTCGGCCAGCATGCTGCCCGACCCGGTCAGCCAGGCCGCCCAGCTCTTCGCAATGGCAATTCCGGAATTGGCCACAAAGGCATACAGGATCGCGCGCGCGGTGGAGTCGTGAGTGGATGAAGACATGCACAGTATTTCCGAAGGTTGGCGGCCGCGAGCCGCACACGAATGAAGCGGGCGCGTGCACGTTACCGCAGAGGCCACGTTCAGCACCAGCCGGACGCTGGCTCTGCCCGCGGCAGCGCCGGCCGCTGTATTGACCACGGCTGAGGCGAAGACTACTGTATATCCATACAGCCAAATGACGCGATCAAGTAATGACTGCACACAAAGGCCGCGGCGCGGTCGGTCACACCCGCCACCGGTTCGACAGCCGGCCTGTCGAATCCACCGAAGAAGAAGCCTGGGATGCGGCGCAAACCGCACCGCAAACAGTGCTGCGGCCAATGCAGGCACGGTCCATCATCAGTTACAACGAATCG
Source organism: Woeseia oceani (assembly GCF_001677435.1). Classification (GTDB taxonomy): domain Bacteria; phylum Pseudomonadota; class Gammaproteobacteria; order Steroidobacterales; family Woeseiaceae; genus Woeseia; species Woeseia oceani. Next base: position 3,254,234 of record NZ_CP016268.1, read on the forward strand.
CCGGATATCCCGTTCGACCGCTCCATAAACCCGTATCTGGGCTGCGAGCACGGCTGCGTGTACTGCTATGCACGGCCGTCGCACAGCTACCTCGATCTCTCACCAGGACTCGATTTCGAGACACAGATTTTTTACAAACCCAATGCCACCGAGCGGCTGTTGGCCGAATGGGAAAAACCCGCCTATACCTGCGTTCCGATCACCATCGGCGCCAATACAGACCCGTACCAGCCGGTCGAACGCGAACAGCGGCTCACACGGCAATTGCTGGAGACGTTTTTGCGCCATCGTCACCCGGTCAGCCTCATCAGCAAGGGCACACTGATGCGCCGCGATCTCGATTTGTTACGCGAATTGGCCGCTGACAACCTGTGCTCGGTCGCCATCAGCATTCCAACCATGAACAACGACCTGAAACGGATAATGGAACCCCGTGTCCCTGCGGCAACGGCTCGTTTGCGCCTGATCGAAGAGTTGAGCGCTGCCGGCGTACCCTGCACCCTGCTCATGGCACCGGTCATTCCGGCCGTCAATGACCGGGAAATCGAAACCATTGTTGCGCGCGCGGCCGACAGTGGTGTGCAGCGCGCGGCATGGATACTGCTCCGTCTGCCGCACGAATTGCGCAGTATCTTTGCAGACTGGCTCGACGAGCACCTGCCAGACCGCGCACAGCATGTACTGAGTTTGCTACGCCAGGCGCACGGCGGTCAGGACTATGACAGTCGGTTCGGCATCCGCCAGACCGGCCGGGGTCCCTTGGCCACGATGCTCAGCCAGCGCTTTGGCGCGGCCTGCCGGCGAGCTGGCATAGTCTATGGGGAGAACCTCCAGGAGCTGGACTGCTCGCTGTTTCAGAAGCCCGGCACAGCGCAGTTTGACCTGCCGTTCAGCTAGGCACCGGTCACACATTGGCGACATCGGCAGCCAGAGCTGCGGCGCATACCGCCAGTTTCGTTCAATACCTTGGTAGCTACGGCACCAGTACCGCCGGCTATGGCGAGCTTGTATAGTCAGTACACGGATTTTGGCTCGCCGAGAACTTCCGATTTTGCAGGGAGTCTCATAATGACTACATCAGGAGTCGCATCGCACCGCCAATGAGATTCATTCACGTTTACAGAATCGCCCGTCTGACGCCGCTGACCATGATCCTGCTCGCGTCCGGCAGTGTATTGTCGGCTCAGGAACCGGCCAGCAACAACGACGTCTCGAATACCGATGACGAGTTGCAACCCATTACCGTCAGAGACCCGCGCTATACAGAGAACTTTGCCGACGAAGAGCCGATTGACGACCAGTCATTGGCGGAGCTGGCGCCCTCACCCAGCGAACGCTTGCGCTCATTGTTCAAGCTGTACCGCGATGCCGTTGCCGACTCCATGTTCGCCGAAGCGGACACGCTGGCAAAGCAGATCGTCGAACTCACTATCGAAATAAACGGCCTCGACAGTGAAACAACGGCTCGTGCCATTACTAATCTTGCGATAGCCCAACACGGCAACGGCGACTACGCATCGGCCAAACTGAATTTTCAATCGGCGATCGACATCGTGGAGCGGATCACCGACCGATTGAATGAAGACCTGATCAATCCGTTGAAAGGTCTGGCCGCGTCTGAGCTGGCGCTCGGCAATATAGCCGCGGCTGCCGAAACGTTTCAGCGCGCAACTCACATCAGTCACGTGAATCTTGGACCACACAATCTGGATCAGATTGAACTGCTGGAATCACTGGCGGAATCCTATCTGGCCGCCGGCGATCTCGATGAAGCCATCGCCATTCAGGAGCGCATATTTTCGCTGCGGGCGCGCAATGTCGATCTCGACAGTGAAGATATTTTGCCGGCACTGACCAGCCAGGCACGCTGGCTGCATCGGGTGCAGATGTATGACCGGGAGCGCTACACCTGGCGGCGCGTACTCGCAATACTGGAAGATCATCGCGGGCGTGACGACCTCAGCCTGATTGCGCCGCTGACCGGCCTCGGGCAGTCGTACCTGTACATATCGGTGCCCGACACGAACTACTTCCATCCCACCTCAAACACCACCGGCGAAATCTATCTGAAACGCGCATTGCGAATCGCTGAAGAAAACCCACAGTCCAACTGGGAAATCAAAACTCAGGCAATGATCGCGCTGGCTGATTACTACACACTTACCGACAAACCCAGCCGCGCCGAACGCGTCTATCGGGATGCCTGGGAACTGTTGACGGCGAACCCGGATTTCGAGAAGCAGCGAACCGAACTGCTGCAGTCCTTGCAAATACTGCAGGACATACAGCCGCCACGGTTTTACGGCGTTGATTCCGACGCCGTGCCGTCACGTCGCATCGATGACTTCGAGTCCGGCACGATCGTCTACCAGTACTCCCTGTCATCGCGCGGCAAACCGACCAACATCACCTTGCTGGAAGCCCAGCCGGAAGTGTTCGACGACATGGAACGAGCGGTCGCCCGGGAATTGCGGCGCTTTGTGCAGCGTCCAAGAGTGGTCGACGGCAACACGGTGCAGACCGACAACCTGACCTATACCCACAACTTCTTTTACCGCGAGAGTGACCTACCGGATGCAACCACCGCGGCAGACACTTCGCAATAGCACCCAGCGAGCCACCGGCAGCGCAGCGCCATTCGGCAGCCGCCGACGACGCACGTGAGCATACGCCTGTTCGCATGTCTGCTCGGCATGATCCTGCCGGCCTCCCAGGCAATGGCTGCCTGCGATTCTGAGTGGCTCGTCGTGTCTGAACAGCGCACCGGAGACGACCTGCTGCTGTCCGTCAGCAACGAAAGCAATTACCCGCTCACATTCACGCTGCGGCCGCGACCGCGCGGTATCCGCGTCGACGGCCCGTCAGTGGTAACGGAGACGCTCGCCGCCGGCGAATCGCGGTCCGTTATGCGACTGCTCGACTACCCGGCATCACCCTCTTCTCGGCGAGCGCCCTACAGCTGCTCATGGACCGTTGGCGACCAGCATGCTACCCACAATGACGATGCGCTCTATCAATTCCCGTACGCGGCGGGACAGAGTTACCGGGTATTGCAGGGTTACGGTTCGCGGTTCAGCCATACCGGTCGCGAGCACTATGCCGTGGACTTTAAAATGCCGGAAGGAACCCCAGTTCATGCGGCCAGAGATGGCATCGTTGCACGGATCGAGGAATCCAATGACATCGGCTGCTGGGAAGACGGTTGCGGCAAGTACGCGAACTTTGTCGTTATTCTGCACAGTGACAATACCACCGGCGAGTATTACCACTTGCAGAAAGACGGCGCACTCGTAGAGCCGGGGCAAAGCGTACGCGCCGGTGACCTGATAGCCCTGTCGGGCAACACCGGTCACACGACGATGCCGCATTTGCACTTTGCAGTTTACCGGGCGCTCGCATGGGGCCGGACGCAATCGATAGAAGTGCGCTTCGCGAGCGCCGACGGTATCGTCGATCGCCCGCAACGAAACGCAAAATACGCAGCCATTGCTGCTGACCGTCAGCCCGCCGGCAGCGACAGCGCGATCCGCCGTTAACGACCTACAGGACATCGACATGAATGCAACAGACCCCAAAACCCGCATGCCGGAGGCCGCAGCGGCATTGCCGGGCCGTGACGAAGCCGTCGCCGTGCCAGAAAAGCACTTCGTCAATGGCAATGCCATGCAGGCACCTTTTCCCGATGGCCTGCAACAACTCGTCATCGGCATGGGTTGCTTCTGGGGCGCAGAGCGTCTGTTCTGGTCCACACCGGGGGTTTATTCCACGGCCGCGGGCTATGCCGGTGGCCAGACCAGGAACCCCAGTTACCGCGAAGTCTGCAGTGGCCAGACCGGTCACAGTGAAGTCGTGCAGGTGATCTTTGACCCCGGCAAGGTCAGCGTTGAGTCGTTGTTGAAACTGTTTTGGGAGTCGCACGACCCCACTCAGGGCATGCGCCAGGGCAATGACCTTGGCACGCAATACCGCTCGGCGATCTACACCAGCGACCCGGAGCACATGAGCGTTGCCAAACAAACGCGTGACAGCTACCAGCAACAACTGGCGCAATCCGGCTTTCCGGCTATCACCACGGAGATTGCACCGCTGGATACGTTTTACTATGCCGAGGAGTATCACCAGCAATACCTGGCCAAGAACCCCGACGGCTACTGCGGCATTGGCGGTACGGGTGTCAGTTGTGCGATCGGCACCGGCGTCAGCCAGGGGGCCGCGAGCGGTGCGTTAGCGGGCTAATCCGCGTAATATCCGCAACCATTCCCCGACCCACTGAAGGTAGCAGCCATTGGCGACCCGAACTCCGCGCAAACCGAAAAAACCCAGCCGCAAACAGGCGGAAGAAGCTGTCAGTACGCTGCTGTTGTGGGCGGGCGATGACCCGCGCAGGGAAGGTCTGCTGGACACGCCCAAGCGGGTTGCGCGCGCATACGAAGACTGGTTCAGCGGCTATAACGACGACCCGGTCAATTACCTGAAGCGCACTTTTGAAGAAGTGGAAGGTTATGACGAGATGATCGTCCTGCGTGACATCTCGTTTGAATCGCACTGTGAGCACCACATGGCGCCCATCATCGGCTGCGCCCACGTGGGCTACCTGCCGAATGACAAAGTAGTCGGAATCAGCAAGCTCGCCCGCGTGGTGGAAACCTTCGCCCGGCGTTTCCAGGTGCAGGAAAAAATGACGGCACAGATCGCACACTGCATACAGGACGTGCTGAAACCCAAAGGCGTTGGCGTGGTCATCAGTGCCTCGCACCAGTGCATGACCACCCGCGGTGTGCACAAGTCCGGTGTGTCCATGGTCACCAGCCAGATGCTCGGCACCTTCCGCAAAGATGCACGGACCCGCGCCGAATTTCTGAACATGATCGGACCTGCCCGCTAGATACGCAATGCAACGCCTGTCGGCTTCCATAGCAGCATCGGCTGGCGCAATCCTATTGCTGGCGCTCGCCTACCTGCTGTTCTGGCCGGTGCCGGTCCAGCCGAAAGCCTGGCAGGCGCCCGTTGATGAAGGTCATGTCGATCCTTACCTTCGCAATGATCGCTTGCGTAGCGCAACCCACATGGACCTCGGTGGCCATACGGGCCCGGAGGATGCTGCGCGCGGAGCGGACGGTGCCCTGTACCTGAGCACCCGTGAGGGCGTGATTCTGCGCTTGACCAGCGATACACAAGTCGCCAAAGTCTGGGCACGCACCGAAGGCCGGCCACTCGGCATTGAGTTCGATGGCCATGGCAATTTGCTGGTTGCCAACGCCGAACTCGGACTGCAACGCATTGACCGGCACGGCACTGTGGAATTGCTGCTGGATACAGTGGCAGGCGAAGCACTGGTCTACCCCAACGATGTCGCGGTAGCTGCCAGCGGCAAGGTGTATCTCAGTGAGTCCACGCGCCGCTTCAGTCCCCGTTTGTTCGGTGGCACCTACCCGAGCAGCATTCTGGACCTGATCGAACACGGCACGTCCGGGCGGGTTATCGAGTTTGATCCCGACACCGGCACAGGCCGGGTATTTGCTGACGGCCTGAGTTTTGCCAACGGGATTGCCGTCAGTGCCGACCAGCGCTATTTGCTCGTAGCCGAGACCGGCGCCTATCGCATCTGGCGTTATCCCTTAAGCGGCGCGCCGCGTGAAATACTGCTCGACAACTTGCCGGACTTTCCTGACAACCTGAACAACGGTTTGCAGGGACGAGTGTGGGTTGGCCTCATAGCGCCGCGCAATCCGCTGCTCGACCGGCTTGCCGAACGGCCGTTTCTACGCAAGGTGATACCACGGCTGCCGGCAAACTGGCGCCCGCAGGCATTGCCCCACAGCCACGTAATTGCTGTGAATGTGGATGGCCAGGTACTGATGAACCTGCAGGACAGCGCTGCCAGCGTGCCGATGATCACCGGCGTTCTCGAAACGCGGCAGAGCCTGTACCTGACCAGCCTGACCAGCGAGCATCTGGCCCGACTCGACAAGCGCGACCTCGCTACGCACTAGCCGGTCGTGGCAGGCGCTCAGTCCAGTCCAAGTACCTGCACTCCCTGATCAAAAATAATGTCGACCGGAATATTGGCTTCGGTCAATCGATCGAGGTCGCGCTGCAATGTCGGCCGTATCACACCGGTTTCGTTGGTCAGACGGTTCGCACCGTCGTAATCACCATCACCCTGCAAAGTCAGCAGCAGGTCGGACAGGGACGCCATCGCCTCTTCCATGCGCTCGAAATCAACCTTGTAGGTTCCGCTGACCTCGTCGCGCACAAACGCTCCGTGATCGGCGAAGAAGTTGAACCGAACCATGTTGGCTTTGCCGTGCGCGCTGCTCGCACCGAAGCGCACGGAACGGAAAATACCGGCCATGAAGGTGACGTAATTATCGCGCAGATCAATATCTCCGAGTTCTCCGGCAGCATGTAATCGGGAAATCATGTACAGGCCAAGTATGTCGGCCTTACCCTCCTCCATGCTCGACGCAACATCTTTCAGCGCGGCACGTACCGTGCGGCTGCCGTCAATCGTGTTCTTGATACCAAGCCCATGGGCTACTTCGTGAAACATGGTATTGGCAAAGAACGCGTCGAACGTGATGTGTTGCCGTTGCGATTCGTCCATCAGAATTCCTGCTATCGGTTGCAGGATCTTTTCGAACTTCGCTTGCATCGCATTCTTGAGTTGCAGGCGACGAGTGCCTTTGGCCAACTGGACTTGCTCATCATTCGGCAAGTTAATGGCGATCGTCTTCGAGCCCGCATTGCTGTGCCCGGCATAGTAGACAACGTCATACGCATTCAGATCTGAATCCGTTCCGGGCGTTTCAGCCTTGTAGGCGTCTGCCACCGGCAGACCACGTTGCAGATCCGGAAGAAACGCAGCGAATCGGGCAAGACGCTCACTCCATTCCGCGTCCTTGAGCAACACGTAGGATTCATAGGCGGTGCGATAACCGTACAAACGGTCCTCATAGCTTTCGATAGGGCCGATAACGAGCTCGACAGCGTTTGTCTTGACGTCCATCCAGGCCATATCGCTCGCCTGAAATTCACCAGTCACCAGGGCGTCTGCGCGCAGGCGCAAGTAATTGCTGAAGCCTTCGTCCTCCGCGAGCTCTGCCGCCTGTTGCAACAACACGGCCGCACGCGCGAGTTCTTCGGCGTATGCCACGTGATAGGGAACGAGCTGCAGTTTGCCATTCTCGTCACGGCGTACGAGCGTGTACAAACCGTCTTTCCCGGGCTGGTCCCACGCATCGAACTCCTCACGCGTAATGTCAGCCGGGTACAAATTGGCGCCCAACGGTTTTGCGCCGAAACCCTCCATGAACGGCTGTTCATCGGCAAGCCGGTCCCATGGCCCGTAGTTGATTGCGGCGAAGCGCTTTTCCTGCGGATCATCGATGCCGGCCAGCCATTGTCGCCAGTCATCCCGGAAGGCCTGGCGCCAGAACAGATCGTCCATGATGTCGGACGCCTCGATCATCAGGCGCAGCATTTCACGCTGCTGATCGGACAGATGGCTCACATCGGCAGTCAATGGAAACGATGCGTAGACATCGGGCCGGGGCGCTGCAACCGCCGGCGCTGCCTCCTTTGTGGCGACCGGGGCGGACGCGGCAGCGGATGGCGCATCGACAGCGGTCGTGTCCTTCTGGCCGCACGCCGCCAACGCGAATGACATAACGATGAGCGCGCCAGTCTGACGCAACGACAGAGTTTTGTTCACTGTTCGGACTCCCGTGCGGGTTGCAGAAAGTCCCGGATTATCGCACAGCCGGGGAAAAAGGCGGTCAGCACGGCCTTGGCATTGGCCGGCAGGTAAAGCACGAACCACGCCCGGCTTGCCGGCAGAAGGTTCTACGTCGTCCGAACAGCACTGTCATGCGCGGCCGGGCACTTGCCAGCAGCGCCGCGCAGGGATTGAACCGGGCTCGTGCAACCAGCGATACCGTCGCTACCGCCACGAAGACGGCAACAACGCGTGCTCAGCAGGCGACTGAGTTCTGAACTTGACCCGCGCTCAGCAAGCGGCCAGCGAGCAGCCGACCAGCAACGACCGCGCCGTGCCTCAGCCCGATTTGACGAGAAACGGAGGTACCGGGGTCGGTTCTTCGACGACCAGCGGCAAAGCCTTCTGGCCACCGTCACTGTGCCGGATCGCGGCCGCATAAAGTTGCAGCATCAGCTGTGCACAGCGCTCCGTTTCGGCGGGTGACATTTTCCTGACCGATGCACAGATCGGCCCTTCGCCGTTGTGCGGCGCAACCCGTTTCATCAGGTGCGTCAGGTCGGCGAACATCTGGCGCATCGGAATCGGCAACTGCTCATTCTCAAGCTCCAGCAGGTGATCCTGATAGGCGCTCGTAAGCCTTTGTTTTATTTGACCGTTACCGACAATGACCGCTAACGCAGCGGCAAAGCAATCTACCTGGTGGGACATTTCCACTCCAGCGTTTTTATTCTGGTGAAGCCGCAGTCCTCTCAGCTACGACTTAAATACGCCTTATTCGTGGGCCGCCTCCTGCGGTCCGCGCTGTACGCGTCATTTCCTTTTGTACACGTGGTCAGTCAAGCACCTGCGCCCAATTCTTATAACAAAACTAAGGAAGGCTCCGCAAGTAGTGTTCGCCGCAACCTGCAATCAGCTTGTTTTCGTTATTTCTATCGTCCAGCGATGCTCGTCCACCTCGCGTTCCGCGCTGTACAAAGGAGCTGCCTGCCCACAGGCCCAGTCGCTGGCGAGCGTTTCCCGCATCAGGTAAGCACGGTGCTCGGCCAGTGCTGCCTCGACACCCGCCGAACCACTGACGCCCAGCACGATGCGGTCAGATACCTCAAGGCCAGCCTGCTTGCGTGCATCCTGAACGGAACGCACCAGCTCGCGGGCCACACCTTCGCGGCGCAACGCGTCATCGAGACTGGTGTCGAGCGCCGCAAGATAACCGGAATCCTCGGCACAGGCATAGCCCTCAGCTGAACTCGTCTCGATCAGCACGTCTTCCGCTGTCAGCGTAATCACTTCGTCGTCCAGCATGACAGTAAACGGTTCGCCCCTGGCTGCGGCACCGGCAATGACGGCACCGTCCGCATCGAGCAATGCTTTTTTCAGCGCGGGGATGCGCTTGCCGAACTGTTTGCCGATGCGTGGCAGATGCGGTTTGATCCGGTAGTCGACCAGCCCTGCATCGCGGGCGATGAACTCGACGGTCTTGACGTTGAGTTCTTCCAGAATCTGCTCCTGGTGTTCGGCGAGCGCCGCGGCGGCGGCATCATCAGGGGCGCGCAACAACAATCGTGACAGCGGCTGTCGCGTACGCACGCCGGATTGCGCGCGGGCGGCACGGCCCAGACCAACGGTCTTCTGCACAACACCGACTGCAAACAGCAGGGCATCGTCTTCAAGCGAGGCATCAGCCTCGGGCCAGTCGCTCATATGCACGCTCATTGGCGCGTCGGCATCCACTCCGCGCACAAGGTTCTGATACACATGCTCGGCGAGGAACGGCACGAACGGGGCCATCAAACGATGTGCGATGTTCAGGCACTCGTACAAAGTGAGGTAAGCGGCGCGGGTATCAGCAGGGTCTGTCGACTTCCAGAAACGTCGACGATTACGCCGAACGTACCAGTTGCTCAATTGATCAACGAACGATTCAACTGCATCGCCCGCGGTCTTTGCATCAAAGTTATCCATCGCTTCGGTTACGACACGGATTGTGCGGTGAGCAAGTGCGAGTGCCCAGCGATCGATTTCCGGCCGGTCCGCCACAGCAATGTCGTTGCTCAGATCAACATTGTCGATCCGCGCGTACAGCACGAAGAAGCCGTAGGTATTCCAGAACGTGTTGATAAACGAACTCGCGACGTCCGCCACGATCTCGACAGATATTCGCTTCTGCGCCTCGGGTGCCAGACGCGCGAGAAAATACCAGCGCAAGGCATCGGCGCCGACTGTATCGAAGACGTCGTAAGGGTTGACGATATTGCCAACCGACTTCGACATTTTCTTGCCGTCTTTGTCGACTATGTGACTCAGACAGATGCAATTGCGGTAGGCGACACTGTCCGACACCAGCGTCGAAATAGCGTGCAGCGTGTAGAACCAGCCACGCGTCTGATCAATTGCCTCGCATATGAAATCGGCGGGGAAGTGCTGTTCGAAGGTGTCCTTGTTTTCGAATGGGTAGTGCCATTGCGCATAGGACATCGCGCCGGAGTCAAACCAGCAGTCGATGACTTCCGGTACCCGCTGCCAGGTCTTGCCGTCTTTCTCGAAGGTAATTTCATCTATGGCCGGTCGATGCAGATCGAGGTCTGACAGCTCGCGGCCCGTCAGCTCCTCCAGTTCGGCAACGGAGCCTATGCACAGGTATTCGTCGTTGCCATCGGTCCATACCGGCAATGGCGTTCCCCAGAAGCGCTCGCGCGACAAAGCCCAATCGATATTGTTTTCCAGCCAGTTGCCGAAACGGCCGTCGCGAATGTTTTCCGGCACCCATTTGATCGACTGGTTGAGTTCAACCATGCGTTCTTTGAAATTGGAGGTCCGGATGTACCAGGCGTTTTTTGCGTAGTAGATGATCGGATCGCCCGTGCGCCAACCGAACGGGTAGTTATGCAGATAGGTCTCGGCGCGGAACATCAGCCCACGATCCTTGAGTATCCGGATCAACGGCTTGTCGGCGTCTTTGAAGAACAGACCCGCGACCGGTTCAACTTCCGGCAGAAACAGACCGTCTTCACCGACGCCATGCACAACCGGCAAGCCTTCTGCCTGGCCGAGCGCCAGATCGTCAACACCGTAAGCCGGTGCGGTATGCACGATACCGGTACCGTCTTCAGTGCTTACAAAATCCGCATGCACCACCCGAAATGCATCGCCTTCGATCGTGAGGTAATCAAACAAGCGTTCATAGCGCAGGCCAATCAGTTCGCTGCCCTTGACGCGTTTGGTGACCGTGTATTCCTGTTCCCGGAACACGCGCTCACAAAGGGCTTCCGCGAGAATCAGCGTTTCGCCGTCACTTTCCGCGTACACGTAATCCACGTCGGTGTGCACGGCGAGCAGCATGTTGGATGGCAAGGTCCAGGGCGTTGTCGTCCAGACCAGAAACGAGGTATTCGGCTGGTCCCTGACGTTGAAGCGCACGAACACGGACGGGTCTTCGACTTCGCGATAACCCTGGGCCAGCTCGTGCGAAGACAACGTGGCGCCAATACGCGGATCGTAAGGCACGACCTTGTAGCCACGGTAAATAAGGTCCTTGCCCCAAATGTTTTGCAGCAGATTCCAGACGCTCTCGATATAGCTGTTGTTGAGCGTGTAATACGCTTCGTCGAGATTGACCCAGAACCCCATGCGGGTCGTCATCTTTTCCCAGTCGCTGATATAGCGCATGACCGATTCGCGACAACGCTTCGTGAACTCGGCAATGCCGACCTGCGCTTCGATTTCCTTCTTGTCGAAGATGCCAAGTTCTTTTTCTATCTCGTGCTCTACCGGCAAGCCGTGGGTATCCCAACCGGCTTTGCGCGGCACGTGATAACCACGCATGGTTTTGTAGCGTGGGAAAGCATCCTTGAAACTGCGCGCCAGCACGTGGTGGATGCCGGGCTTGCCGTTGGCGGTTGGCGGGCCTTCATTGAAGGTGAAACGCGGCCGGTCAGCCGACATTTCCAACGTCTTTTCGAAAACCGCGTGCTCACGCCAGAACTCGAGGACTTCCGTCTCCAGTCCGGGGCCGTCATACCTGCCTGCTACTTCTTTAAATGCCATCACTTTTCCAAATAAAAACGCCCCGAACGCAAGCTGCGTCCGGGGCGACAAAATTTCGCGGTACCACCCGGTTTCGCAGGGAGTCCGGCCCCCTGCCTCGTATGCCCTGTTTCGGGGGCGACCGGCTGCGTCTACTGCGCACGGCGTGCGGTTCGGGCAGCGACTCCGGGGTGATCTTCGCAGGCCATCGTGCCAGGGCTCGCACCGTCCCCTGGTCGCTCAATCACGGGGCAGGCCAGCTACTCTTCCCCTTCAGCGTCGTGCAGGGGAAACTAGCGCCCACCCGCGCAAAATTCAAGCACTTATCCAAGACCCGAGGACAGCAGCGACGATGAGCTCATTTCCAGCAGCGCAAATCCTTGCCAGCAATGGCATTGAACTCGCGGTCCACGAAGCGGGCACGGGGCCTGCCGTCCTGCTGCTGCACGGATTCCCGGAGCTTGCCTACTCCTGGCGCCACCAGTTACCGGCGCTGGCAGCGGCCGGCTACCGCGCGATCGCGCCGGATCTGCGCGGCTATGGACAGAGCAGCCGGCCGGAAGCGGTCGAGGAATACCGTATCGAGTGCCTGATTGACGACATGACCGGCTTGCTCGCGGCACTGGAGCTCAAGAACGCCGTGATCGCCGCACATGACTGGGGCGCCCTGCTCGCCTGGCAGATGGCCCTGCTGCGACCGGACCTGGTGCGCGGCCTGATCTGCCTGAACATTCCGTTTCTGCCGCGCGGCCGCCGCGACCCGATAGCCGTCATGCGAGAGCATTTGGGCCCTGAGTTTTACATCGTCAATTTTCAGGACTCGGACGAAGCAGACCGACGTTTGGCCGAAGATCCGCGCAATTTCATCAACCGGATGATGCGCCGGGATGTAATCAGTCGTGCACAGTTTGACGCGTTGCCAGCGCAGCAACGCGTTATCAGCCTGCTCGCCACGCTCGACAAACCGCAACCGCGCGGAAATCCGTTATTGACCCCTGAAGAACTGGACTACTACACGGCAGCGTTTGCCAAGAGCGGATTCGCGGGAGCCATCAACTGGTACCGCAACTGGAGTCACAACTGGCGCGTGACCGAACACGTCAAACAAGTCGTCACGGTACCGACACTGTTCATCGGTGCGGAAAACGACGTGGTCGTGCAAACCAAGCAGATAGAGGCTATGAAATCACACGTTCCCGATCTGGAAATGCACATGCTGACCGACTGCGGCCACTGGACCCAACAGGAACAGCCCGCCGCAACCAACCAGCTGATGCTCGACTGGCTGGCCCGGCGGTTCCCGAACTAATGCAACGAGCCCGACACGGGCTGTTCGCTGTCATCGCCAAACATCGCCCGGTCGAACGCTTCCACCAGCACCGGGGCCGGCTGCGCGCCGATGACAAACAGGCGGCCATTGATCAGGAAGTTGGGCACGCCGGATACGCCACCGCGACGCACTTCCGCTTCCTGCTCTTGCAGGTGCAGCCGTAACGCTTCGTCTTGCAGACAGCGCGCAATGTCCGAGCGCTGCAAGCCGTGGTTGCTGCCGATATCGAGCAACACGTCATGCCGACCGATATCCAGCCCGTCTTCAAAAAAGCCACTCAACAATCCTTCGGCGACACTGGCAACGCTCGCGCCTTCAGTTTGTGCGTGACTCAGCAGGCGATGCGCGGCAAGTGTGTTCGGCACCCGTTTGATCAGATCAAAGCGGAAGCGTATGCCCTGTTCGACGCCTTGCGCCATCAGGCCGTCCAGTCCCGGCTGTACTTTTGCCGGATCACCGAATTTGCTGATCAGGTATTCGTCAAAGCCCATGCCTTCCAACGGCATCGACGGATTCAACTGATACGGAATCCACTGCAACGTGCTCGGGCCGTGCACAGAATCCAGAGCAACATCCAGCCGCCGCTTGCCGAGGTAGCACCACGGGCAAATCAGGTCGGCGATAATGTCCACGCGCAGCGTCGCCGTCGCAACGGAGTCGCTGTGATTTGAACTACTGCCTGGTTGCTGATGAATCATGGTTCCGCCTTTGTGTATTCGCTCCCTGCAACCCGTGAGATGCGGGCTGTGTACCCGGTTTCAAGCACCGAAAAAGGACTCTTTACCAACCTTAACGGTCTGTTCCTGATGACAAAGTGTGCCGGCGCTTGGCTGAACGGCAGCTGACTGTGAGCACTCCGCAACCCGGCCGCTGTTGTTTCGTTACAATATGTTGCAATAGTTCGGCGCCTGGCCGGGTCTAATGCAATACAGGAATATTGGAGAGTGACATTGCGCATGCAACGAACTGGCAAAATCAGACCTTCGGAAATCACCAGCGAGAGCAATTACCTGAATCGGCGACGTTTTCTGGAGAGCGGCCTGCTGGCAGGCGCCTCTTTGCTGGCTGGCGGAGCGAACAGTGCCAGCTTGCCCGCGTCCGCCGGCACAAAACTGACCGGTATTGTGCAAAGCAAGTTCAGTACCAGCGAAGCGGCCAACAGTTTCGAAGATATAAGCACTTACAATAATTTCTACGAGTTCGGCACCGGCAAGGCCGACCCGCACGAAAATGCTCAGGACTTCCAGGCCCGACCGTGGACACTTGAGGTAGCCGGCCACGCCGAGCACACGGGGCGCTATCAACTGGAAGACTTCATCAAACCCTACACACTGGAAGAACGCATTTACCGCATGCGTTGCGTCGAAGCATGGTCGATGGTTATTCCGTGGGTCGGCATTCCGCTCGCCGCCATCATCAAGAAGACAGCGCCGACGTCGAACGCAAAATTCGTCCGCTTCGAAACACTGAACGATCCGCAACAGATGCCGGGCCAGCGCTCGCGGGTCCTGCAATGGCCCTACCGGGAAGGGCTGACCATGGCGGAGGCCATGCACCCATTGACCCTGATGGCGGTTGGACTCTATGGCCAGGTATTGCCGAACCAAAACGGCGCACCGCTGCGCCTGGTCGTCCCCTGGAAGTACGGCTTCAAAGGCATCAAGAGCATCGTCAAGATCGAGTTCGTCGAAAAGATGCCGGAAACAACCTGGAACATGTCTGCGCCGCACGAGTACGGTTTTTATGCGAACGTGAATCCTAACGTCGCGCACCCGCGCTGGAGTCAGGCCCGGGAACGGCGGATCGGCAGTGGCTTGTTTGCCAGCAAACAGGAAACCCTGATGTTCAACGGCTACGCCGAGCAGGTGGCCAGCCTGTATGAAGGTCTCGACCTGAAGCGCAATTTTTGACGATGACGCGCGGCCGTTGAACTCCCTCAAACAAATCCGCTTTGTCTGGAAACCTGTCGTCTTCGCCCTCTGCCTGCTGCCGGCACTCAAGGCCGTCGGCGACACATTTGGCTGGACAGGTGACCTGGGTGCCAACCCGGTCGAGGCGCTGCAGGATCATTT
Source organism: Woeseia oceani (assembly GCF_001677435.1). GTDB lineage: Bacteria > Pseudomonadota > Gammaproteobacteria > Steroidobacterales > Woeseiaceae > Woeseia > Woeseia oceani. The sequence goes on from NZ_CP016268.1 coordinate 3,269,379, forward strand.
CGGCAATTGGGCGCTGCGTTTTCTGATGATCGCATTGGCAGTAACGCCGTTGCGGCAACTAAGCGGTCGCAATTGGCTCAGCCGTTTTCGCCGGCCACTCGGCCTGTTCGCGTTTTTCTATGCACTGATGCACTTTCTCGTCTGGCTGATTCTCGATCAGTCACTGCTTTGGCAAGCCATTAAGGAAGACATCGTCGAACGACCGTTCATCACTTTGGGGTTTGTCGCTGTACTGATCCTTCTGGCCATGGCACTGACTTCAACTGCGGGCATGCGCCGCCGCCTCGGTCGACGCTGGCAGCAATTGCACTACGGCGTTTATCTCGCTGCCATACTGGGCGTCTGGCACTACTGGTGGCAGGTCAAGAAAGACATCAGCGAGCCACTTATTTACGCATTGATACTCAGCGCGCTGTTGGGCTACCGCCTGTTCCGGCGCTGGCACAGAACGCACCGCCACGGTTAACATCGACAACTGACTCTGGCGACTGCGGGGTGCGTGATGAAAACGTTGATACTGGTGCTGACGGTATTTCTGACTACGCCAGCGGGCGCGCAATTCCATGACTCGAAATTTGAATCCATCGCGCAACTGTATGGCGATGAAGAACGCGGCCTGCGTTATTACGAGCGCGGCGAGTATGACCGGGCTTTCGAGTACCTCAGCGAAACCGCGACACGCGGCCTCAAAAAATCGCAATACCTGCTCGCGTTCATGTTCCTGAAAGGCCAGCATGTCGACAAGTCGATATTGCTGGGCATGAGCTGGCTGGGCGTCGCAGCCGAATCGGGCAACGAAGAGTGGGTAAACCTGTACAACCGACTCTACGCAAGCAGCAACCCGGCGCAACAGCAGATGATCGATCGCAAGGTCGAGCAGTACAAACGCCAGTACGGCATGCAGGTTATGAACGTACATTGCACCGAACAGCCGGTCACCGGGAGCCGACGCCCCGAGCATCGCTGCCTGAAAACCGACGGCCCGGCGCACGAAATTTTCCCGGTTGAGCTAACCCTGGAATGATCGGGCGCTGGCAGCGAGCTATCGCGAGAATCTGCAGCGATCAACAGCCGGAGCATCCCGCGCACTGAAAGGTGACGATACCGTGGAGAATTTCACCCCATTCAGCTCACTCGCCGGCGGCGCGCTAATCGGCCTGGCAGCGGCCTTGCTCTATTTGTTGAATGGCCGGATCGCCGGCATCAGCGGAATATTCAACGGCGTGTTGCAACCGAAAGACGGTGACACCGCATGGCGGGCCTGGTTTCTTGCGGGACTGGTCATCGCCGCGGGTCTTTACGCCCTGTTCGTGCCACTGCCGTTCACGCTCAGGGAGAACTACCCGCTTGGCTTGCTCGCTGCGGCTGGCTTTCTGGTCGGGGCAGGCACCCGGATGGGCAGCGGCTGTACCAGCGGGCACGGGTTTGCGGTCTGGCGCGCTTGTCGTTGCGTTCACTGGCCGCCACGCTGACTTTTCTGACCACCGGTATCCTGACGGTATGGCTGGTCACGCACCTGTTCACGGGGAACTAGGATGAAGACCAAACTTGCGGCACTGCTTGCCGGCGCACTGTTCGGCCTGGGCCTCGCCATCTCGCAGATGATCAACCCCGAAAAGGTCATCGCGTTTCTGGACGTGACCGGCAACTGGGACCCGTCGCTGGCACTCGTACTGGCTGCGGCAGTTATTGTGAGCTTCATCGGTTTTCGCTTGGCGAAAATTCGCGTTAGCCCTTTGCTGGCACCGGTGTTCCGCGCACCCACGCGCACCGACCTGGATCGCCGCCTGCTCAGCGGTGCGGCCATTTTCGGCATGGGCTGGGGACTCGCCGGTTACTGCCCTGGACCGGCCATCGCGGCGCTTGCTATCGGCAGCTGGGAACCGGTCGTGTTTCTGCTGGCAATGACCGCCGGCTCGCTGGTAATGAGCCGTATTGACAGCCGCAATACCTGAGCTGCAGGCGCAGGTGCGGGAAGCACCGCAGCAGCGCCACGAAGAACATCATCAAGGCCCGCAACCGCGCATAAAAAAAGCCCCGCTTGCGCGGGGCTTTCTTGGTCTTGCTAGCCGTACGAGAGGCTGATGCTTACATCATGCCGCCCATACCGCCCATGCCGCCCATGTCTGGCATTGCCGGGCCGCCAGCATCGTCATCCTTAGGTGCGTCGGCGATCATAGCTTCGGTCGTCAACAACAGGCCGGATACAGATGCAGCGTTCTGCAGTGCATAACGGGTGACTTTCGTCGGATCGAGAATACCGAGCTCGATCATGTCGCCGTACTCGCCGGTTGCCGCGTTGTAACCGTAATTGCCCTTGCCTTCGGCAACAGCGTTCAGCACAACACTGGCGTCACCGCCGGCATTCTTCACGATCTGACGCAGCGGCTCTTCGACAGCGCGACGCAGGATAGCGATACCCACGTTCTGGTCGTCGTTGTCGCCTTTCAGCTTGCCCATGCTGTTCACAGCACGGATCAGCGCGACACCACCACCGGCAACCACGCCTTCTTCAACGGCGGCACGGGTTGCGTGCAGCGCGTCTTCAACGCGTGCTTTCTTCTCTTTCATCTCGACTTCAGTTGCAGCACCAACCTTGATCACGGCAACACCGCCGGACAACTTGGCAACACGTTCCTGCAGCTTCTCTTTGTCGTAGTCAGAAGAAGACTCAGCGATTTCAGCGCGGATCTGGTCAACACGACCCTTGATTTCATTCGCCTTGCCAGCACCGTCAATCACCGTGGTGTTTTCTTTGGTGATCTGTACTTTCTTGGCTTCGCCAAGATCTTCCAGCGTGGTCTTCTCAAGTGACAGACCAACTTCTTCAGAAACAACCTGGCCACCGGTCAGAACAGCGATGTCCTGCAGCATCGCTTTACGGCGATCACCGAAGCCCGGCGCTTTAACAGCCGCTACTTTGACGATGCCGCGGATGTTGTTCACAACCAGGGTCGCCAGTGCTTCGCCTTCAACGTCTTCTGCAACGATCAACAGCGGACGGCCAGACTTGGCGACGCCTTCGAGGACCGGCAGCAGATCACGAATGTTGGAGATCTTCTTGTCGTACAACAGGATCAGCGGGTTTTCGAGCTCAACACTCTGGCTCTGCTGATTGTTGATGAAGTAAGGAGACAGGTAACCGCGGTCGAACTGCATACCTTCAACCACGTCCAGCTCGTTTTCGAGACCGGAACCTTCCTCGACAGTGATCACGCCTTCCTTGCCGACTTTCTTCATGGCATTGGAAATGATCTCGCCGATTTCGGTGTCAGAGTTGGCGGAAATAGAACCAACCTGGGCGATGGCTTTGTCATCGTCGCAAGGCTTCGACAGTTTTTTCAGCTCAGCAATGATGCCGATCGTTGCTTTGTCGATACCGCGCTTCAGGTCCATCGGGTTCATGCCGGCAGCAACGGACTTCAGGCCTTCGCGCAGAATTGCCTGTGCCAGTACCGTAGCCGTCGTTGTGCCGTCACCAGCGACGTCAGAGGTCTGGGAAGCAACTTCCTTAACCATCTGCGCGCCCATGTTCTCGAATTTATTCTCGAGCTCAATTTCCTTGGCAACCGATACACCGTCTTTGGTAACGGTCGGAGCGCCAAAGCTCTTGTCGAGTACTACATTGCGGCCTTTCGGGCCCAGCGTGACTTTCACCGCATTCGCCAGGATGTTGACACCCGCGAACATCTTTTGGCGCGCGTCGTCGCTGAAACGAACTTCTTTAGCAGCCATTGATTAATTCCTCTGTTTAAAGCTATGGGAAGCACACATTCAGCACTTCCCTCAATTTTCGAAACGTAAAGCGTGTGTAACTGGTACTGAAGGCTTAGCCTTCGATGACGGCCATGATGTCGTCTTCTTTCATTACCAGCAGCTCTTCACCATCGACCTTGACTTCGGTGCCGCTGTACTTGCCGAACAGCACCTTATCGCCAGCCTTGATGTCGAGAGCACGGATTTCGCCACTTTCGAGGATTTTGCCGTTGCCGACGGCAACAACTTCACCCTTGATGGGCTTTTCAGCAGCGGCGTCAGGGATGACGATTCCACCCGGTGACGTGCGCTCTTCTTCCATGCGCTTTACGATGACTCGATCATGAAGCGGACGAATCTTCATCGATTGTTTCTCCTGTAAATTATTGAATTCTAACCGACTTTTGCGGTTTTTCGGGTCGCACTTGTTAGCACTCACCCCGAAGGAGTGCTAATCATAGTGCCGCGCTGCCAAAATTCAAGTGCCGCCCGGAATTAAAAGCAGCAAACCGCCGCACCTGCCCGAGCGGCCGCCAGCTGCGATTTTGCGGCCTGCGTCCATGACAGCCCTCGCGGTGCCGGGTATGCTCCGATTCCGCCGCCAACTCACTTGCGCCGTAACAAAATGGCCACTCATGCGGTCTAGGGACAGACAGTATGACCGCACGACTTCGCATTCCAGACAGAGGCCCCATGCCAGCATTCGTCGATAGCCGCCCGCTTCGCTTCCTTCTTACCTTGCTATCTGCACTGGCCACCAGTGCATCGGCATGGTCGCAGGAGCAAGAACTTATTCCGCCCTCGGAAGCGTACCAGTACGTGGTTGTGGACAGCGGCGAAGCACTGGAAATCGACTGGGCCATCGAAGACGGTTATTACCTGTACAAGAACAAGCTGTCGTTTGAAAGTGGCACCGACGGAGTGCGGCTCGCCGACTACACGCTCCCCGAAGGCCTGCACCATGAAGACGAATTCTTTGGTGTGCAGCAGGTCTATCGCGACCGCTTTTTCGTAACGATCCCGTACGAGGCCGACAGCCCTCGCCCCGACTTGGCGACGCTCGTGATCCGCTCGCAGGGTTGCGCCGATATCGGCATCTGTTTTCCGCCGCAAGTCTGGAACGCCGAGGTAGAACTCGTTTCGGCGACCGCTGGCGCATCCAATCAGGCAGGCGCCCTGAGCTCGCCGTTTGGCAACACAGGCGGACTTGGCGACTTTCTGCCGGTGGACGAAGCATTCCGCCCCTATTTGCTGCCCATCGATGGCAATACGGTAGAGCTGTCCTGGCAGGTCGCACCCGGCTATTACCTGTACAAAGACAAGATTTCTGCCCGGACCTCGTCTGACAAGGTGCAACTGGGTCGCATCGATCTGCCGGCAGGCGAAGAAAAAACAGACGAATACTTCGGTACCACCGAGGTGTACCACAACGACGTGTTTGCAAGACTGCCGCTGGCCCGAGCGACGCCAGAACCAATGACGCTGCAAGTGGACGTCAGCTACCAGGGTTGTGCCGACGGCGGCATCTGCTTCCCGCCCGTAACCCGCACGCTCAGTGTTGAGCTGCCGCAGGCAACGGCAACGCAGACGCTCAGCGCTCCGGGCGACAGTGGCAGCGGCATGGTGTCCGAGCAAGATCGTCTTGCGGCCCTGATCGGCAATGCGAGCATATTGGCAGTCATCGCAACGTTTTTTGGAGCCGGCCTGCTGCTGGCGTTCACGCCCTGCGTCCTGCCAATGATTCCGATTTTGTCCGGCATCATCGCCGGTGATGGCGACAAGGTCAGCCCGGCACGCGGCTTCTCACTCGCACTCAGCTACGTCATGGGTATGGCATTGATCTACACCGCTGCCGGTATCGTTGCCGCTGCAATCGGTGTGCAACTGCAAGCCGTGTTCAACGCGCCGTGGGTACTGAGCCTGTTCGCCGCGTTGTTCGTGGTGCTCGCACTCGGCATGTTTGGCCTGTTCGACCTGCAAATGCCCTCCGCCATACAAAGTCGGCTGGCCGGGGTCAGCGGCAAGCAGAAAAGCGGCACGATCATTGGTGCGTTCGTGATGGGCGCCTTGTCGTCACTCATCGTTACGGCCTGCGTCGCACCGCCGCTCGTTGCCACCCTGACCGTCATAGGCCAAACGGGCGACATGCTCCGTGGTGGTACCGCACTGTTCGCCCTCAGCCTCGGGATGGGCGCGCCACTCCTCGCGGTCGGCGCGTCTGCCGGCAGATTACTGCCCAGCGCAGGGCCATGGATGGTCGCCATCAAGAATGCGTTTGGTTTCATGATGCTCGGTCTCGCTGTCTGGATGCTGTCACGCATCCTGCCCGGCAGCGTGACGCTCGCACTGACCGGCGTACTGGTGTTCATGGCCGGAGTATGGCTGGGTGGCCTGACGACGTTGCCACCGGGTGCCAGCGACACCCAGAAACTGGCCAAGGGCAGCGGCCTGCTGGCTGTCATCTACGGTGCTGCCTTGTTACTGGGTGCGCTCGCAGGCGGCAACGATCCGGTACGGCCACTGGCTGGCATCGGCTTCGCCTCAGGTGCCGCCGTCGAAGAGGAACACGGACTGGCATTTCAGCGGGTGAAATCCGTCGCGGACCTTGAACGCGAACTCGACAAGGCCGCGGCCAATGGCAAGACCGCCATGCTCGATTTCTATGCGGACTGGTGTGTGTCGTGTATTGAAATGGAAAAATACACGTTCACCGACCCGACTGTTCAACAGGCGCTTGCGGACACCGTCTTGTTGCAGGCTGACGTGACAGCCAACGACGCCGAAGATCAGGCACTGCTGCAGCACTTTGGTGTCTTTGGTCCGCCGACTATCATATTCTTCGACAGCAACGGATTGCAGAGAAACGGCTTTGAAGTCGTCGGCTACATGAAAGCCGCACAATTCAGTGAGCACGTGCGGCAGGCGGTTGGAGCCGCATCCGCATTGACAGCACAGACAACGACGAGCGATTGATGACCAGAAAACTCTTGATAGCGGCGCTGTTGGTGGCAGCCGCAGCGGCAGGCTATTTGCTGCGCAGCCAGTTGCAGGACCAGGACGTGGCAGCCATCAACACGGCAGCGGTCAATGAACAGCGACTGGAATTCACGCTGGCAGACCTCGATGGTGTGCCGCGGGACTTTGCCGAATGGGACGGCAAGCCGCGCATCGTCAACTTCTGGGCGACCTGGTGTGCCCCGTGCCGCCGTGAAATTCCGCTGCTGAAAGACACCCAGGACAAGCACGGCAATGCCGGCCTGCAGATTCTGGGCATAGCGGTCGATTTCGTTGAGGACGTGAAAGCCTACGCCGAAGATGCGCAATTCAACTACCCGATACTCGTCGGCCAGGACGACGCGATGGCGGTTGCCGAAACTTCAGGCGTGCCGTTTATCGGCCTGCCGTTCACCCTGATAGTCGCGCCGGACGGCCGGATGCTGGGCGCCCACATGGGCGAAATCCACGCAGAGCAGATCGAAACGATTGTCCAGCAATTTGCGCTCTTCGAAAGCGGGGCGACGACTATCGACGAGGTGCGCAGCGCTCTCAAGCAACTTTAGGACCGGCGAAAATTCTTCCGGCCCGAATCACTTGCGTTAACTGCCCTGAAAAGGGTTAGAATTGCGGCCATCTTCGGCTATCTGGCGCTCATTCCGCGTATGGCAAAACTGCTCCTGTTAAACGGACCCAACCTGAACCTGCTCGGTTCGCGGGAACCCGGGGTCTACGGCCGCACCGATCTCGCGGAAATCGAGTCGACACTGGTCACCCAGGCCGAGCGACTGGGCCACGAAATGGTGTGTTTCCAGAGCAATGCCGAACACGAACTGCTGGACCGCGTGCAACGGGCGGCGGATGACGGCATCGCCTTCATTCTGCTGAATCCGGCGGCGTTAACGCATACCAGCATTGCGCTGCGTGACGCCCTGCTGGCCGTCGCGGTGCCTTTCATCGAAATTCACCTCAGCAATACCTATGCGCGGGAAGAATTTCGGCAAATCAATTATTTCAGTGATATCGCTGCGGGCTGCCTCATCGGCCTCGGAGCACAAGGCTATGAACTTGCATTGCAGGCTGCCCACAAGCGGCTCATGGATGCTGAGGGAGACTGATGGACATACGCAAGGTTAAAAAACTGATCGAACTGCTCGACGAATCCGGCATTGCGGAAATCGAGATCACGGAAGGGGAAGAGTCGGTACGCATCTCTCGCTACGCGCAAAACGCACCCATGATGGCACCGATGCCGGCACCCGCGGCGCAGCCCGCACCCGCGCCAGCACCCGCCGCACCAGCGGCTGCGCCTGCCGCGGCGAGCCCGGCTGAGCCCGAGGAAGAAGGCTACATGGTGACGGCGCCCATGGTCGGCACCTATTACTCGTCGCCGACGCCTGGCTCGGCACCGTTTGTGCAGGCTGGCGATCGCATCAACCCGGGCGACACGCTGTGCATCGTCGAAGCCATGAAGATGATGAATCAGATCGAGGCCGAAGTGTCCGGCACGATCAAATCGATTCGCGTACAGAACGGCGACCCGGTGGAATACGGCCAGGTACTGTTCGTCATCGACCAACGCACAAGCTAGGCGCCGGTCATGCTGGATAAAATCGTCATCGCAAATCGGGGCGAGATTGCCTTGCGAATCCTGCGGGCATGTCGCGAAATGGGCATCAAGACTGTTGCTGTGCACTCCACTGCCGACAACAACCTGAAGCACGTTTTGCTCGCCGACGAAACCGTCTGCATCGGCCCGCCGCCGTCCAGCGAAAGCTATCTCAATATGCCTGCCATCATCAGCGCGGCCGAAGTGACCGACGCGGTCGGCATACACCCGGGTTACGGTTTTCTTTCCGAAAACGCCGATTTCGCGGAACGCGTGGAATCAAGTGGCTTTACGTTTATAGGCCCGCCTTCGGAATGCATACGCCTGATGGGCGATAAGGTCTCGGCCATTAAGGCGATGAAGGACGCTGGCGTACCCTGTGTGCCCGGCTCCGACGGGCCGCTGGGCGACAATGCAGAAGAAAACCTGCGCATGGCGCGCCAGATTGGCTACCCAATAATTATCAAGGCCTCTGGCGGCGGTGGTGGACGCGGCATGCGTGTGGTGCATTCAGAAGCATCGCTTACCAGCGCGATCACGGTGACCCAGTCAGAAGCCCTCGCGGCGTTTGGCAATGAAACGGTCTACATGGAGAAGTTTCTCGAGCAGCCGCGCCACATTGAATTCCAGATACTCGCGGACAAGCACGGCAATGCCGTGCACCTCGGTGAGCGCGACTGCTCCATGCAACGGCGCCATCAGAAGGTGATCGAGGAAGCACCGGCACCCGGCATCAGCGAAGAACAGCGCCAACGCATTGGCGAACGTTGCGTACGCGCTTGCCAGGACATGGGCTATCACGGCGCGGGGACCTTTGAGTTCCTGTACGAGAACAACGAGTTCTACTTCATTGAGATGAACACCCGCCTGCAGGTAGAACACCCGGTTACGGAAATGATTACCGGTATCGACATTGTCAGGGAACAACTGCGAATCGCAGCGGGTGAGCGGCTCAGCATCACCCAGGACGATGTGCGCATTTACGGACACGCCATAGAGTGCCGGATCAACGCTGAAGACCCGAAGACCTTCATGCCATCACCCGGCATGGTGCACCTTTGGCATTCGCCCGGCGGACCCGGCGTGCGCGTGGACAGCCACGTATACAGCGGCTACCGCGTGCCTCCCAACTACGATTCGATGATAGGCAAACTGATCACCCACGGCAGCGACCGCAAATCGGCAATTGCACGCATGCGCAATGCGCTGAACGAAATCGTTATCGAGGGCATCAAGACCAACGTCCCGTTGCACCAGGAAATTTGCCAGCACGCAGCATTTCAGGCGGGTGGCACCGACATCCATTACCTGGAGAAGCGGCTGGGTCTCTAGCGGCCCGGCAACGATGGACTGGCGTCAATTTGTAATGGATCTTGAAACGCTTCCACCGGAGGCGGTTGAGGATCTGTTCCTGCGCCACGGTGCGCACGCGGTCACACTCAGCGACGCAGGGGATGACCCGGTACTCGAGCCTGGACCGGGTGAAACACCCTTGTGGTCCCGCACCCGGATTACCGGCCTGTTCTCACCCGATGCGGACTTTGTCGCATTGCAGGATGCCTTGCGTACCGAGTTCGCGCTGGACACACTGCCCGACTGCCACGTCGAAGACCTCGCCGATCGCCCCTGGGAACGGGAATGGCTGAAGGACTTCCGGCCCATGCGTTTCGGTTCCCGCCTTTGGGTATGCCCGAGTGGCCAACAGCCCCCGGTCGCCGACGAGGCCATCTGCCTGCAACTGGACCCCGGTCTCGCCTTCGGTACGGGCACGCACCAGACCACGGCGCTGTGCCTGCGCTGGCTGGACCAACAGCACGAACGCGGCGAACTTCAGGGTAAATCGCTGCTCGACTTCGGTTGTGGCTCCGGGATACTCGCCATCGCCGCGCTGCGGCTCGGCGCGGCCGATGCGCTGGCTATCGACATTGATCCGCAGGCCATTACGGCGACGCAAAGCAACGCCGCACAGAACGACGTCGCCGACCGGCTCACAGCGCAGACTGAACGAACCGACGAAGTGTTCGATCTGGTGATCGCCAACATACTGGCAGCGCCGCTGATCGACTATGCCGAATGGTTGTCTCTGCGACTGGCCGACGGGGAATGGCTGGTACTTTCCGGTATCCTCCGTCATCAGGTCGACGATGTGTGCGCAGCCTATGAACGGTGGATTGATCTGGACCCACCGGAATTTGACGACGACTGGGCCAGGCTGTCCGGTCGCAAACGCTGAGAGAGCGGCATGTATACAGTGTGCCCGGAATGCAAAAGCGCATTCCGACTGAACGCAAGAATCCTCAAGCAGGCGCACGGCCGCGTGCGCTGCGGCGGGTGCAGCAGCACGTTCAATGCAATCGACCATTTGGCGGAAGATCTCCCCGACGACGAACCGGGCAACACCCAGACGGCACACACCTTCGATGAACGCAGCAAAGAGCTGCTGCAAACACTTGATCAGTTGACCGGCCCTGATGCGGTGCGCATTGAAGACACCGGCGTTGAATGGCGGGTACTCGATGTCGACAACGATTCCGGCAACGATGGCGGCGCGGACACCGACGAGACCGACGACAGCCAGTCGCCCGGGGCCATTCAGTGGAGCCTCGAGGACGCGGACAACGACGTGCCCGATGACAATGGCGGCACGGCCGAATATTCGGCGCACGCAGCTGCCGAACTGGAGGCCAGTGACGAGTCAGAGATCAACAGCGCGGCGCAGCAACCTGCCTACAGCGACGAGATCGGCATTGAGGAGCACGAAGCCGGCGACGCCCCTGAAATGGACATCGGCACCAGCGACGCTGAGTTCGAGGGCGCAACGGCGGACGATCCGGCAACGGAACCACGGCAGGACATCCGTTACGACGACAACACGCCATTGCCCGACGAGTTCTTCCGACCGTCGGATGATTTTCCGATTGACGCACCCGAAGCCGATAGCGAGCACCTGACGACGGCGACATCTCCTGACGTGGACGAAACGCCAACGATGGCCGGCGAAGAGCTGTCAGCCGAGCTTGCCTTCGGCGACATCGATGAATGGCAAGACCTGCTCTCCGAAGTGACGACGGACGACGAGAGCGAGGCACCGGCCAGCGACCCGCTCAGCGACGACCACACCAACGACGACCGGGAAGTCGATACAGACGCTAGCGACGATACCGCGTTACAGAATCAGGATCACACCGATGGCGACAGTGTTGAGCTTGCAACGGACGAGGTTTCGCTAAAGCTCGCCGACACTGATTTACACAGTGACGACGCTCCGCAGGGCACCGACGACACGCTGGTCGTCAGTGAGTTCGTGCCTGAACCGGATGCGCCGCAGCTGGAACTGGAAGCCGACCTCAATGGCGACGAAACGGTAGCGCAACGGCTGACCGACGATATTGACGCTGATGCTGACGCCGACGCCGACACCGACAACGATTACGCCGCCGAACGCGTTGCAGACGAGCCGACAGACGACAGGCTCTCGAGCGCCCGGGCACAAGACGCCGCCGCCGATGCAGAGGCCAGCGCCGACGCAGCACCCGACGAGACGGCGAATGATGCACCGGCTGCCGACCTGTCTGTTGACCGGGAGGCTGACGATGACACCGCGGCAGATGACGAAAGCGCGCCTGAGCAGCCTGTCGATGACCGTTCGGTCGAGATGGAAATTGATCAGGAACTGATGCGCGCGGCAGCAGAAAGCGCCGACGACCCGGACGACAGGCAACACGATGCCGGCGAGAACCTGCTGGTGGAAACCATCATCATGGAAGGTGACACGGTAACCGACCTGATTGGCGACACAGAATTGCAGTTCAACACCGAGCTGCTGGATACGGGCCTGGACGCCGACCAACAAGCACCGGACGGCACTGCAGCAGGCGCGCCGCCAGCCAGCCGCCGACGGCGCGGCCTCGGTATTGCCGCCACCCTCGTGTTAGGCCTGTTGCTCGCAGCGCAGCTGCTGCACGCAAACCGGGCGACCCTGGCAACCTCGCCCGTCTTCGAAAGCACGCTGGCGCCGATTTACCGCGCCATCGGCCAGCCCGTTACGCCTGCCTGGGATGTCAGGGGCTGGCGGTTCGAATCCACCACGGGCAGCACGGACAACACCGATCAGCGCCTGACCATCAACTCCCGAATCTCGAACAAGTCGAATCAGGCGCTGCCCTACCCGCTCGTGTACGTTTCGCTCACTGACCGCTTCGAGGAAATCGTCGGTAGCCGGATCCTGCGCCCGGAAGAATACCTGGCGGGCAACGTCAGTCATCGCAAGCCGGTGGCACCCGGCGCCGACTTCAATGCCGTCATTACTATCGACTCGCCGGCAGCCGAGGCAACCGGCTTCAAGCTCAATGTCTGCTACCGAACCGGCTCACAGCAGCTGCGCTGCGCCATCGAAGACTTCCGCCAGTAAATCGCCCAAAGGCTCGGCTGCCAGTTGCCGCCCCGGTCGGCTACAATGGCCACCCGCAGAGATAGTTTCCCGTTATGCAAATCGGACTCTGGACAATTCCCGGACGCTTCGTGCTCGCGCCAATGGCCGGCATCACGGACGCGCCGTTTCGCAAGCTGTGCCGCCGTTTCGGCGCTGCGCTGACCACGTCCGAGATGACAACCGCGGATACCCGCTTGTGGCAAACCGCCAAGTCCCGCCATCGTCTTGATCTCGACATGGACGCCGAGCCGTGCATCGTGCAGATCGCAGGTTCCGACCCTGCCCAGCTGGCGCTGGCGGCAACGGCGTGTGTTGCCCGTGGCGCGCAGATCATCGACATCAACATGGGCTGCCCGGCGAAGAAAGTGTGCAGCAAGCTGGCCGGCTCTGCGTTATTGCAGGATGAACAACTGGTTGCGCGGATACTCGACGCCGTCGTTGCGGCCGTCGATGTACCGGTCACCTTAAAGATACGTACCGGCTGGGATCCCGAACACCGCAATGGCCCACAGATCGCGCGCATCGCGGAGAATTGCGGCGTGCAGGCTATCGCCGTCCATGGCAGAACGCGCGCATGCCGTTTCAAGGGCCATGCGGAATACAACACAATTGCCGAAATCAAAAACTCAGTGACAATTCCGGTCATTGCCAATGGGGATATCACGACTTCGCAGAAGTCGCTTGAAGTAATGAAGCTAAGCGCCGCAGATGCATTGATGATTGGCCGTGGCGCTCAGGGAAAGCCGTGGATCTTTCGCGAATTGAACCAGTTGATCACACCTGAAAAAAACTATCGGCCGCTAGAAAAAAATGATGTGCGTGATATCATGCTCGACCACCTCAGCGACCTGTACCGGTTTTATGGGGACACGACCGGAATAAGAGTCGCCCGCAAACACCTCACCTGGTATTGCAACGGGCTGAAGGACTCCACTGAGTTCCGATCCAAGGTGGTTCGCGTAGACAGTGCAGCGGAACAAGTACGATTGACACTAGCGTTTTTTGCCGAACGCATGGACCACGATCTGCTAGCCGCCTGAACTGCATCGCACAGGGGGAGGCGCCAAGCCTGAAATAGTCATTCTCAATCGGGGAAATTTCAGATCGTGGCTAAACAGAACACTACAAAGTCAAAAGAATTGAGAACACTCAACACAAAAAAGCCGTTGCGTAAGCACACCGAAGAAGCGCTGGGCCAGTATTTCGCCAGTCTGAATGGCGACCGGCCGGGCGATTTGTACGACCTTGTCATGGGCGAAGTCGAACAACCGCTGTTCAAGGCCGTCATGGATTACACCGGCGGCAACCAAAGCCAGGCGGCAGGCATACTCGGCATCAATCGCGGAACGTTACGCAAAAAGCTCAGAACTTATTCATTGCTGCAATAAAAGGCCGCAAAGCATGACCACAGTGACCAGGGCGCTTGTCAGCGTTTCGGACAAGCGGGGACTCACTGATTTCGCCAGTGGGCTCGCCAAACTCGGTATCGAGATTCTTTCCACCGGTGGTACAGCCCGACAGCTTGATGAAGCCGGCATACCGGCCATCGAAGTCGCCAGCAAGACCGGTTTTCCCGAGATCATGGGCGGGCGCGTTAAAACGCTGCACCCCGTGATACACGGTGGTCTGCTGGGACGTCGCGGCACCGATGAAGCGGTCATGGCAGAACACGGCATCGAGCCAATCGATCTTCTTGTCGTTAATCTGTATCCGTTCGAAGAAACCATTCGCAAGCCTGATGCGACGGTTGACGATGCCATCGAAAACATCGACATCGGCGGCCCGGCAATGATTCGCGCCGCATCGAAGAATCATGCCAGCGTTGCGGTAGTCGTTGACCCTGATGACTACGCCAGCGTTCTGGCCGCGTTGCAGGACGGCAGCCTTGATGCGGATATGCGCCGTCGTCTCGCTGCGAAAGCCTATGCTCACACCGCCAGTTACGACACGGCCATCAGTCGTTACCTGTTCGGTGTACTTGGCGATAACCCGCTGGGCGAACGCGCGTTGTACGCCGGGCAGCGAGTAGAAACATTGCGTTACGGCGAAAACCCGCACCAGTCGGCTGCGTTTTATCGCGATCAGACGGCCGCGGCCGGCAGCCTTGCAAACGCCGAACAGTTACAGGGCAAAGAACTGTCCTACAACAACATTGCGGATACGGACGCGGCACTGGAGTGCGTGCGTCAGTTTGCGGAGCCCGCCTGCGTGATCGTCAAGCACGCCAACCCTTGCGGTGTTGCCGTCGACAAGGACATTGCGAGCGCTTATGACCGTGCGTTCAGCACCGATCCCACCTCGGCATTCGGCGGTATCATCGCGTTCAACCGACCGCTTGATGCCGCGACGGCCAAAGCAATCATTGACCGCCAGTTTGTTGAAGTCATCGTGGCACCTGACATCGACAGCGCAGCGCGCGACGTACTCGCCAGCAAGAAAAACGTGCGGGTACTGTGCACCGGCGCGCACGTGGCCGTCGAAGGCGGTCTCGATTTCAAGAAAGTGTCAGGCGGACTGCTCGTGCAAACCGTCGACAATGGCAAGGTGACAGCGGCTGAATTGCGTACCGTCACGAAAAAGGCACCGGACGCCGGGCAACTGAAAGACCTGTTGTTCGCCTGGCAAGTTGCGAAGTACGTGAAATCGAATGCCATCGTGTTCTGCAAGGACGGCATGACCATCGGTGTCGGCGCAGGTCAAATGAGCCGCGTCTACAGCACCCGTATTGCGGCCATCAAAGCTGCAGACGAAAACCTGGAAGTCAAAGGCTCGGTCATGGCTTCGGATGCCTTCTTTCCGTTTCGCGACGGCATCGACGCAGCCGCAGCTACCGGAATAGCGGCTATTATCCAGCCAGGCGGATCCATGCGTGACGACGAAGTCATCGCCGCGGCCGACGAACACGGCATCGCGATGGTCTTTACCGGCATGCGTCATTTCCGGCATTGAGTACAAGCCCATGAAAGTACTGATCGTAGGAGGCGGCGGCCGGGAGCATGCTATGGCATGGAAGTGCGCCCAGTCTCCGGCGGTCAGTGAAGTCATCGTCGCGCCCGGCAATGCCGGCACAGCGCGTGAACCGGGAGTCCGGAACGCGGCGGTTGCCGCCGACGACATCGATGCACTACTCGAGCTCGCGAGCAGCGAGAACATCGGTTTGACGATCGTCGGACCTGAAGTACCACTGGTAGCTGGCATCGTCGACCGCTTTGGCGACAACGGTCTGCCTTGCTTCGGCCCGAACGCCAAAGCATCGCAACTTGAAGGCTCCAAGTCCTTCACCAAGGATTTCCTCGCACGCCACGCTATTCCGACCGCCGCCTACGCGAGCTTTTCCGAGATCGAACCCGCGCTGGAGTGGTTGCGGGCACGCGGTGCACCCATTGTCATCAAAGCCGACGGACTCGCCGCTGGCAAAGGTGTGGTGGTCGCGCAGACTCTGGCTGAGGCCGAACAGGCGGTACACGACATGCTCGGCGACCGGCGCTACGGCGGCGCTGGCGCAAGTATCGTAATTGAAGAGTTCCTGGCCGGCGAGGAAGCAAGCTTTATCGTCATGTGCGATGGCATAAGCGTCCTGCCACTCGCCACCTCACAGGATCACAAAGCGCGTGATGACGGCGATCTGGGCCCCAATACCGGCGGCATGGGCGCGTATTCGCCAGCACCGGTCGTAACCGCCGATCTCGAACAACGCATCATGCGCGAAATCATAGAACCGACGCTGGCGGGCCTTAAGAAAGACGGCATCGACTACCTCGGGTTCTTGTATGCCGGGCTGATGATAGACAGCGAAGGCACACCGCGGGTCCTCGAGTTCAACTGCCGCTTTGGCGACCCGGAAACACAACCGATTTTGTCGCGGCTGAAATCAGACCTTGTCGAATTGTGCATCGCCGCACTGGACGGCAAGCTCGGCGAACAAGACATCGAATGGGATCCGCGAGCCGCGCTCGGCGTGGTCATGGCCGCCGGTGGTTACCCGGAGAGCTACGAGAAGGGCCGTCCCATCAAGGGTTTGTCCGCCGCCGACGACAACACAAGCAAAGTGTTTCACGCCGGAACCGCACTGGATAACAACACCGTGGTCACTTCCGGCGGTCGGGTGCTGTGTGTGGTCGGCCTCGGCAACAGCGTCGCGGAGGCCCGTGATACCGCCTACGCGAGAGTCGACAGAATCAGTTTTGACGACGCTTTCTGCCGCCGTGACATCGGCTACCGGGCGATCGCCCGCGAGGCGCAATAAGCGACATGTTGAGCGTTACCGCGGCCACTGATGCAATCCTGGCAGCGTTAACCACCTGGCCTGAAGTAAGCGTGCCACTGGCAATGTCCTCCGGCCGGGTATTGCGCCAGAACGTGCTCGCGGAACGCGACCAGCCACCCTTTGACCGCGTCACCATGGACGGCATTGCTGTACGCCACAGTGCCTACGCTGCTGGACGCCGCGAATTTGCCATTGCGGCCTCGCAGCATGCCGGTGACCCGGCGCTGAGCCTGGCCACGGCTGAGGCGTGCATAGAGGTCATGACCGGCGCCGTATTGCCTGCGGGTACGGATTGCGTCATTCCGGTGGAACGTACTACCCGGGCCGGCGGCAACATCCACGTAGAACCGGACTACGACGCGACGGCCCGGCAGTTCATCCATGCACGCGGCTCGGATCACCGCCAGGGATATTGCCTGCTGGAAGCCGGACGCCGAATTTCCGCCATCGATGTCGCCTTGCTCGCCTCCGCAGGGCTGGCCGAGGTGCCGGTATCGAAGCTGCCGCGCATTCGGGTGATATCGACCGGCAACGAGCTTGTAGCGCCCGGCACGCCGATCGAAGCACACCAGATTCGTATGTCGAACGGGCCCGCGATTGTCGCCATGCTGCAGCAACAGGGCTTCAGCGACAGCGCGCACCTGCATCTGCGGGATGAGCAAAGCGTGCTCGAAAAGCACATTGGCGAACAACTGGCGGACAGCGATGTGCTCGTTCTGAGCGGCGGCGTATCGATGGGGCAGGCGGATTTCGTCCCACAGGTGCTCAGCAATCTGCGGGTTCGCAAAATCTTCCACAAGGTGAGCCAGCGGCCTGGCAAGCCAATGTGGTTCGGCACCGGGCCGCAAGGACAACTCGTGTTTGCGTTACCGGGCAACCCTGTATCGGCACTGACCTGCTGCCGGCATTACGTACTGCCTGCACTCCTCACGGCATCGGCAACATCCCCGCGAGCCGCAGTGACGGTGCGACTCGCAGCTCCGTTCCGCTTTGCGCCCGCGTTGACCTGTTTTCTACCCGCACAGCTGACCGCCGATGAAAACGGTCAACTACGGGCGCAACCAGTACCGACCAACACTTCGGGCGACTTCACGACGCTCGCCAGCACGGATGGTTATCTGCAACTTGCCGCCGATGAAACAGACTTCCCGGCCGACAGCCTGCAGCCGTTTTTCCATTGGGCGCAGAGCTGACAGATCGCGCTAGGTTCGCGAGTAATCTTTGGCGTAGGCCGGAACAGCCGGCGGCGCTGCCATGGCCGGGTCCGGGAGTGGTTCACCCGAGGTCAACGACAACGGAATCACCCCAGCCCAGTGGGTCAACGCGTAGTCGCCGGCCGTGTCCTTCGGCGGACCCGAGCGCACCTTGACGCTCGCCTCATCGATACGCAATGACAACACGGTGGTCGCAGCCACTTCCTTGCGGTTCGGTTGCCGCGAATCATCCCAGCGTCCCGGCAGCATGTGCTCAAGAAACGCCTTGAAGGCCTTTTGCTTCTCTTCGTCGTCACGGACCGTCGTCGCCGTACCGAACGCCACAACCGAACGGTAGTTCATCGAATGAGAAAATGCCGATCGTGCCAGCACCAGGCCATCGAGCAGCGTGACACAAACACTGACATCGCTGCCCTCATCAAAGCTCGCCAACCAGCGACTCGCAACCGCGCCGTGCAAGTACAGCTTGTCGGCGATGCGCGCGTAGGTCATCGGCAGCACAACAACGCCGTCTGGCGTCGTAAGACCTACATGCGCGACCAACCCTTCGTCCAGGATCGAGAAAGCAATGTCGCGCTCGTAGGTCGCCCGCTCAGGATGCCGACTCATTGTTGATCGTTGCGTTTTGCTTAGCTCGGCAGTCACGTGCGCAGCCTCCACAGTTACCGGAGCACTGAACGTAGCGCGTACTGCAGGCCCTCGCCAATGCACAGTTGCCGGACGAAAACGGCCACACAGTAGCGCAAGGGTGCTGATTCATGCATTCTGAACGAAATCGAATGCCACCCGCCGACTAACTACGAAGGAATCGAACATGCTGAACTCAACTGCGCGCTTCCACGAACAAGCGTATGCGCTGATGCGCATATTCACTGGCTTTCTGTTTTTTTGGCACGGCAGTCAAAAACTGCTCGGCTACCCGCCAATGAGTTACGAGCCACCCGCCCATATCACCTGGGTAGCTGGCGGCATCGAATTGGTCGGCGGACTGCTGGTGATGACAGGCCTCTTCACCTCGCCCGTTGCCTTTCTCTGCAGCGGCCTGATGGCTGCGGCGTACTGGATGGCACACGGACCCGAGCCCTTTCTGCCTATCCTGAACGGTGGCGAACTCGCGGTGCTGTACTGCTTTGTCTTTCTGTATATTTCCACGAAAGGCAGCGGCATCTGGAGCATCGACAATCTGCGCAAATAGCCGATACACCGTCCCGACTGATGGTGCACTTCTGCCCAATACACAAACGGCCGCATAAGCGGCCGTTTGTTTTTGCACGATAGTCTGAACGTCAGCGCTTCATTGCTTCGAAGAACTGGGTGTTGGTTTTCGTGTCCTGCAATTTGTTCAGCAGAAACTCGATCGCCGCCAATTCGTCCATCGGGTGCAGCACTTTCCTTAAGACCCACATTTTCTGCAGTTCATCAGGCTGGGTCAGCAACTCTTCTTTTCGCGTACCGGAACGGTTGATGTTAATCGCCGGGAACACACGCTTCTCCGCAATACGGCGATCCAGGTGGATTTCCATGTTGCCCGTGCCTTTGAATTCCTCGTAGATCACTTCGTCCATCTTGGAGCCGGTATCGACCAGTGCCGTGGCGAGAATCGTCAGGCTGCCGCCTTCTTCGATGTTGCGCGCTGCACCAAAGAAACGCTTCGGACGGTGCAATGCGTTTGCATCCACACCGCCGGTCAGCACCTTGCCTGATGACGGCACTACCGTGTTGTAAGCACGTGCCAATCGGGTGATCGAATCAAGCAGGATGATGACATCGCGCTTGTGCTCGGTCAGCCGCTTGGCTTTCTCGATCACCATCTCGGCAACCTGCACGTGACGGCTGGCGGGTTCATCAAACGTTGATGACACCACTTCGCCGCGCACAGTGCGCGCCATTTCGGTTACTTCCTCGGGCCGCTCGTCGATCAGCAATACGATCAGGTCGCAATCCGGGTTGTTGGCTGAAATTGCGGTCGCAATGTTCTGCAACAGCATTGTCTTACCCGCTTTCGGCGGGCTGACAATCAAACCGCGTTGGCCCTTACCAATTGGCGCCACCATGTCAATGATGCGCGCGGTAAGGTCCTCGGTGCTGCCATTGCCCTGCTCGAGGGTCAGGCGATCGCGAGGAAACAGCGGTGTCAGGTTTTCAAACAGGACCTTGCTGCGAGCGTTCTCGGGTGCGTCGTGATTGATCTGGCCGACTTTGAGCAACGCAAAGTAACGCTCCCCGTCTTTCGGCGGACGAATCAGACCACTGACGGTATCGCCCGTGCGCAGGTTGAATCGACGTATCTGGCTGGGCGAGACATAGATATCGTCGGGCCCGGCAAGATAGGAGCTGTCCGAAGAACGCAGAAAGCCGAAGCCGTCCTGCAGTATCTCCAATACCCCATCGCCGTATATATCTTCGCCATTCTTCGCATGCGCCTTCAGAATGGAAAAAATAATGTCCTGTTTGCGCGAACGCGCCAGGTTTTCAAGACCCAGGCTGGTGCCAAGATCAACAAGGTCGGATGCCGGACGGTTCTTGAGATCCGTCAGATTCATCGCATTCTTGGTGAGCTCGAGCTGATCCGGTGGAATTACTTCGAGGTTATCCTCGTCGTCAGGAAACTCTTCCGATTCACGCCGTCTTGGTCGACGACGCCGGTTTCCCTGCCCCCCCGCGTTTTTTGATTTTGCCGGCTGTTTAGGGCGGCTTCTAGTTTGATTACCCAAGTATCCTCTCACAGATTGGTTTCCAGAAACTCTGTCAGTTGCGACTTCGACATGGCGCCCAGTTTCTGCGCATGCACGGAGCCGCCCTTGAACAGCATTAAGGTCGGAATGCTACGAATACCGAACTTGGGTGGCGTGTTCGGATTCTCGTCAATGTTCAGTTTTGCCACAGTTATGCGGTCAGCGTATTCCGTCGCGACCTCATCCAATAACGGTGCAATCATCTTGCAGGGGCCGCACCATTCGGCCCAGAAATCCAGCAGTACAGGCTTCGCTGACTGCAGTACATCGGCCTCGAATGAGTCGTCATTGGTGTGCACAATATTGTCGCTCACCGGCATCTACCTCCAAAATTGGCTTCGTGTGGTTGGCTGTTTGGCATCGCCCGCAGCCGCCGTTTGGCGTGGTGCGAACTGTGCAAAATGGATGACGCTGCCCGTCCAATCAGGCAATATGTCGCAGCTTTACCGCGGCTTCTCTTGGATTTCGTTGAAGGCGAAACTGGCAGGTGCGACGACTGTCGCGTCGATATTGACCAATTTGACCGGTTCACGAACCAATTTGCAAGCCCAAATCTGCAATTTTTCTATGGAGTCTCATGTCAGACAATCACCTAAGCGACCTCAAATTCGACGCACTTGACCTGCACCCGGACCTGCGCGCCGGAATCAAAGCCGCAGGCTTCGAATATTGCACGCCGATCCAGGCCGGCACGCTGCCGATGGCGCTCAAAGGCAAAGACGTCGCAGGCCAGGCCCAAACGGGTACCGGCAAGACTGCCGCATTCCTGATCGCGGCCTATCAGCGTTTGCTGAATACGCCGCCGACCGACGCCGAGGGGCAAAAGCAACCACGCGTGTTCATACTCGCGCCAACCCGCGAACTCGCCGTACAGATTGCCAACGACGCCGAAATCCTGAGCGAACACACCGGCTTTAGTATCGGACTCGCCTACGGCGGCACCGATTACGAGAAGCAGCGGAATCGAATCGCGAATGGCATTGACCTGCTGATCGGCACACCCGGCCGTATCATCGACTACTACAAGCAGGGCGTATTCAAACTCGATCAGGTACAAGTCGTTATTCTGGACGAAGCAGATCGCATGTTCGATCTGGGCTTCATCAAGGACATACGATACCTGCTGCGAAAGCTGCCCGAACCCGACCAGCGTTTGAACATGCTGTTCTCGGCAACCCTGTCACAGCGCGTGATGGAACTGGCCTACGAACACATGAACGAGCCGGAACTGATTCGCATAGAACCGGACAAGATGACCGCCGACCGGGTACGGCAGGCGATTTTCTTCCCGTCCAACCCTGAAAAAATCCCGCTACTGGTCGGTCTGATTCGTGAAATGGGTACCGGCCGAATCATGATTTTCGTCAACACCAAACGCGAAGCCGAACGTATACAGGCCTACCTGCAGGCGAACGGCATCGATGCCGAAGCCATCTCCGGTGACGTGCCGCAGAACAAGCGCCTGAAAATGCTATTGCGTTTCCAGAGCGGCGAATTGCCGGTATTGATTGGTACCGACGTGGCCTCGCGCGGCCTGCACGTTCCTGAGGTGCAGTACGTCATCAACTACGACTTGCCGAACGACCGTGAAGACTACGTGCACCGCATTGGTCGAACCGCCCGCGCCGGTGCCTCCGGTGACGCGATCAGCTTTGGCTGTGAAACGTACGTGGAGTCATTGCCGGATATTGAAGACTACATCGGCCATAAGATCCCGGTTGCCAGCTACGACCCGGACCTCTTGCCCACTCTGAAGCGCCCGCCGCCCAGACCGCGCAAAGACCGCAGCAGCAAGCCACGTCGCAGCAGCGGTGGCGGCGGCCGTTCGTCGCGTTCGCGCCGTTAACCGCCAACAGGGACCCGCTGCCTCGCGCGGTCCCTGTCAGGCAGGCAGCAGTTCTGCCACACCTTCCACGCTAAGGTAGGCTCCGGCGTCGCGCACAGCGGCGGACGAATCGGGGCGGGTGATCTTTACAACATGCTTTACACCGTAGTCGCGGGCACTGGCGAGTACGGTCTCGGTATCGTCCACAAACATGGTTGAGCGCGGGTCGAAGCCCTCTGCCGCCGCCAGTGCCTGCCAGAAGCGCTGGTCTTCTTTCGGGTATCCGAACTGGTGCGAGGTATAGATCCCCGCGAAATACTTTTCGATACCCGTCACCTCGGATTTAACGGCCAGCGTGTCCGGGTGTGAATTCGTCACCAACAAAACCCGTTGCCCGCCTTGTTGCACGGACTGCAGAAATTCCATCGCACCGGGCAACCAGCCTATCCGGGCGCGTTCCGCGCGGTGCAACGCCAGCACGTCAAGGCCGAGGCGCTCGCTCCAGTGATCGAGACAATACCAGTCCAACTGTCCCTGCAAGCTCCGGAACTGCGCGTACAACTGCCGGGTCGCGACTTCGTGCTCGAGGCCGTGCTTGCGCGCGTACTCCGACGGAATGTGTTGCAGCCACATGAAGTTATCGAACGCCAGGTCGAGCAGCGTTCCGTCCATGTCGAGCATCAAAGTGTCGCAATCCCGGAGTAATTTGCTGGCGCTCATGGTTCTTGTCTCGTTCGCATACGTTTATCAGTGATGCTTTATACTGCCCCGCCCAGCGACAGGCAATCGAGCACCCCATGCAGTTACAGCCCCTGATCAAGCCCGTTACCGAACTGGCGCACGCAGCTGGCGCTGCAATTCTCACGGTTTACGGCAGCGAATTCGCCGTCGAACACAAGGGCGATGACTCGCCACTGACCAAAGCCGACCTGGCTTCCAATCGCATCATTGTGGAAGGGCTGCGGCAGCTAACACCCGATATGCCACTGATCTCGGAAGAAATTGGCTTGCCGCCGTTTGCCGAACGCCGCCAATGGCCACGCTACTGGCTGATAGACCCGTTGGACGGCACCCGCGAGTTCGTCAACCGGAACGACGAGTTCACCGTCAACATCGCGCTGATCGACAACCACCGGCCTGTTCTCGGCATCGTGTACGTACCGGTGCTCGGCCTGACCTATGTGGCGGCGGCCGGTGTCGGTGCGAGCCGCCAGCTCGCCGGAGGCGCGCCCGAACCCATTTCCGTGGCAGCACAGTCAGCATCGCCGCCGCGCGTCGTAGGCAGCCGCTCACACCGCGGTACCAGCCTGGATGCCTACCTCGCCGCGCTCGGCGAATACGAGTTGCTGGCAATGGGCAGTTCGCTGAAGTTTTGTCGGGTCGCCGAAGGCGCCGCTGATCTCTACCCCCGGCTGGGACCTACCTCGGAATGGGATACGGCTGCGGCGCAGGCTGTTGTTGAACAAGCAGGCGGTCAGGTTTTATGCCCCAATGGCGAGCCGTTGTTATACAACACCAAAGAAGACATACTCAATGGTCACTTCTTTGTCATCGGACCGCGTGATCGAAACTGGCTGGAAGCAGTTGGCACCGAGCATAGCGCGTAACCCTGGACTAGAATTACCACTGTCGTTAAACGTTTTCGGCAACCCCATGAGAGACAAGATCGACACCGAGTGTTTTCGGGAATACGCGAAACTGCGGGAGCTGCGAATCAACCATCGGGATCTCGATGATCTGATCGACCGTCTGTCGCACGATCCGCTGGTAGATCAGCTGCGAATTCGCCGCCTGAAAAAACGCCGCTTGATACTCAAAGACATGATCACTCGCCTCGAAAGCGACATCATCCCGGATCTCGACGCCTGAGGGGTATCAGCCGTTTTTCTTGGGCTGTTGCGGCACGCCAATGTGCTGTCCGCCCCGCTCACGCGCAAGCCGCACCTGGCGCCGCCTCTCTTCCAGGCGCAGCTCGCGCTCACTCTCAAGTTCATTGATGCATTGCGGGCAAGAAACGCCCTCGCGGTAATCCGCTGACTGCAGGTCGTCAGCGGATAATGGCCGGCGGCAGGCGTGGCATTGTTCGTAACCGCCTTCGGCAAGGTCACGATCAACAGCGACCCGGCTGTCAAAAACAAAACACTCGCCGTCCCAGCGATTGTCGTCATCCGCTGTCGTGGACAAGTAATTCAGTATCCCGCCCTGTAACTGGTAAACCTGCGAAAACCCGAGTTCCTGCATCAGTGCACTGGCCTTCTCGCAGCGTATGCCGCCGGTACAAAACATGGCGACCGGTCGATCGCGATCATTCACGTCAAGCTGCTCGACGAACTCGGGGAACTGCCGGAAGCTGTCAGTGCCGGGGTCCAGCGCCCCTGGAAACGTACCCACTTCAATTTCGTAATGATTGCGGGTGTCGATAACGAGTGTTGCGGGATCATCGAGCAGCGTATTCCACTCACGGGGACTGACGTGCTGTCCCGTACGCTGTTGCGGCCGGATGTCCGGTCGGCCAAGGGTGACGATTTCGTTCTTGATGCGTATCCGCAGCTTGCGAAAGGGTGCCGCATCGGCCTCGGTCCAGCGTGCATCAACCGGCGTCGGCAATTGCAGCGTGTCCTGCAGCCATTGCAAGATCGCCGCAATACCGTCAGCAGAGCCTGCCAGGGTGCCATTGAACCCTTCGTCCGCCAGCAATACCGTGCCCAGCAAAGCCTCCTTTTCACACAGCGCCTGCAGATTGCGCTGGATCGCGGCTGGCTCAGGTACATCGACAAATCGATAAAAGGAAACAACGTTCAACACGTGCGAACTCGCAGGTCTGGCTCAGGAATTATCCGTCGCATCGGAAAAAGTGAGCGAGAGAATACTATGGCGTATCTCCTCACCCAAGACGAGTCGCGCATCCTCACCGATACGGGTGATGTCCTCGTCGAATTCAAGCCGGCCTTCCTCATTGCGCCGCAGAACATCCTGCAAACGCAACTGGGCGATGAAATCGCGGAACAATGCCCGGTCGAAAAAGTCCGGGGAATGCAGGCCGTAGATCATCGCCAGGCGCTGTGCGCTTTGCTGGCATAACGACTCCAGTGCGGCACGCGTCAGATGGCCGGACCCGTTGCGCACCAGCAATGCGATGACCAGGTAAAAACGCTGCAGCATCGGCACCATGGAATGACCGAGCATCAGCAGCTGAAACGCTTTGCCCGATCCTGCGGTGGGCCGGACCAGTGTCGAACCGTCGGCGTCACGCTTCAGTATCTCCAGATCGATCAGCGCATTGATAGCCATCGTGGTGACCTCGTCGATGTCTTCAATGTCCCACTGCAAGGTCAGCTCTTTCTTCATGAACGGGTATATCAGCCGCACCAGCCGTTGCAGTTCTGAGTGCGCCAGCCGCCGGCCCTGAATAAAGCAGCAGGCAATCGACGCCGGGATAGCAAACAGGTGCTGAACATTGTTGCGGAAATAGGTCATGAGCACGGCTTCGCGCTCTTCCATACGAATCACGTCGCCCAGCGCGTGCCTGGTGCGGCTGATCACACCCAGTTTGACGCCGTGTTCGATGATTTCGGCTGGCGACCAGTCGGGCAAGGTCACCGAATCCGAATAATGAAAGCGCCCCAGCAAATCCATGCTCAGCTTCAGCTGTCGTTCGAGCTCCCGCTCGCCCATGCTCTGCTTGGGCGTCGACAACAGTGCGGTGGCCAGCAGGCTGATCGGGGTAACCGCAGCCGCAGAATTGATCCCGGTCATGATCCTGGCACCGAGCTTGTCGACCACTTCGTTCATCCACAACGGCCGCTCTTCACTTTGCTTTGCTTCTTCGCGCCAGTTTGGATTGTGCTCGTCGAGCAATGGCTCTACGGCAATCGGTTCACCCACATTGACATAGACCTTGCCGAAGTTTTCACGCAAGGCACGCATGCTGCGAATCAAGCCGAACAGCGACTCTTTTTTCTTTTCAGCGCCGCTCAGTTCCTGAATAAAGGCATCGCCTTCGATCAGCTTCTCATAGCCAAAGTAAACCGGCGCAAAAACAACTTCGCGTTTGGGGTCCTGCATGTAGGAATGCACGGTCATGGCCAGCATGCCACCTTTCGGCGTCAGCAATCGACCGGTGCGGCTGCGGCCGCCTTCCACGAAATACTCGATGGAATGACCGCGCACGAGTATCTGGTGGAGATACGCATTGAATACGGCCGCGTACAGACGGTTGCCTTTAAAGCTGCGGCGCAGAAAAAACGCGCCGCCGCGACGCAGTATGGGGCCGATCACGGGCATGTTCAGGTTGATGCCGGCCGCTACATGCGGAATGGTCAGTCCTTGGTGGTAAACGGTAAAACCAAGCAACAGGTAATCAATATGGCTGCGGTGACAGGGGACGTACACCACTTCCTTTTCTTCGGCAATTTTTTGCAAGCGTTCGACGTGCGACAACACGATGCCGTCGTAGATCTTGTTCCACAACCACGCCAGGAAACGCTCGAGTATGCGTATTGCGGGATAGGAAATATGCGCGGCAATTTCCTCAACGTAGTAGCGCGCTTTCTTGCGCGCTTTTTCCAGTGCCACAGGGTCGTCGCCGGCTTCCGCTTCGATGATCTTCTGCACCTGCGGATCGCGCAACACGACGTTTGCCAATGTGCGTCGATGCGACAAGTCAGGACCCAGTGTCGCCGTACGTCGCTGCCGAAAATGCACGCGCAAAATTCGCGAGACCTTGCGCCAGGCAACGGACTTGTCCGTTTCTGCCTGCACAATCTTGTCCAGCGCCAGCGTGTCACTGAAACGTAGCAGTGTATTGCGGCCGTGCAGGACCGTCGCCAGCAACTTGCGCGTACGCCCGCCCACTTCCCAGTTTTCCGAGAACAGCAGCTTGAACCAGGAGCGTTCCTTGTCCGGTGAACGTCCCCAATAAATGGCGACGGGAATAAACACCAACAGCTGCTCGCGTTGTCGAACACCGGCATCGACCAACCGGCGAAGTCGGGTTGAGCCTGCACGGCTCGGGCGCTGCACCAGCAAACCGCGGCGCCGGCGCAACACGACGGTACGACTGGACTCCGAGATACCGGCAAACTCCAGCGGCTCGGACGGCGATGGCAGGCCATGCCGGCGGCACTCCTGCTCCAGCGCCAGCATGTCGGCAAGCCCGCCGCTTTCCAGTACGTAGCACACCGCAGCGTCGCAATTGGCAAGCAGTTCGGCTGGCACTTCCGGTTGCACCGTTGGACGCGCCCACAAACTGAAGACCCAGCCGGTCAACAAATACAGGGGGCGCAGCAGAATTCGAGCGAAGCTCATACGCGCACCACGAATGTGGCGACGGTATTGGTCAGTACGGTCATCTTCATCAACGGCGCGGCTCGTCCGCTCCGTCGTCAGCCGCTTTCAGCGCCTCGTCCATGCGCTGCTTTTGCTCCATGAGCTGGCGTTCCACGTCCTCGGCCTTGTCAATTGGCTCGTGCAGGCCGTCGAATGCCGATGGCGTGGCTTCATCCGG
This sequence comes from Woeseia oceani, assembly GCF_001677435.1. Classification (GTDB taxonomy): domain Bacteria; phylum Pseudomonadota; class Gammaproteobacteria; order Steroidobacterales; family Woeseiaceae; genus Woeseia; species Woeseia oceani. Next base: position 3,297,717 of record NZ_CP016268.1, read on the forward strand.
GTCGGCTGGCTGCTCGTTGCCGCCGCAGGACGCCAGCAACAGCAGCAAGATCAGTGTAGTGGCTTTCATGCGCTCTCCCGCCCTGCGATACGCAACAGGAACTGAGTTAATAACTGATTGATTTCATCAATGTTGGCAGTCAAACGGTGATCGCCATCCAGTACGTGCAAGGTCGCGCGGCATTCGCGCGCGTAGCGTATGCTGTTGTCCACCGGAACCACATCATCGCGCCAACCGTGGACGATCATGGTCGGCATGTCCGGTGCGGCTGGCGTCAGCGCTTCGTAGCCTTCCATGTAGTAAGCCGGGGCGAGTACGAACAAGCCGCGCGCGTCCAGCGCCGCCGCTGCCGCTGTCGCCACGTGTCCGCCCATGCTGGAACCGACCAGCACCAGCGGCTCAGTAACGTCTGCGCATTCGGCCAGCAGTTTCTCGACCCGCTCAGCCGGATCCGCAATGCCCTGATAGTCCACGCTTTCCGCACGGCAACCCAGTTTGCGCACGGTGTCAGCCATGCTGAGTATCTTCGTGCCCCATGGGCCGCTTTCCTGCCCGTGCGAAAAATACACGGCCGGCATAGCCGCGTTCTGCTTGTTCGACACTCTGGTAACCTTTTGTAGTTGTTATGTGGTCGTTGTCCCGGACCGGGCGACCCCGCCGCGGTGAAGGCCCTATTCTAAACGCCTGCAGGCCAGACTTCCTGTGCTCCGGGCTCGCGGGGCCGGATTTTGCTCAATCCCAGGCGGCAGAAGGCTTCCAGAGCAACTCATCAAGGTCCGGTTGCCAGCGGTACAGCGCCATATTCACCCGTCCATGGGTCAAAACGACCTCCTCCGCCGCCAGTTTGTCGACTTGCCGTCGCCACGGCTTGCTGTCCACCGCAAACGCCAGATGGCCCGAGGCTGTGACGATCCGGTGCCACGGCACGTCGTGACCTTGCGGCAACTCCCGCAAGGCACGGCCGACCTGGCGCGCCCCGCGCGGTATGCCGGCAATCTCGGCTATTTGCCCGTAGCTCGCGACCGAGCCGGGCGGCACGTCGCAAATCGTCGCGTAGATGCGCTGACGGCGGCGTTCGCGTTCCTCTGTCGCGGCTAAACCCGAAGCCATCGGTCAACCCGCCGCCATGCCCAGCCGCTCGCGTATGTCACGACGCGCTTCCTGCAGGACCGACTCTTTGCTCAGGCTGTCGAGGATTTCACTGACCACCTGTTTCGGTCCGCCATCGCCCCACGACTTGCCTTTGGACAAATACTCCCCCGCGACCCGGCCGACGAGGTAGGTGCTGTACCAGGCAATGGCGCCTTGCGCCGTTGCGGTCAGTATCGTCGACAAACCCAGCGTACTGACTTTCAGTGCACTGGAAAGCAGGTGCAGGGCCCACACGGTACCCATCAGTGCGGCCGCCTCAGCCGCTATCACGGCGACCAGCGAACCGGCCTCGCGGCGCGACAACGGCAAGCCGTACACGCGCGACAAATGCATCACCATGCCGACATCAATGAACGCGGCCGCAAACAGGTCGGCTACCGGTACAGGGTTGAAGGCCACGGCCACGCCTTTGCCAATGCAATACGTGCGCACAAGGCGATCCGCAATCTCGCGTCGCGCTTCGAGTATCCGTCGCCCCACCTGATCGCTCAGGTTTGCAGCGAATAAACTCGCGTTCAACGCAACCAGCGTCATACCATAGGCTTCCACGATTTCCCACAGCCGCAAGCGCAGCTCATCGATCATCGGCCCACGTTCGCGGGAACTGACCGTCTCGTTGCCAGCCGCGTCGATTTGAACGACCTGTTGCGCCCGCGGCTCAGCCGCTACAGCCAGCACGTGTTGTGCGGGCACGAGGCCGGCGCATTTTTTGCGGATCGCAGTGAGCAGACTTTCGGTCTCATTGGCGGTGTAGAGATCGCGTTTGTTCAGCGTGACGAGCACCGGACGACCGGTCTCGACGATGGTACGCAGCGCCTGTAGTTCCGTATCGGTGATATCACCGTCGAGCACAAAGACCACAAGGTCCGCACGCGCGGCCGCTTCGCGTGCAATACGCTCCCGGTCTTCGCCTCCGGCCTCATCGAGACCTGGCGTATCAATCAGAAAAACCCCGCCGACGCTGACTTCGTTCCACTGGGCCATGGACGAGTGCCGGGTTTCGCCGTGCAACGGACTGGACGCAAAACGCGCCTCACCGATCAGCGCATTGAGCAACGATGATTTACCGGTACTGACACGACCGACAGCGGCGATGTGCAAATGGCCGTGCTCGAGTTTGTCGAGCATCGCCTGTACCTCTGCGTAGTCGTGCGCCAGCGACTCCCGTACACCGGGCGGCAGACGCGAGTCGTCGATCAGCTCGGTCAGTGATTCACGGGCGAGCGTCAGGTGGCGCGAGCCGTTGTTGTCAGCCTCCCCTGCGCTCTTTTTCGGAGAGCGCAATCCCGACAACTTGCTTAACACCCGCTTGAATATGCTCACCAATATTGTCCTCAAATTCCTTCGCGGCCACTTCCGGCTGCAATTCGCCGTGCTGCTGCAGCGTCAGAACCAGACTTCGGCCCAGCGCATCGAATATCAAGCCGTAGGCTACCGCATGCACCAGGCCACCGGCGACTGTGCCTATACCCGGAAACGCCTTCAGGCCGTTGCCCGCCACCGCCAGCGACAACGGCAATGCCCGCCCGACCCGGCTTTGACTCAGGCTGAGAAACTCCTCGACATCCAGATCGCGAGGCGCTGCGCCGTACAGCCGACACAGTTCGCGCGTCATGGTCGTGCCGATGTAACCCTGAATGATCACGTCGGTACCGGGGCTGACTGCCGCCAGTGCGCCGATAACGGCTTTGCGCGTTGAGTTACGAGTGATCTGTTCAGCGCGCTGCTCACGGTAACGGGCCTCGGCTTCCGCAAGCTTGCCAGCCGCCAGCCGGAACACCGCCCGGTCGCGCCGTTCGTCGATGACAGTCGACTCGCGCTCCATGAGTTGATTGATCGCCACGACCAGCACGCCAACGTCAGCGGGGCGTTGCCGGCGCGTGGTCAGCTCGGTGCCATCGGCGCGTTTTTCAATGACTTCGGTTTCACCGCCGGCCGACACTGCGACCACCTGGTCGCGCGCCCATTCGCCACCGAGTTCTTCCACGTACTGCAACAAGCGCGCGATGAGTTGCGCCTGTTCAGCCGCGTCGTAACGATCGGACTTGTTCAGCACCAGGATCAGTGGCTTGCCGATCGCGAGCAGCCGTTCCAGCGCTTGTTTCTCAACGCGGGTCAGGTCGCCGTCCGTTACGAACAACACGATCTGCGCACGTTGCGCTTCTTCTTCGGCAACCCGATCCAGGCCGCTTGCTGTACCGCCCGTGCCGGGCACATCCGTCAACAGCACTTCGTTGCCGGCACTATTGGTCCAGCGGTAGTGCTGTATGTCGTAAGTGGAACCACCGACCGCACTGACCGCCACGTTCGCGTCCGGAACCAATGCCCGCACCAGTGAACTCTTGCCGGTGCTGATTTCACCGAAAAAGCACAAATGCACGTGACCGGCCGCTTGTCGCGACGCCAGCTCATCAAGTTCGGCACGCGCCGCCTGGGTGTCAACCCCACTCGCATCCGCCGCCCGCAATCGTGCTTCGATTTCGTCGCGCGTCAACGGAGCGCTACGCGACGACTTTTTCTTGCGCGGCTGACGTTTGACGACGAGCCGGACCATGAACCAGATCGCCATGACGATCAGCGCCAGCACGACGGCCACGTAGCCGTAGAGCAAGAACCGGGGTCCTTCGAGCAATCGGTCCCAAACGTTGAGCGCCGATTCGGTGACGAACAACAGGGCCGCCAGCGCGATAAGGCACACCAGCAGGATCAGGAAGCCCAGCCCCAAGCGTATGAATCTATCCAGCGTCATGGCCGCAGAGACTGCCCGAAAATCAGCAACATAGGAAGCAAAAAGGGGCCGGATCCGCAGCCGCCCTGTCGCAAAAAAGAGACAGTATATTGTTGATTTTTTTATAAATAACAGCAAACTTCGCGCCCACTTCGGGACTCTAAGGGTAACGAAGAACAAGCGTCAGTTTCGAAATCACCCACCGGGCGCGCGTGACGCAGGGTGCGGCTGATCAACTAAGTAAAAATCACGCATAGGAGAAAACTAAGGATGAAAAAACGACTTGGGCAGACAGTCGTACTGGCAACAGCAGCAACCGTGTTCGCAGGCGCTGCAAACGCTGAGCTCAACTACGACTTCCTCGAGCTGCGTTACGTTGATGCAGAGCTCGACGCCGGCAGCAATGACGTTGACGGCGACGGCTTTGAGTTTGGCGGTTCCTACAAAATCGCTGACAACGTGCACCTGTTTGGCGGCTACCAGACGCTGGATTTCGACGGCGTTGACGTCAATGCCTTGCAGATTGGCGGCGGCTACATGACCGCCATTTCAGCTGACACCGATCTCGTCGCACGCTTGTCATACATCGATGGCGAAGTCGAAGCAGGCGGCCTTGATTTTGACGACAGCGGTTTCGGCCTGTCAGCCGGTTTCCGTCGTATGTTCACACCGGAGTTCGAAGGGCGTATTTTCGTTAACTACGCCGACCTCGATGACTCCGGCAGTGACACCACGCTGGAACTGGCTGGTGACTACTACTTCAACAACCAGTTCGCCGCCGGCCTGTCGCTGGATTTCGGCGATGATGCGACTTCGTGGAGCATCGGCGGTCGTTACTTCTTCGGTGCAGGCCGTTAAGTAACACTTGCAATGACCGGCGACCTTCACAGGTCGCCGGTTTTTTTTAGCCTGATTGAAACGCAACCGGAAACCCGTATTGGCCCCCAGGAAAAAACCTCGCCGTCGCTTGCTGCGTTACCTGCTGTTCGCACTGGCGGCCGTAATCGTTGCGAGCGTGCTGCTGGTACTGCCATTACGCTGGGTTGCGCCCGCAACCTCCGCGTTCATGCTGCAGGACCATAGCGGCCGGGTACCGGTGGCATGGCAATGGAGTGACTGGGACGCAATCAGCCCGCAGGCCGCACTCGCAGTAGTCGCTGCTGAAGATCAGAAGTTTTCTGACCATGCCGGCTTCGATATCGACTCCATTCTGAATTCTGTGGAATCGCGGCGCGACGGCGGTCGGCTGCGCGGCGCGTCGACGATCAGCCAGCAGCTCGCCAAAAACCTGTGGCTGTGGCCGGGTCGCAACGTCGTGCGCAAAGGCCTTGAGGCCTGGCTGACCGTGTTCGTGGAATTGTGCCTGCCCAAGCGCCGCATTCTGGAAATCTACCTGAACATCGCCGAACTCGGTCCGGGTGTGTACGGCGTGGAAGCCGCCAGCCGCGCGTATTTTGGCAAACCTGCCGCCGCACTCAACCGGCGTGAAGCCGCATTGCTGGCAGCGGTACTGCCCAGCCCGAGAAACTACAACGCCCGCCAACCGTCGGCCTATGTACGCAACCGGCAGCAGTGGATCATTACGCAGATGGCCCGTCTTGAACGGCAGGGCTGGCTGACGACGCTGAACTGAAGTGAGCCGCGGAGTACACTGCGCACGGCAGAACTCATCCAACCGGGGAATTTCATGCAGCAACGGATCCGCAGTGCGTTCGCAACGTTAATTGGCGCGACAATGCTCGGCGGCTTACTGGCCGCCTGCGGCAAACCGGCAGACACGCCTGAGGCCGCTACCCTGGTCGTGCGCAACGCCACTGTCTGGACAGGCGACCCGAACAACCCGTGGGCCGAGGCCATCGCGAGTCGCGGCGAACAGATCGTCGCAGTCGGCACACACGCCGATGTCGAACCGCTCATCAACGAATCGACGGAAGTCATCAATGCCGACGGCGCGCTACTGGTACCGGGCTTTATCGACACCCACGTGCATTTCGCCGATGGCGGTTCCAGCCTCGCGTCCGTGCAACTGCGCGACGCACAAACAGCGGAAGAATTTACCCGCCGCATCGGCGAATTCGCAAAGACGGTGCGACCTGGTGAATGGCTGCTGGACGGCAACTGGGATCACGAAAACTGGGGCGGCGAACTGCCGACGCGTGAGTGGATTGATGCCGTGACACCCGACAACCCGGTGTGGCTGTTCCGGCTCGATGGCCACATGGCGCTCGCCAATTCGCTGGCACTGAAGCTGGCTGGCGTTGATGCCGACACACCCGACATTGATGGCGGCACTATCGTCCGCGATGCCGCTGGCTACCCGACCGGCATACTCAAAGACAACGCGATGCCGCTGGTCATGGCGGCCGTACCGGCACCGGGCAACGAACTCATGGACCGCCAGATCGAAGCGGCCATGCAATACGTTGCCGCGCACGGAGTGACGACAGTGCATGATATGGCGAGCTGGACCTCACTCGCCAGCTACCGCCGCCTGCAAGCAGCAGGCAAGCTCAAGACCCGCGTTTACTCTGTCGTGCCGTTGAGCGACTGGGCACAGTTGCGTGATGAGGTGGCAAAGAACGGCCGTGGCGACGACTGGCTGCGCATTGGCGGTTTGAAGGGCTTCATGGACGGGTCGCTCGGCTCCCACACTGCTGCGATGCTGGAACCGTTTACCAACGCGCCGGAAGAGCGCGGCTTCCTGATCAACACGCTGGACGATATGCGGCAATGGGTCAGCGACGCGGATGACGCCGGCTTGCAGATCATGGTGCACGCGATCGGTGACAGTGCCATACGCGACCTGCTCGACATCTATCTCGATCTCACGGATGAAAAAGGCCCGCGTGACCGCCGGCTGCGTATCGAGCACTCACAACACATACACCCGGACGACCTGCCGCGCTACGCGGCGCAGGACATCATTGCCAGCATGCAGCCTTACCATGCAATTGACGACGGGCGCTGGGCGGAGAAAGTGATCGGCGCGGAGCGTTCTGCAACAACCTACGCGTTTCGCAGCTTGCTCGATTCAGACGCTCACCTGGCATTCGGCAGCGACTGGCCAGTTGCGCCCGCCGAACCGCTGCTTGGAATTTACGCTGCGGTTACCCGGCAAACACTGGACGGCGCCAACCCGGACGGCTGGACACCGGCACAAAAAATCACAGTGGAGGAAGCGCTGCGCGCCTACACCAGCGAAGCGGCTTACAGCTCGTTCGAGGAAGACCGCAAAGGCACACTTGCGCCGGGCATGCTCGCCGACTTTGTGCTGATCGACAAGAACCTGACCGTCATACCGCCGGAAGAGATACGCAGTGCAAAAGTGCTGCGCACTGTTGTCGGCGGCAAGACGGTTTACCAACGTCCGTAGCGTCGGGCGCTACTCAGACACCGGATTCAGACGGTTGTGCTCGGCCAGCACACGTTGCAGTTCCGCATGATCGATCGCGCGTACGGTGTGACCTTTATGACCGGTCATGTCGCGTCCCGCGATCATGGCATTGATGATGGCTTCTTCGGTGGCTTCGACGGTCGCCTGGAAGAACGGGCTGATGTTCTCGTTTGATATTGTGCTGACCTGCTTTACCGGACCGGACTGACTGGCCGCCTCGTTAGCCGTTGAGAACGCAATGAAGATATCGCCGGAGCCATTGCTTGCGATGCCGCCGTTGCGTGCCAGACCGAGCGCCGCCCGTTTAACCACGCGCTTCAGCTGATGCGGCAACAACGGTGCATCCGTTGCCACCACGATAATGATGGAACCGAGTTCGCGCGGCCCGCCAGGCATCGCCGCGTAAGCACGGTCGCTGGTCAGGTATTTGCCAACCGGCACGCCCGCAATCCGCAGGGTGTCACGCAAACCGTAGTTAGCCTGCACCAGTACGCCGACGGTGAACTGGCCATCGTCCACGTCCAGTGTGCGCGACGCGGAACCTGTGCCACATTTGAATTCGTGGCAGGTCATGCCGGTACCGCCGCCGACGTTACCCTCAGGTACCGGACCGCCTTTCGCGGAACTCAATGCGCTGAATACGTGCTCCGCGCGCACATGAAAGCCGTTAATGTCGTTCAGAAACCCATCCCAGGTTTCCGCGACAACCGGCAGCGACCACCAGTAGCCGCTGTCATCCGGACTGCCTTGCTCGACGCGCCAGCGAATGGCGGCTTCGTGCACCGTACCCACGCTGTGGGTGTTGGTGATCAACACCGGCCCTTCAAGAAAGCCGGACTCCTCGACCCACGTAGTGCCAGTCATCTCACCGTTGCCGTTCAACGCGAACCAGGCAGCGAATACCGGCTTCTGGCTGGTGGCCTCGCCGCGCGGCAGGATCGCTGTAACGCCCGTGCGCACAGCGACGTCCGCTGACGGATCAGCAATGATTGTGTGCACACCAACGGTCACGCCGGCAACGTCAGTGATGGCGTTGAGCGGACCCGGCTTACCGTCAAAAGGAATTCCCAGATCACGGGCGCGCGGCGCATCGTCCGCCGCGATGGCAGGTAGTGCTGCAGCCGACATGAGTGCCACAAGAAAACCGAGTCTGACGAGTTGCATAATTCCCCCAAAATTTTGAATGGTGACGTTGGGCCCATGATACCGGCAAAACGGGATGTAACGTCGGCTGGATGGTCGACGTCGCGTTCACCGATTTTCGGTAAGCTCTTTTTCATCAGGCGGGCACCGTCGTTCATCCGAGTGAAGAACGGGAGTTCAGCTCGTCAGGATGCCTGGTCGTGCAAGACTCATTCTCGAAATCAATATCAGCATCCGTTCAGATGATCGGACAAATGCGCAAACCCGCAGGAAAACGGTCTTACGTTCAGAGGACGTGCAATGGCAAGACTGTGCGGTCGATTGGTGTAGCGAAGACCAATACTCACGCTCTTCAAGGCGCGTATCCCGTAACAGGCCCGCTGAAACAACCCGAGTAGTGACACTGCGTCGCGACTACCTGCTTTGGTCGGAACGGTTTCGGTCACGATCGCCTTGATATGCCGCACGCGCGAGGATGTCGCGGTGCGCATCGCTGATCGGCATCACCTTGAATGGACTGACATTGGCACCGCCTGTGTTGCCGTGTGGCACCAGACCGATAGCGGTCTTTGTGGCTGCACCGACGATACGTAATAATTGGCCCACTGCCTCTCGCAGGTCGCGGCGCCTGATCGCCCATTGCAGCATCCGCACATGGACAAGCGTGTGCCAGCGGGTGGACGCCTGGCCCAGCACGTGCGCCGACTCGAGATGCCTGAATGCTGCCTCGGCATCACCCTCATCCAGCAGCCCGGCGGCGGCACGCAACTCGGACTCTACGAACGGCTGAATATTCTGTGCAAATGACAACGCGATAACTCCACAACACCAACCAGGTTCAGTTGCCAACGCCGGGCTACAGCCAGCGCCGAACCCGGGATTTGTACGCAAGGTATTCCTTGCCGAACTTCTTCTCAAGGTACGCTTCCTCCGGCTTGATGGCGGCGAACCACAAGCCCCAGGCGACCAGCGGCGTCAGCATGATCGTCCACAGGTTCATTGACGCGATACCGATGCCAACGCAGACAAGCAGCAGCTGCAGGTACATCGGATTGCGCGTGAAACCGAACGGTCCGCGTTCTTCGATGTTGGGCGTTGGCCGCCACGGATTGGCACTTTGGCCGCTTTTCTTGAACAGCAAAACCGGCCAGAGTCCCAGCAGCAGTATTGCGCAGACTATGACGCCGCCGCCGAAAACGTATCGCTCCGGCGCCGGAATCGACCAGCCAGTTGCTAAGGGAAAATACCTGTCGAGGGTATAGCCTGCGAGGATGGCAATCAGCGGAATGCCCGGCGGGAAGAATTTCACCTTTGCCGCGTCAGCCTGTTCATTCATCGCACGACTCCTGGCATGGGGTTAGCTAGCGTTCTTCGGCTGGCAGCTGCCGGATGTTCTCGATGAACGCCGCGTGTTCGGCCGGATCAACCGGTCGGTGTCGTACTTTGGTGCTGGCCGGATCATTGCCGAGGTAATTGTTGCGGCGCCAGTTGATCGCCGGTCGAATCGGCCGCGGTACAAACCCACCTGCACAATTTGGACAAACGTTGTGCAGCACGTCCTCCACACAGCTAACGCAGAAGGTGCACTCGTAAGTACAAATACGAGCTTCGAGCGAATTCGGTGCGAGTGGCTTGTTGCAATTCTCACAACTGGGACGAAGTTCGAGCACGTGCAATCTCCTCGTCTAAAACGATAGTGTCCCTTATGGTATTGCCGTAAGCGACACCGTGCAGATTCTACACCACGACAAAACAGGCTCCGACAACTAATAACTACAGCGCCTCGTTGCCACACCTTTCCGGCAAACAGGTCCAACGCCTTTCAGATCGAACGCCGCAATGAATCGTGACTAGTTCTCGTCCGTAAATAAACCTGGCACCTGTAGCGGTGAACTTCTTTGGTCGTGATTTCTCGGCGATAACTGACACCTTTAGCGCATTTGCACTGTTGGACTCCGAGAAAATAAACCTGACACCTTTTAGGGCCTCCAAGCCATTGAACTAAAAGACTTTATACCGCAAGATGTCTCTGTCTGCTGCTGTCCGATTGGCAAGCAGGCTGGCTGCGGGCGGTCATTTGCCCTGGCCAGATCGAGTTTATGCGGTGCGACTGGCGAACCTTGAAAGCAAGTGGCCGTACCTCCAGCCCAGACGGTATGGCGAACGGAAATCGAACGAACATTGCACGCCAAGCGGCGAACTATTGGATACCCGGAGGACTGTGGAATGAATGTACCTGGCTCCCTGAAAAGCCACTCGCTAATTTCCTGCTGGGCACTGCTCCTGCTGTTGCCACCCTTGTCCGCGACAGCGGCAACCATCACCAACACTGATCGCAACCTGAACATTCGCGTAGACGATGCACGCGAATACGACGGTGGTACGCGCCTGCTGTACCACACGATGCCTGATATCACCCAGGCGCACGTCAGTGAAAAATGTGCGACTAATTTTTACACCGTCGATCTCAAGCCGGGACTAACTAACGTACAACCGCAAGCACTCGCCGAAAATTACTGCGCGCACATCGGGTTCAGCGGAACGATCACCGACTCCGGTGATGTAGTGATTGTTGCCAATGACCGGGTTGAAACCTGGCGTCCCGGCACCGGCAACATCGGCATTTGGGAGTTATCCGCTGGTGAATGGGAAGCTGGCTACGGGCGTACTGTGAATTCGGACAACATCATTTACGACGTAAGCCACAGCGGCGAACTGCTGGTCTGGCGCATGCTGTCACGAAAAAGAAACGATACGACGTCACCGTCCGGCACGGTCGTACGCTTCGCAGCGAATGGCGAGCCGCTCTGGAAAAAGGAACTGCACACGCCGGGCGTTTTGCTGAGTGTCACAAGACTCTGGGCCTCCGCGGACGGTGGTGCGCTGCTGCTCGTCGCTGCATCGCCACTAAAAGGCGGTCAACTGGCTGATGTCGAGCCTCCCGCGGGCTCCGTTGTCGGGCAGCAAGACCGACTCTACCGGCTGGATGCCACCGGTACGATCGTGGGTCAGATCGCCCTCACGACGTACAAGATGCCTGACCCGTCCAAACCAATGGAGATGCCCGACCTCAGCACGATCGGCAGCAACCCTGATGCATTCAAGGCCATACTCGAGCGTCAGCAGTCTATGTCCCAGATCGAGAACGTAGACCAGATCGCAGCACGCACAAGCGCTGACGGCCGAGTGCATGTCCTGTTCCGACGTGGCAGCAGTAACAAAGCGCGCGAGGGAACCGCGTACCTCGCATCTCAGTCCGATGGCACCTTTTCCGAAGAATTTTCGTTGCAAGCTGCGCTGGATGACCAAGCATTAAGAACGTGGGTCGACTTCGACTACAAAGACGGAAACGTGCTCCTGTACGGCGTTGTCGGAACGCGCGCCAATCGCCTGCCGCAGGGTTACATCAGCCACATCGATTCAAGAACTGGCAACGTCCAAACGCAGCTCGTGCCGCTCAGCCCGATGGGGCTGCAGGAAGCACGCAATGCCCGCGACGAACAAGTGCAGAACCTGGAACACAACCCCAGCCAGGACGCCGTCATGCTCGGCTCATTGAACGGGAATCCCTTGCTGATCTCGTTGACCCGAATGGCGAAACGCCCGAGTCTGCAAGTCGATGAAGGCACCGCAGCGTTGCCCGCGTACAACCCGTCGCAGTAATCGCATTTGCACGAACGCATACCGGCAACGCGTTATTCGTTGCACAGCAACATCCGATCCATGGCCGGGTCACACCAGCCCGAGCGGCGACTGCTCACATGAGCAGCCGCATCAGTCATTCCAGCACGACGTTCTTACCGGCCGCGATCTCAACCCGGTCATACGTTCTGGCAGGCGAACTGCGCACCACCACCCGGTAGTAACCCTGCGCAAGCTCTAACGCTGCACCCCCGACCTGGCCCTCGGCAACCAGCGTGCCCGCCTGATCATAAACACTGTACGGCACGGTCAGCGCATCCTTGATCGCCGCACTCAGTCCGGTCTGATCCTTCGCCTGGAAATAGCGACCGCCGCCGAGTTCTGCCCAGCTTGCAAAGGCGGCTTCCAGTTGCTCATCGTCGATGGCGAAACCAACTACGTTCAGCGTTACATTGATGTCCTTGTCCTGCAACGCTTGCACAACGGCCGCCGGATCGCCTTCGCAGGTTTCTTCGCCATCCGTCAGCAGGACAACGATCTTGCGGCCGCTCGCCGCTTTGAGGTCGGACTCGACAGCCGCGAGGGAATCGGCAATCGGTGTCTTCGCCAGATTCATCGCGTTGATGGCCTCGATCTGCTTGAGAACCGCGGCAGGCTCAAGCGGGGCCAACGGCACTTCCAGATCGCTGCGACACGCATTCGGTTCCTTGTGACCGAACACCCGCAGTGCGACCGGCGTTCCGGATGGGATGTGCTCGGTCACCGCTTCGGCCAGCACCTCCTTGGCGATCGCAATGCGGCGTTTGCCGTCGAGCCGCTTCAGCATGGAGCCCGATGCATCCAGTATCAGTTCGATGGCGGCACCGCCACTTGCACCACTGTCAGCAGCACCGCCACCATCGCGCACAGTCAGGCTGCCCGGACCGGGTGCCTCAATGAATGACAAGCTCGCGTCCAGCGTATAACCAGCCGGACGGCGCAGCATCGTGATGGCACGATCGAAGGCCACCTCCATTTCGCCTTCGCTTTGCATGAGGCTGTAATGGCCGCCATTCACCCGCGACCAGTCCTGCATCAGGTCCTGCTCGCGCACCGGGTTGCGGCCAAATGCGCCTTCCGAACCGACACCGAGTGCGAATATTCGTGGCCGCACCTCGCGAAATGCATCCCACACCGGCGAATGAAGACCGGTCGCTGCGTCTGTCACCATGACGATGGCCTTGGTACCCGCACGGTTCGCCAGTGCCTTCGCGGCCGTGTTTAGAGTTGCCTCAGCCTCGCTGGAACTCTCCTTGCGCGGATAGTCGTTGAGTATCGTCTGTAAAATATAAGGTTCGCTGTACCAGTCGCGGGTCAGCAACTTTCCGCCAAATGGGAGAAGGTTGGCGGCATCCCGGCCCGGTACCACGTCTTTCGCATACTCAAGCATCGCGTTGTAGATCACTGGCAGGTAAGCACCAACACTCGCGCTGGTATCCCACAGGAACAGTACGTTGCGCGGCGGTTCTTCGACCTGCAGGAACACGGTTGTACCGGGCTCAACGACGGCTTCCCACGCATGCAACTGTGGTGTGGTTCTCGAAGAATCCTGAGTCAACGGGATCTCTGCGCCAGCATTGGTTTCGAGACGCAAGCGGGTACGCACGGTCGGATCGCCCGCGAGTTTCAAACTGAGGAAGTTTTGCCCGGCGGGTACCTCCAGCCGGTACCAGTGCGTGTGCTTGCCAAGTAAGACCTGCCCACCTGTCTGCTGTCCCGGCACGAGCGGTGCTGCTTTGGCTTTGGAGTCGTTGCTCGCCGTGACGAAGGCCTTGTCGAGTTGCAGCGGTTGCAGCTCTTCGAAAATGGCGGACTGACTGGCGAAGCCCCACTCGGTCATAATCGAGCGGTAGGTATCGTCAGTTGGCCGTTCCTGGATACGGATCACATCGGGCAAAACGAAAGTGGTCAACGTGGCAACGGGCGCGACCGTGAACTTGACGAACCGTGCCCAGGTTGCTTCATCCAGCTGGAATACTGACGATGCGGCGCCGCTATTGTGCTGCCACTCACCGAGCGAACGCCACGGCCCAACCGGCGAATCTGTACTGACGGAAACAGTGACGCCCGGAATTCTGTCATCGATGGCCGATTGCGCTGCATCCCGCCACTCCAGCTGGGTGATCTGCGCCGCCCGGTTGTGGTTGAAACCGATCACCCACTCATAGGACTCACCGGTTCGTACCCGCCGTTGCTCGAGCGCATCGTCCTGCACCAGCAGTTTTTGATCCGTGGTTGAAGGCGGTACCGGCCTTGACCACACGGCATGGCCGCCAAGCTCGGGGTCGGCCAGGTTGTAGCCTTCGCCATTCGAACTGTCCTGCCCCGGTACGGCGATGACTTTGAACTCGCCGAGACTTAACGCCGGGCCCGGCGTCCCTTGAAATGAATGCTTCAACACCAGTCGCGCGTAACGCGCCGCCACCGGCTCGTCCAGAACGAAAAACTGCTCGGCTTTGATCGGCAACAAATCGTCGCTCAATACCTGCGTGAAGTTGGTCCCGTCCAGCGACAGAAACACGTCAAGGTTTTTGAGGACGCCGTCAGCCGACGCCATAGCCAGGGCGTTCAGTGACACACCGGCAACCTCAACCGCTTCGTCGCCGGCGAGGTCTATATCAACATTGATCGAGTGCAAAGCGGTCTGGCCGCGGAGTTGCATCCCCTCATTTTTGACCGCCATGCCATCAAACAACTCGGCGAAACCCCGGCCGACGGCCGTGTCATGATCATTCAGCCATTTGCCGCCCAGTGCAGCCCGTGCCACGTTTAGCCCGCCGCGTAGCTCGGTCGGAATTTCAAAGGCGCGATGCGCCTGCACCGGTGGCGCGACTCGGCTAACCTCGATGTCGATCGAGGTACTGTCGCGCGAACCGTCATCCGCTATTGCCTGTACGGCAAGGTTCACCGGCCTGTCGGCCCACACATCGGGAGGCACATTGACCGTGACCTCCACCGCCGCTGTCCCACCTGCCGGCACGCTTGCCTGGCTGGTCGCCAACTCGACGTTCCAGCGCCAATCACTGGTGACCGCATTGAGTGTTACCTCGCGCGGCGTGGCACCGCGGTTGGTCAATTGCAGTTCACCCGTCAGTCGCTGGCCAAACTGTCGGTAAGCGCTGACCTCACGAGTCGCTAACGTCAGGCCCAGGTCGATCTCGGATACCGCAATCGTTCGGGCCGCCGGCCCGGATGGAAACGCGACTTCCACGCGGTAGGGACCAGCGTGGTCTATCCGCACGTAGGTCTGCTCACCAGCCGGAATCATTCCTCGCAGCACGCCTGCTTCATTGTCCCATTCAGTGGGTAAACGGGATGCGTATTCGCGGCTTGCGAAATGCAGCCTCGGCCGTTGCTCGCCACCGAAGGTCACGGCCGTCGGCGCATCGAATACCGGCAGGCGATACCAGTCGTAATCACGCCAGTCCATGGCCACACCTTCCATGACGTGATCCGCGGGCAACGGGTTTGCAAAATCAATATTGTCGTTGGGCTCGCAATCACTCGGGCATTCGAAGCGCGGTAAACGCTCAAGTCCAAGCGTGTATTCAGCATCGCTCGCCTGCTTCGCTTGCAGGCGGACACGATAGTCACCGGGCGGGAACACACCTTCCAGCACAACCTCTTCGCCAACCTCCGGCTTATTGAACAATTTGAAGTTGCTGTGATCCCAATAGAGCTGGGCGACGACCGCACCGTCGACAGGCGGCTTCAGCGTCACACGGATACGGTCCCAGTTCGCGAGGTGAAAGCGGTAGTTGTCCTCATCCTGATCGTCATGCAGAAGCCCCGTGCGGGTTTGACCAAAACTGAGCTCGTGCATCCGGCTGGTGTCGTCATTCGACTCCATTTCGCCGTTGGGATTGGGCGGGCCGATGGGCCGGGCCAGCAGTGTGTAGTCCCCGCCATCGCGTCCCGTCACCCGGAAATGGTGTATACCCGGTAGCAGAAACAGGCTTTCAAGCCGAACCCGTCGCTGGCCCTTGGGTATCCGGTAGCGTTGGCTCTGGATACCCGCTCCATCGTAGTAAGCCAGCTCAAAGATCTCGTCGCCAATAACCTGGACACGCCAGAGTTGCGGTTCGTCAGTGACCAGCAGCTTGTAGAAGTCCGTATCATCACCGGTGAAACGACCCTTGATTCGATTGTTACCGGGGATAGCAACGGCGTTTTCAATCTTGTCGTTCGGCTCGAACTCGGCGCCATCGACAATGGCACCCTGCTCCACCATCTGCACCGTGTACTCGGAGCCTGCCTTGCCACGTTCAACGACGAACCCCCAATCACCCGCGTTGAACACCAGGTCCGGCAGCACGACACCGCCCTCCTTTTCCCGACACTGCAGCCGCGTGCCTTTTTCGCTGGTTATGCAGAGAGTGAAACTGTTGCCGGGCGCAGCATCGAGCTGCAACGCGTACATCGTGTCGGCGGCAGACTCGTCCAGAGTGAAAGTAAAAAAGTCAGACTCGTTGACCTTCGCCATTTTTCCGTTAAGGGGCTGCAGCGGATCAACCCGGTTGGCGAGCCCGCGGTGGTCGTTGGGCTCCGCTTCGGCACCTGCAACGCGCACGCCGGCTGGCCGGGCTTCGATGCGGCGCAAGTAGGCACCCGGGCTCGCATTGAGTTCGACGAAATACTTGCCCTGTTCAAGGGTCAGATCCGGGAACGACAGCTTGCCTTTGTCGTCAGTGTTCGCCGTTGCCAATTTGGTGTCATCGGCGGCATAAAGACTGCCACTGGCAGATCGCCCAACAGGTACCTGAACCAGCAAGTCCCACTTGGAGAGACTGTTTTTTTCGGTCACGTCGAACTGGTACCAGGAAACCGCGTCGGCCGTTAACAGTGCCAACTGGGTGTCCATTCGCACATCAAAGGCCTCGTCGCGAGAAGTCAGTGAGTAGACGCCATTCCTGACGTGGGTGGAGCCACCCTCACGTATCGTTAAGCGATAGCCACCGGGTTGCTCGGCAACCGCGCCCTGATTGTCGCTGCCAAGCTCATCAAACTTAATGCTGTCCACCGGTGGCCGGTACGCCCCGCCCTGAGACTGCCCGGCGAAGGCAACGCCGAGCAGGTACTCGCCGGCTTCGAACAATAGGTCTTCGTGAATCGACGGCTGCGAACCATCGCGTGTGCCTATCGTGAACAGTCGTTCACGTGCAGCGACGTCAACGCCGTTTTCGGCGTACTCAACGCGCATGACCTCAACAATCGTGAGCGCGCCCGGTATGCCTTGCAGCTCGAAGTTCCAGCGCTTGCTGGAGTCGGTATCGGAAACACTCCACTCGTAGGCATCCTGATCTTCGCCGACCATCGAGCCGATAAGCACGACCTCCCCTGCTACCTTCGAGGCATTGGCTGGTTCGTTGTTCGGCTCCGACTCATAGACAGAGGTCTGTGCCGTGACAGCAAATGGCAAAAAGGAAACAAACAGGATGAGTGACGCGGAAAGCAGGAGTCGGAACTTGAGCATGAATAAGACTCTCATTCGGCGGTGCGTGTTATGAATGCACGTGAGTACACAGAAACAGGATCGTCTAGAATACCAAGACTGCCGCTACGATGCAGGGCAACCGGCATTCATACACACACCTCTAAGAAAGACTAAACCCTGGCTTGAATTTGCGGGGGTCGGGTTCTCCCGATTGGGCCAGCGACTAACGGCAACGCTCTTGATCTCGGCGTTCTGTTAAACCGGAAGGCACCCGAAGCGCAGACTGTCCTCAGTGGTTGGCGAAGAATGTGGCCGTGCCGTCAAGCGGCCTCATGGTAAAGATGTGCACATTAATCTCCTGAGAGTTGACATGAGCGGCTGCGCATCTCGGCTGCAGAGCGCCAGGCGCTCCTTGTCAGGCCATGCGGTGGTCTGAAAGACGGGCAAACCGACCTTATAGCTGTTGCCCTTTCACGAGCGCCGCATTCCGGAAAAATGGAACCGGACACTACCGGGCATCCGGCAACGCACCTTTTGTTCGTCGATTACCGGGTTCGATCAGTATAGGGATCCGGATTCTTTTTCGCTCCCGCTGGCGGGCGGTTCGTTGAACGAATGCTGGTATATTATCTGTTCAGCTATCAACACGCGCACTTGGGGAATACGAAAATGCTTAAGAACAGAAAGGTCGCCATGAAAGGCGTAGCACTTTGCGGATTGATCGTCGCGGGCATAGCTCTGGCCCAACAGCCTACAGGTCCGATGTCCTTTTTCTTGACCAGTGCCGGCTCCGGTAAGGGCGGCGATCTGGGCGGACTCAAGGGCGCTGATGCAATCTGCCAGAATCTGGCAGAGAGTGCGGGTAGCGAAGGACTTACCTGGCGCGCTTATCTCAGCACTCAGGGTGAGAATGCTGTTAATGCACGCGACAGAATTGGCAAAGGCCCGTGGTTCAACGCCAACGGCAACCGTATTGCGGCCGACGTGGACGAACTGCACAGCGTGATGAACCGGATAAGTGCGTATACCGCCGTCGATGAACGCGGCCGTGCAATACCGGGCAGCGGCATGGCGCCCAACCGGCACGACATTCTTACCGGCTCAAAAATCGATGGTACAGCTTATGCCGAAAGCGAAGACATGACCTGCGGAAACTGGACAGACAGCAGCGACAACGGCAAAGCCCGCCTCGGCCATCACGACTACGCCGCATGGAATTCCGCGCACAATTCCCGTGGTTGTAGCCAGTCTGCGTTGATCAGCACGGGTGGTGATGGCTTGTTCTACTGTTTTGCTGTGCAGAACTAAGCTTGCCAATACACGCCCTATTGTCCGCTGATTAAGTTTTAGTTGGTGGACAATGCGCCGGGTGCAGGCTTGTCGTAATTGCTAAGCCAGCGGTTGTTGAGAACGGCCGCTGGCTTTTGCATAGCGAGTGCTGAAGAGCCGATTGCTGTGCGCTTCGCTGAGCGTCAGGGCTCGGCCACATCCGGCGCACTCAAGGCTTTGCTGTAAAAACCCGACGGATCAAAACAGCACACCCGTTTCTTGCCATCTGCCAGCATCTCGCAGGCATCAGCGATTCGCTTGGCCCGGGTCTTGGCCTGCTTGGCTGAAACAATCCAGTGTATCCAGTCCACACGCGCGATGGTCGTGGTTGCTTTCCAGACCTTCAACGCCTCGGGTGTCGCCGCCAGTGCCTGCTTGAGGTCTGCCGGAACCTCGGGCTCTGGTTCCTTCTTCGCAGGCGCAATCTCCAGCGTGACGGTATCGCCCACCTCCGCGCCAGCCGCCTTACGTAACGTCGTACTCACTTTGAGCCAGTGGCTTCGTTGGCCATCAGGCTCGAGTGTTTCCTGAAACAGGTAGCCGTTAATCGTGCCGTCTACTGTTGTCCTGCCCCGTCTCGGGAGCTTGGCGCTCGCGTCCTTTGGCAGCAAGACGAAAGACCATTGGTCGTCGCAACCGGGTTTGGCAGGACGGAGCAGTTTGGCTTTGAATTGGGATTTCAATTTACCTTCGTACACCGTGATTCCTGCAGCCATTGCCTTGGTCAGATGGCGGTATCCTGACTTTCAGCGTAGAAGTTCGCCTGGAAGCAGCTTCCGTTACGGGAAGCCCCCCGCCTGGCGGCCGGTATTCGAACGACCTTGCCGTACGAAGGCAACTACTCCCGATGCAGCTGTGTCTTTGAGAGTAGTTGCCCCTGAGCGGCTCGAACAGCGACATTTGCGCTGCTTCATTTCCGTCAATCTTGATGCATTGTCTTCATGAGCATCACCGTATATTTACAGAATACCGGTAAAAACTGAATAGGAATCGTCCATACCCTCAACGTTAGCCGGTATACGGTTTCTCCTTGAGCTGTCGCCAAGATCAGTCTACTGCTGGTCGTGACGCGTCGTTACGAGCAAGCCCGATTGAATGAGAACGTGACCGTCTTTCATTACGACGTCAATCTTCCTCAGATCATCGAGGTTTTCGTCTGGCCGACCGTCTACAACAATGACGTCCGCAAGCTTGCCTGCTTCCAAGCTACCCAATTTGTCGCCCATATCGAGCAAGTTGGCATTTATCAGCGTCGCCGCCTTCAATGCTTCCATATTGGTATAGCCGCCTTGTACGTACCAGTTGAGTTCTTTGATGAACGAATCAGGAACCGTCCTGCTCCACTCGCCGATCGTATCGGTACCAACGCCCATGACGATACCAGCGCGTCGCATTCTGTTGAATACATCAAGCATACCTTCGGCCGTGAGCGAGAACCGGCGGGCTGGTAGTCGGTGAATATCCAGGCATGTAACCGATCGAAATCCAGCATTAGCGACAGCGACGCCGCCAACACACCAAAGCCGATAACCGGCAGGTAACGAACCAGACCGTCCGTGGAGTTACGGCAAGCAAGAATGACGCCTGCAGCGATAACAAAACTCGGCACGTGAAAAACACCACCGGCTACGGGCACCGGAATCAGGTATTCCGCGAACGCCGAACCCGTGCCCCAGATACCGGACCAGCCCTTTGCGCCGGCGATAGCCGCGGGCGTAATCCATGCAAGAATCAGAACCAGTACGTGCATGCCTGTACCTTTGTGATTGCCTCGAACCGCTGTACTCCTGACGATCAATTCGGAATGACAGCGACGTTGAGTATATTCAGTGTCCCTGATTCTGGCTGTGACACAGACCTCGGCGCTACCTGACGGCAATATCGCCAACGATACGAGCGCCTTTCGGGTCCTTTGCAACCTTAACTTCCGCTAAATGCCGCTAACTGTGGATGCACGCCGTTGCAAGAGCTTCGTAGTATCCAGATTCGGACGAATACCCGGAACGGGTACTCAAGCAATCGGGAGAAACACGAATGAGAACGACAGCATTGATACTTGGAATCGTTGGCGGACTGGTGGCCGGTGCGCTTGGTATGAAGTGGCTTGGCGATTTCGGCCAGCTCAACGAGATGCAACTCGCAGCGGGTGGCGAACAACTTCAAAATATGGGCACAGCAGGCTTGCTGATGATCGTGAGCCTGATACTCGGCGTAACAGGCGGGATTATGGCTTGGAAGCGGAAATATCTGCCGGGAGGAGTATTGATGCTGGTAGGCGGGATTGTCCCGTTGTTCTATGCCAAGCAGGCCATACTGTTCCTGTGCCTGCTCATAGCCGGAGGCATTGTTGCCCTGCTCGCGCACTACAAGTCCGCCAGTCCTGCCAGCTCAACCAGTGTCGGGTAACAACGTCAAAAAGGTGCCAAAAAGGCAGAAAGGTGTCAGGTTTATTTTCGCCCTGTGACCCACGTCGG
Source organism: Woeseia oceani (assembly GCF_001677435.1). GTDB lineage: Bacteria > Pseudomonadota > Gammaproteobacteria > Steroidobacterales > Woeseiaceae > Woeseia > Woeseia oceani. Next base: position 3,319,052 of record NZ_CP016268.1, read on the forward strand.
CCGAACCCGGCGCGGCAAGAAAAATAAACCTGGTACCACTGCTGTCCCACAAAGGGGAATAAAAAAAGGCTTGGTTTTCTCGAATAGATACAATGAGTTGTCTCACCAAACCACTGTATCTATAGGAGGAACCAAGCCTTGGCGCATTCTAACACCGTGTTGTCACAACTGCTGAAATTGGTGCCGAGACATCAGTTTGAGGCCTTGGCCAGAGCTCATCATGTGGGCCGCCGTTTTCGCAAGACCAGTCGCTGGTCGCAGTTTGTGGCGCTGGCGACCGGCCAATTGGCAAGGCGGCGGAGTCTTCGCGATATCGTGAGTAATTTGAATGCGCAGAGCGCATCGCTCTATCATTTGGGCAGCGGCGCCGTCACGCGTTCGACACTGGCGCGGGTTAACGAGCGGCAACCCTGCGAGTTTTACGAAGCATTGTTCGGAAAGCTTTATGGTCAGTGTCGCTCAATCGCGCCGCGTCACGGCTTCCGCTTCAAGAATAAACTCTACTCTCTGGATGCATCAACCATCGAGTTGTCGCTATCCATTTTTCCGTGGGCGAAGTTCCGTGAGCGCGACGGTGCACTGAAACTGCATGTGGGCCTGGATCACGACGGCGGCATTCCGGCGTTCATGAGTTTGACCGATGGCGTGGATAAGGCCAAGGGACTACGTGCCGATCAGGCGATCCGATTAACCGACCAGAAATCGATACAGGAAAGCCTGCCCGAACTACATCGCGTGAGCTATGTCGATCCTGAGTCCGGGCAGCGTTACGTCTTCTTGACCAATAACTTTGCACTCGCTGCCTCGACCATTGCAGCGATCTACAAACAGCACTGGCAAATCGAATTGTTCTTCAAGTGGATCAAGCAGAACCTGAAAATCACGTCCTTCCTTGGAGTTAGTAAGAACGCTGTCATGACCCAGGTCTGGGTCGCCATGTGCGTCTACCTGGTCTTGGCCTACCTGAAATTCCTGTCGAGGACCACGCGCTCAATGCAACACATCTTATGGCTACTACAACTGAACTTGTTCATCCGCCGAGACATCGTCGCACTGCTACGTGGCGACCCTCCAAGCCCCATACCTATCTCGCCTCAGCGCAATTTGGCTCTAGCGCGGTAACTTTATGGGACAGCAGTGACCTGGCACCTTATTCGAGGTACCTTATTCGCAACCCGCGTGCGCAAACCGGGCATCGCGTGCCATTCTTTCTTCCACGTGCGTTCAGCAACGGACATCGTCGACCAGACAGCACGTTATTTGCGTTTGTGGGGTTCCTGAATGATCGTTTTGTTTAGAATTCTGACCTCACCGACCATCAGCAGCCTCATATCTGCAACTATGTAATTAACGAGGTCGTCGTCGTCGATATCGTCGCCATCGATATCCAAGCGGAACCCTTGGCCCTGCAAGCCGCCTCCATTCGAAAAATCGATCTCAAAATCGAACACCACTCGTTTATCCATTTGCAATTACTCTTCCAGTTCCGCGATAACCAAGGGCAGCGCTTCATTGCGTCCGCCTGAACTGCGCCCATAGCTGCCAATCGAGCTGGATTCTGGCGGTCGTGAATTTACGGGCACAGAACCAACCTGGTGAGAACGACTGACTAATTCCTTTCGGTTGGCTGCCCGTATTTCACGGGTGTTCGCCTTAATCCGATAGGCGACGTACAGGAGTGAAATAATGACCGCACCGGCACTGACCAGTTCAGCAAGATTGGCCCATTACTATAAACTGAGCTTCTTCACGGCTGTCTTCTCGCCGATGTGTTGCCAGCGCAGACCACGGCAACCGCGCCCGCAAACTTTGTCAGCTCCGCTAACTCCCGGCCATCAACGTTCCGGGCGTACTGACCCCGCTGACTCCTGCTCCGGGTTCATCGCCTGCCACGTGCTACTCGCAAAACCAACGCCGGCTTCGCGGAAATAGCTGTAGGTCACGTCGCAGCCGGCGGCGAGAATGCGGTCCTGCTCCTCGGCATGAATGTGGGTCGCTGAAAGCAAACCGCGATAGCCTGCGCGCCGCAGTTGTCGGCTGACCAGCAGTTTCGATTCGATATCGGGGAAAGTCAGCATGATCGCTTTAAGCGAGTGAATGTTTATACGCCCCCAGAAACCGGGATCATCCGCATCGCCGTATACAACCTTCCGGCCTTCGGCAATGTGACTTTCAACCTTGCCGGGGTCACTGTCGACGCCAACAACCTGCTCGTCTTTCTCACGCAGGTATTCATACGCGCCGGTGCCCACGCGCCCCATACCGACGATGGCTATTTGCGCGCTGCCAAGAGAAATTGGTGCATCATCCGGATGGTGCCGGGTCGCTTCCAGTTTCTCAAGCTGCGCCTCATAGCGGTTGAAAAGCCCGTGACTGAAGCGGTTAAGTGGCGCACTGGTGGCAAACGAAATTGCGACAACCAGCGCCATGAAAACGACCCATGCCGGGTCAAGCAGTCGGTTGTCAACAGCATTGCTAGCGACAATCAGACCGAATTCGCTGTAGCTCGCCAGCGTAAGCGATGCCAGAAAGCTGCTGCGTGCCCGGAGACCGAACCGCAGTAACAAGAAAAAAAACAGTACGCTCTTCACCGGCACCAGCAACACCGCGGCGATCGCCAGTAGCAAGATCTCGCGGGTCGGCAAACCGGTCAGGCCGATACTCAGGAAGAAGCCGATCAGCAGGAATTCCTTCAGGCTCCAGATCGCCGTACTCAGCTCCTGCGCCCGCTGGTGGTTCGCCAATAACATGCCGAACAACAACGCACCGAGCTCGGAGCTCAAGCCCAGATACTCGAACAACCAGCCACCGGCCAGAGCCAGCACGGCGCCGAACAGCACCAGCAGTTCCTCGTGGCCCACCAGGTCGATAAGTTTGTACAGCAGCGGCTGCGCCAGCGGCAGGAACAACAGCAGCATGGCAAACGGTGACGGTGCGTCAGCACCGTTCAATGCGAGCAGCCCCACCGCGACGACGTCCTGAACAATCAGGATGCCGATCGCTACCCGGCCATGAAATGCCCGCAGCTCCCGGCGCGCCTCGAGGAGCTTGGAGGCCAGCACCGTGCTGGAAAAACCCATTGCAACCGCAAGCGTGACCGCTACTGGCCACTGGACTCCCGCACCCCAGTGAAAGATCGCCGCACCGATGGCGGTCACGAAACCGAGGTGGGCCAGCGCCGTACCCCAGACCTCTGCCCGGACAAGGTTCTTGAAACGCAGTTTGAGTCCGACCGCGAACAGCAGCATCAGGACACCGGCGTGCGCCAGCTCATCAAGCAGTGGCGTGCCTTCGATCCCGGCCGCACTGAAGGCGAAGCCTGCTGCCAGAAAGCCGACCAGCGGTGGCAAACCCAGCTGGCGTACGAACAGGCCCAGTGCGAACGCGCCCCCCAACCAAAGTGTCAACACCGTAGCCCCCTGACCATTACAGACGTACCGAGATTAGCAAACATACATCACGAGACCTGCTCCCGGTCGTGTAGAAGAAAAAGGTGTCAGGTATTCTTGCTACGTCGTCAGCATCCAGCGGTGAGCGTGAGCAAATTCAAATAAACCTGACACCTTTTCCCCTTTTCCTCTCTCTCAGCAGCGAAGAATTTTCTCCATCGCTTTGCCCTTCGCCAGCTCATCGATTAGTTTGTCCAGGTATCGAATCTCGCGCATTGTGGACTCTTCTATGTCTTCTACGCGGATACCACAGACCACACCCTTGATCATTGACCGGGCCGGATTGAGCTCAGGTGCCTGCTCCAGAAATGCTTCGAACGCCGTATTCGCATCGATCTGCGCCTGCAGTTGCTCCTGGCTGTAACCGGTTAACCAGCAGATGATTTCATCCACTTCCGCTTTCGTCCGGCCCTTTCTCTCAGCCTTCTTGACATAGTGAGGATAAACACTGGCGAAGCTCATAGTGTAGATACGGTGGTTGCCCATATTGCTGCTCTCCGTCTTATGCGATCTTGCGACCTTATTTGCCGATCAGCACCCGAAAAGTTGACCGTGGCGAGCGTAGCGCATTGCCAGGCTCCACCGCCTTGCGCTCGAACACGTGAGGCGAATGCCGCTGCAATAGCGCATAGCCGCAAGGCCAGCGTTAAGTTGGCGCTAAAATGTCAGGTCTCTTGTAGCCGGGCAACCTGGAGCGGACTATCTCAACGCGGCAAAAAATAGACCTGACACCAAAATACCCCACTAACATCAACCTTTGCCACTGGTGCCGGCGTTGCCCGCACCGAAAAGCGGTGTCGCCTTGTGCGAATGGTAATTGGCTTTCTGTGCTTCCCTGACCCAGGCTCGTGTCTGCTCCCAGGCGGATGACCAAGCCAACCACACAGATTGCGCCCACTCCCTCGACGCAACCAAATACTCGCGTGGCTCTGACAAGGAGTTCAAATGAGTGATATTGATCTTGCCACGACGCAATTGGGGTGGCACCGCAACTCGCACAAAGACGTGCGGCCCATCGACGAATCGTTTGAGTTCGGGCGGAAGGTGCAAACTCTCACCGACCTCTAACGACCAGCAAATGCCCATCAGATGGGCGGCAGCCGATTTACTGGAGATCATGTACTTCTCAGTATGCTGCAAGCAGTAGGCATCCACCGTAAGCCGGTGGGCCCGGAATAACACGGGGTCGGCAAATTCCCGGCCTATAAGTCTCGAGAACACCTCATCGCAGCCCGCAAGGCCGCCTACCGCTTCGGCTCCGCAAGATGGATATTCAGCCTTAGACGCGAGGTTCATGCCAGATTGTGGACCCTCGATGCAACCTCTTTGAGGTAACGCACGCTTGCCACTTCCGCCTGCTCATTAACGACCAGGCCATCACGTACATGCGCCCGAAGGTCTCGATAGATATCGATCGAGGCAAGGACAGCGCGGTAACAACTATTCGCATCATAGGCCGGTACTGTTTCCTGCAAGCGGCGGGAATATTCCGGCAGGTATTCTTCAATCCTGCGCACACCGAATGGCAGGAACCCGCCAGCATGAAGGGCCAACGGTCCAAGCACTTGTTCCCGAATGAAGCCCAGAAAACCCACCAAGGCAAACAGATCTGTTCGGCCGAGCCGCAAAGCCGCATAGTGAACCCATGTCCAAAATCGATCCTCTATCCATTGAGGATTCGGCGCGACGGGCGTTGCACAAGTGCTGGCCAGAACATTTGATAGCTCTGAATCTCTTTCCCAAACAACAACCGGATCGTACGGGCGGTTGCGAATCACCTCCAGCGTCCCAAACTTGATATCGACATGAACAATTCGTCCGGTGTCGAAGAGACATATCAACAACCCTGGTTCCCCGACATGCTCGCCGGTGAAAGACGAAACCAATGAACCGAGAGACTCGGCGATCTCGCGCATAGCCGACAGATCCGGTACCGCCCCGTCCTCGCAAACGATGACGAGATCAAGGTCCGAAAACTCGTCTATCTCATTGCTTACCCAGGAACCCGCAATGGCGAGACCGAGAAACCGTTCATCGTCCTCGAGCACCTCGGTTGCCCGGCTTATAAATTGTTCAAATTCCTGGTTCATTGCTGAGTATGTATTTCAAAGGAAATGTCAGCTGATCTTGAGTGTCTGCGTCTCGGCAGTTACAGCCGGCCTACACTAACCAACGTCCGCTATCGGACACTTAGCAGACTCACGGCCGCCCAAATATTGCTACTGGAAAAAATGCGTCCGATCAATGTCCATTAGGTTACCCGGCCGGTAGTCCCAACGTCGCATAATAGACCCGACACGTTTTTGAGGTCTACTAAAAAGGCGTCAGGTTTATTTTGCGTCGGCGACCTGCACCACTCGCTCCCGACGCCACCAAAATAGACCTGACACCTTTCTTGGATCTACTCGTATCGGTAGATCGGACTAGGGCAATTCCACGAATTCCGGGTAGAAAACCTTGACCACAACACTCGCCAGGAGCAGCCCGCCCAGGGCGAGACCCCACATATTGCTGACGACGTAACGGCAACGATCACGGTTCGCCACTCCGATCAAACGCCAAAGTCGCCCAACGATCCAGAAGCAAGCAACAACTACAAGAATAATCTTTACGGTGTTTCCGAGATCCTGAATGACCCCACCGGACTTCATGTTTTGAAACAAGAACGGTACGGCGAAAATACTGCTGACAAACGCCAGGACGAATTCGGCAATGATGCCCGGCGCCTGCAACCGCAACGCCCGAAACTTCCTTACTGCGCCGAAGAGTTTATTGCGATATTCGGCGGACAGCCTGCGAGAGACCTGCTTTTCCGCGGCGATGTCGTCAGGCAGATGGGAGTCAATCTCAGTCATTCTGGCAGTATCGACGGATCCAATAGCCGAATTCTGTGCTCGCCGTCTCAGTCGTTGGCGATGCCCGAACGAAAGCCGTAACGAAAAAGGTCTTGGGAATATCTGGACCTGGCGACGCTCACCGTTCGAATCTGACGCCACAAAATAAACCTGACACCTTTTCTCCGGAAATACGGCACCATTATTTGCGCCCGATACTTGCGTTGGAGCGCTTGATAACGGTGTCCGGCTTATTTAAGCCAGGTCACACTCACCAGTCGACCCCCGCGCAACGAAAATAGACCTGCCCCCGTTCCCAGGCCAAAAGCAATCGCTCAAGACTAGCGACCGCCTGATGACCCTGCGGTAAGAAGGTACGGTTGAGTCACCGCCGCTGACGCGCACGCCGCGCCATCATATTCAGGCTTTCGACCAGTACCGAAAAGGCCATTGCTGCGTAAATGTATCCTTTTGCAATCGGTGCGCCGAAGCCGTCCGCAATCAGTGTCGTACCGATTAGCAGCAAGAACGCAAGCGCGAGCATCAGGACGGTCGGGTTGTTGTGAACAAATTTCGCCAATGGGTCTGCGGCGAGAAGCATCGTCAATACTGCGATAATGACCGCGACAACCATGATGGGGATGTGCGGGGTCATGCCGACTGCGGTAATGATGCTGTCCAGCGAGAAGACCAAGTCCAGCACGAGAATTTGAACGATCGCCGCGCCCATACTGGTTGCGACTACAGCCGCGTTTAGGCGGTCTGGACCGGGACCAGGATCCACCAGGTGATGAATCTCTGTAGTCGCCTTCCAAATCAGGAACATTCCGCCGCCAATCAGGATTAAGTCACGCCACGAGAACGGCTGTCCGAAAACCTCAAATACTGGCGCCGTCAATTTGATGATGATCGCTATCGTTGCAAGCAGACCCAGCCTCAAGACCAGCGCTGCCCCAATGCCGATTCTTCGCGCCTTCGACCGAAGGTGTTCGGGCAGTTTGTTCGACAAAACCGAGATGAATATCAGGTTGTCGATGCCCAAAACGACTTCCATAACAGTCAGAGTGGCCAGCGCCACCCAAGCTGTTGGGTCCGATAGAAGGCTTGCTATTTGGTCCATTGCAGCAGCATAGACGTTGTTGCCTTACGTTACCTGGAAATGTGGCTTTGAACTACTTGTAGAAAGGTGTCCGGTTTATTTTCACTCTGTGCTCCGCGCTCGCCGATCCGGATGCCGCGGGAGATAGACCTGACATATTTATCCTCTAAAGCCGGCGGGATCAAGTGGCGCGCGGAGTGCTTGGTTGGAACGGGTTTGGCGCAAAGCGTTGGATTGGATGATTGTTCAGACTGCATAGGCACGATGCAGGCGTTTCGCGCGCCTTTGCCACCATGCTGCACTTCTCAATGCAATTGCTGCAGCACCGGCCAACGCATAAGGATCGGTCAGCGGATTTGAGGCTGGCACCTCCAATGCCAGCAGTGCATCGGTATACGGGCTCAGGACGAAGATAAAAAAGAACCCCCACATACCGACGCGATGCAGCACCTTCCACCAACGACCCAAACGACGGCGTGCGTTGTCCGTCGAGGTCATGACCATCGCCAGCAAGATACCGTAGGCCCACACGCCGCGATCAAGGAGGTCCGCAGGCGGGAACCGGTCGATCAGCCAGTTGTAAGTAAGTAACGCTGCGAGGTGAACGAAGAAGCAAGCAGCGAAAGCCAGGCCCCACCACCTGCGATCACGCATAAGCGCCTTGGTCCAAGGACGGCGGTACAGTGTAAGAATTGAAGAGGCGACAAAGGTCAGCAGAAAAAACGGAAAAGATGCCCGCGCGGTATACCGTGCAGCCAACTGCCAGCCCTCCTGGGAATCTGACCCCGCCCACAGGCCCGCTGCCAGAGCCGCAACACCAGCAAGCAGCCCCAACCATGTTGGCCAGGTCTTCCTTAGCACTTCTCGTTTCACGAACAAGTCAGAATGTCCCGGTAGCCAATGCTTGAGATCATAGGCATTTGATAAGGCGACAGTTGGCTTTGCATGAGAAAAATAGGCGGCAGGTCCAATGTTCGTTGCATTGTCATGTTAAGCGACAGGCGCATCTCCAAGTCATGGCGTACGTTGGTAGTACACGGCAAGCGCGCCGCTGCGGAGTGCTTTGCCGAGACCAGCTCCACAGAAAAAAAGGCGTCCTGTCTAATTTAACTCGGCGGCCCGCAGCGGCCGATCCCGACGCCGCAATAGGTAAACCTGACACCATTTCTCTTGTAGCAGCATCTGCCTCTAGGGTCCGGTTTGGATGAAAGCATAGACTACGATAACTATGAAACCCACGAGCACCACGGTTTCCAGATGATCTGCAAACCACTCCGCTATCCTAATTGTCTGCGACCTGAGAATTCCCCCCTCCCTCAATTCAAGACTTAATGATAGTAGGTCTTTCGGTATAGGCTCATCCTTAAGTAGCAAATAGTAGACGCGCATTTTCGGACTTGCGTGTAACCAACCGAGCAAGATCACAAAGAGAATAGTGCTGACCAGGACTCTTTTCGTCGTATCAACTTGTATGTTTCCCAGATAACCCTCGCCGGCGACTGTTGCCACAAACAATAATGCGGCATAAAAAGTAATCAGTATTCTACTGAGCGGGCTATTGGCGCTTACAGAGTAAGCAACCCCCAGGGGAAGTAGAAAATGCAGGAAGGCAATATAGATTGCCTGGCCCTCTGCGAGCGATGAACCCGACGGATCACTAAGCGACGAGAATACTGCGAATATCGGTACGGAAATCGCCGAAAGAAAGAAGAATACTGAAACGAGTAACAGGAGCCCTGGCGGACGAACATCCGGTTTGTTCTTGAACCCTGGGGACCAGAACTTGATTTTGGTACCTGCCTTAAAGAAACCCAAGTGATGCCACCTAACGGATTAGCACAGTGGCGCCAGTATCTGGCGCGGGCCTTGCCAGTGCAAGACATGAACGACCATTGCAAGGCCCGTGACAGATACGCCCGGGCGGCCAGTGCAGCGATTTGTATGTTTCGTTCTGGGTGCTCTACGGGATAAGTTGAGGCCCATAAGCCTGTTGGGCTTATCGGTGTACCAGCTCGATGCAGCGCAGGATCCAGCTAGCACTGAGACCGTTAACAAGCGTGCAGCGGTACATCGTTTCATCAACCAGCTCGGACAGTCGAATGGGCCTCAAGAGCCCGAATGTAGCAAGGGTGAGCAACGATGACCAAACGAAACAAGGCAGTAAACGTAGGGATCGATGTCGGCAAGCAACAGCTTGATGTGTATCTGCTTGAACGACAAAGGGCATTTCAATGTGGCAACGACGAGCTGGCCATTCAGCAGCTACTCGCAAAGCTTAGGCGCTTCAACGTTCAGCGCATCGTGGTCGAGGCTACAGGACGCCTGGAACAACCGTTTGTTCGAGCGGCCCTGGCTCTAGACTTGCCCGTGGTCGTGGTCTCGCCACTGCGGGTACGGCGCTACGCCGCCGCCATCGGCCAGCTGGCCAAGACCGATGCCATTGATGCGCAACTGATCGCCCGCTTCGGCGCCGACTTAAAGCCCGCAATCAACCCGCCGGTTGACGCAGAAACACTGATAATCAAGGACCTGATGGTACGACGCCGGCAACTCATCGAGATGCGGACAATGGAAAAGAACCGTCGGCAGATCATGCCAGCGGTCCTGCAGGACAGCATCGATCAGCTCATTCACGCAATCGATGAACAGCTAAAGTCGCTCGACCAACAACTCGACCAGGCCGTCGATGCACACACTGAATGGCGCCACAAACGAGACCGACTCATGAGCATGCCGGGTATCGGCAAGACCGTGGCCTACACGCTGCTCGGCGACATGCCTGAACTGGGGAACCTGAGTCGACGCCAGATCGCTGCATTGACCGGTGTTGCACCGTACAACCACGACAGCGGTCGAATGCGCGGCAGGCGCCGCATCCGCGGCGGACGAAGCGCATCGCGCACTGTGCTGTTCCTCAGTGCCATGTCCGCCATTCGCTTTAACCCGGACATCAAGACGTTCTACGAACGTCTCGTCGCCAACGGAAAACACAAGAAAGTGGCACTCACCGCCTGCATCCGAAAGATCGTTACAGCGTTGAATGCCATGCTACGGGATGACAAAAACTGGAGCCAGGCATGATTTTATTGTTGACGCGGGAACACAGTCGCTTGTTAGGTGGCATCTGCGTCACTTTTGATGATGCCTGTCAAATGTTCTGCAACGATTACATAGTGTTCTTGCGGAGTCTTCGTATCCCAGCATTCCAGCCGTAGATCAAGACCTGGATTCTTGATGTCAGTTTGATCCTCGTATATCCAAATTTCTGCATCAAGCTTTGGGACTTTGCCTGAGATATAGACTTCGATTCCGCTTTCAATCACTCGGTCGGATAGCCGCAGGTTGTTTTCGGCGAGTATTGCCTCGATGATTGATTCGACATTCACCTGATAATTCGTGAGCCCGGCATCGTTTTTCTCCAACGCATGCGCCCAAGCTGAACAATGTTCCGCATTCCACTGTTGAACTTTGCGACGTCGACTTCGGAATCTGCGAAGCATCTTGCCACCTAACGACTAAACTCACACGCACTTGACGCAGGCTGTCTGGAGCGACAGCGCAAGGCGGGCTGGGTCAAGTGACGGGTGCAGCGCATTGTTAGCGCGATACCACTCTTCGCTCTGCTTCTTCATAGGTAACCGGAAACCGACTCCTATTGGAGTTGTTGATGTCATACATAAAGTAAGTGTCTCGAAACAAGCAGAATTGTCGAGGCTCTTCTCTCCTTAAGGTTCTGACAATACTTGAGACTCCCGGCACTCTTTCATTGGTCTCGGACTTCATCCGATTTCGAATGCTCTTCGCGCGAGTGCGTAATGCATATTCATCACACATCTTCTGCTTGTATGATATCCACACCTCGTAGAAAAAGGACTCCGCGGTAACTCGATAATATAGCCCTGATCCAACCCGTCTATTCAATGCATCATTAGCCTCTCCAAGGGACCCCGTTTCGAAAAATGTGCGGTAGAACGCGCAAAAATCTGTTTGAACATCGCCAGCCGAAAGCTCACTAGTAGGGCCAATTAGCGCCAGAACTGGAGCGCGTTCTGTGGTTCGCATAGATCTAGCAAAACTTCCACCGAAGCAAGTAGCGAACACAAGGATCAAGTTTAGATCAGTCGCGACATTGAGCGGCACAATAATTTCCCGAAATTCATCCCAACTTACATATTCTCCATCCGCAAGAACTAACCCCGATTCGTCTTGCGCCCCATGGCCCTCAAAGTGCAACCATGGTTTTAAACCATGCGTCTCGGCATAGTTGGTAATCTGCTCAACTGCGCTGATGAGATCGGACTTTCCACCAATCTTGAAATATTGAGAAAGCAGGCCCTCCGAGATGTAATCGGCTATATCTTCTAGCTCACTTTTTAGCTTCAACGCAGTATTCATTTCGCCATCCGGTATCGAATCAAGAATGACAATCGAGTTAAACCGGCCTTGCCCAGGTTGCAGCATCGCGCTAACGCCTGAGCTAAGGGGCGTTTGAGGCGCGGGCCATTTTGCGGAAGCAAAATGGCCCGCGGGTCAAACGTCCCCTGCAGCGTTTTGTTATACGTCGTTTCTTAGTCGTTTCCGTAATCGGATTCGAACTCACGCTCTCTCTCCTCCGTCTCGGTAAATTCACCGGGAAGATCAGTGGCGTATATTTCCTGCGTGCCCTGCAAATGGAGTTGGCATACAGGGCAAAGGAATTCTTCAGACGAATACTCGACCTCTACGAGCTCAGTGTAGGGGTCATCAGGATCTTGTTCCTCCGAAATGTACTCCTCGAACTTACTGCCACCTAGGACTCCGAACCCGTGACAGGCAGGACATTCGTGAACAATGTGCGTATCGAGAAGGTACGTGAACTCTTTCCAGTGCTCCCAGGGCTTGATGCTCTTTGACGCTTCGACAATTTCTTCCCGTTTCGCCTGGTTCTTATGCTTTTGCTCAAAGTCCTCACGCGCATGGGCGACCCGAGTTGAGACCATCATTCTCACTGCATCGCGAGTTGCTATCAGTGCCGCTCTCTTTGATGCGGCCTCCTCCGAGCCAAGCCAATCCTCGAAATCCTTACCCTGCATTTGAAGTATGGTGTGGGCGGCATACCAGAACTTCGCCTCCCATGATTCTGCTGCGGAAGCCGAGAACGGTGACTCACCAGAATGCAATTCTGAGTTCCGCCTTACGGCCATCTGTACGCAGAACGTCTGGATGCGTTTATCAAATGCTTTAGATATATGCGTAAGCCGCTCAAATAAAGTTTTCGCAGCAATCGTCTTTGCATCCGGTGAAATCTCATGGCCACATGCGGCGAACAATGATTGGTAATGCGTAGGGTCTGCTATTAGCGCTGGATGGACTGCACTCAATGAGGATTTGGCCAGTAGCTCAAGCGCAAGTGATGCCCAAAGCTGGTATTCGTCGGTGGAACCTTCCCCCTTCGCTCTGAGGCCCCTGGAAATATATACCTTGGACTTTTGAAAGAGCGCAGCAGAGGAAAGGGCAATAGTTACAGCTTTAGTCATTGAACCAATACCCTCTCTAGTACTCGCCCGCCGCCACTACCGGCGGGGCTGCTTCGACCATGCAAAATCCTCCAGTTATCTAGAACCAACACTTGGCCTTCAGTCCAATCAACTTGCTCGAATGGCAGGTCAGAAATCGCACAATCCATTTCTTCTAGTGCAGCCCGGGATTGTGCATCAATCGGAACCATACATGCTTTATCAAATCGGAAGAATGTGTAATCCGGACCAATCACTGGCGCAAAGAAAGATTTGCGACCATTAAGGACTCGGAACTGGCTATCTTGAAGAAGCCGCCGCGCTCCTGAGCTGAAATTCAAGAGTGAAGTGTCAGCCAAGACAGTTCTCCGGCCACACAAGCCAGGCGAAACACACCCGAGGACGACGTAACGGCAAGGCTGGATCCAGTGTGCAGTGTCAGTGTGCAGTGGCAAGGCACCGAGTCCGAACATTTTGCTTGGAGATGAAGGCTTCGCCTTCTCCCGTGCGACCGGAGTCAGCACCTCCAAAGGGGACTTCCTGCGTCTTGCCGCCACCGGAAACCCAAGCTGGGTGGCCACACTGATAAGGTGCGCGCCCAAATCGTCGCCATCGAAGGTGTACGAGATCCACCCAGAAACGCGCAGACGGTCAATCACGACGTATAACGCCTGAGCTCAGGTGCATTTGAGGCGACGCCGGTTTTTGCGATAGCAAAAATCGGTGGCGGGTCAAATGTCACCTGCAGCGATTTGTTATGCGCCACGCCTCGACCTACCAGACCACTTTCCAAACGCCCCCACCTTGGCACTTTCCGCAATGGTAAAGATTGCGCCAAGTTTGGTCGCCTATAGAGCGCTCAAGCCCCTTCCTTGCTTTGTCCGCCTTATTCGCCGACTGCCAGCTGTTGTGCCCGCAATCAAGAATTTCCACGAGCACGTCATATGAGGGCTTGCTATGTGTTTTCTTGTAATAGCGAGCTTCTCCGGGCTTGGGAAGCTGAGGCTGCACTTCTTCTTCATCTTCATCGGTCGCCGTAGTCTGGTTAGACTTTATGGCGTCAACCGCGTATTCGGCGGCGTCCGCTCGTGCGGCTTGCTTCGCAATCTCGGCTCGGGCTATCTCAAGGGCGTCTTTCAACGACTCATTTTCTTCGATGAATAGTTTTGCCAATTCCAGTTCTTCGGAATTTGCATTTGCTCTTTTCTCAAGTTCGGCGAGTCGAGACCGGGAGTGTTCGCCCTTGATTCGACGAATGCCGGGAGGCGGATCAACCGCCAGTGCAGCGACATTCATGACTTGCCGCCTTAGATCTGTTGAGAAGCGTGATAGCCCTCTGCCGTCCGCGTCATTCGAAAGCAAGCGCTCGGCCGTCCAAACGACACTCCGCAAACCAGTCGGCCCGTTCTTGCCAGCCATTGTGGGCCAGTAAATCCGCACTGCACCGAGATAACACGATCTAGACTTGCCTAGACGATCATTCAATGCCCATGAGGCATCTCCATCGATTCTCACAACTGAACAGAGGCCCGCAAGATCAACCGCAAGTTTTTCGGGCAAATTCTGCCAAATCGGTTCGCCATCGACTTCTGAAATAACGACAACGGGAAGCGTTCGGCTTGGATTCAATAAGTAGCCCGAGAGCGTTCCAGCAGTTTCGGCACCAGCTAACACGATTGGCTTTGCCGGAGGTACTTCGCTCCCTCCAAACGTCCAGTCTTGACGCAAGCGCAGCAGCTGACGAATGACGGTCGGGCATCTCGGGTAGAGCATTACGGGAGCGACAACGTCACCGGCGTTAGTTGCCGCTAGTGTTAGGTAAACTGAGACCTTTTCTTCCTCGCCTACTATCGAAACCTTAGTCTTAAAGGTTGGCCCCTTGGGCGATGATTCTGACAAGCTGAGCTCCAGGAGCTGGTCTGATCCTTTCATCATCGTAGATTTTTCAAATGCACCCCTGGCTCCTGGCGTTTCTGAGGAGAACTCACCGGAGTCGCGTGTCAACTCTCCCGCTCCTTTTGTGTGTAGCCAATCGTCCAGAGCAGAAACCACCGATTCCCAAGCCTGTTTGCGGTCTTCGGCAGAGAGTTTCGGAGTCTCAAGTCGGTACGCGGCTAGGGTTAACATTTGTATTCTCCGACGGCTACGAGAACGGTTTCTGGGGCATAACGACTAAGCTCACCCGCACTTGACGCAGGTCGCCTGGAGCGACAGCGCAAGGCGGGCTGGGTCAAGGGACGGGTGCAGTGATGAGATGGACTCCTCCCGGTATTCCCGGCATCGCGATGTGCCAACATTCGGGTGTGAAATCATGAATGTTCCTTACTCAGGAGGAGTCCGTCATGGAGTTTACGACGATTGCTGTCGATCTATCAAAAACCGTGTTTCAGGTTTCCCTGGCCGATCACCGTCATCGCATCGTTGGCCGCCGACGCCTTAACCGGCGCCAGTTTTCCCGGCTGCTGGCCACCACACCACCGTCCCGGTTGGTGATGGAAGCCTGCTCGACCGCGCACTACTGGGCTCGCGTAGCGCTACAGCATGGTCACCAGGTCAAACTGCTGCACGCGCGCTACGTACGGCCGTACGTGCGTCGCAATAAAACCGACGCTGCCGATGCCGATGCCTTGCTGCAGGCCGATCAGGACCGCGAACTCAAACCCGTTCCGGTGAAGAACGAGCATCAACAAGCCCTGCAAAGCCTGCACCGCATCCGTGCCCAGTGGCAAAAAGCCCGCACCGCCCGCATCAACAGCGCGAAAGCTCTGCTGGCCGAGTTCGGCATGACCTTGCCCCGCGGCAGAGGCAAGCTCAGCCATTGTTTGCGGCTCGCCGCAGAAACCTTGCCCTACCCGTTGCAACGCTCCTTCCACGAAGTTATCGATGATATCGGGACCCTCGATGAGCAGCTGAAACGACTTGACCGTGACCTCGCGGCACTTTGCCGTCAGGAGCCCGATGCCGCGCAACTCGAAGGCATCAGCGGTGTGGGTATCGTCACGGCGACCGCGTTGATCGGCCGGGTACCGGATATCCATGCCTTCCGGCGCGGACGCGCCTTTGCGGCCTGGCTGGGTATTACGCCCCGTGAACACAGCACCGGCCGCCGACGACGACTCGGCGCCATCAGCAAACAAGGCGATCGTTACCTGCGAACCCTGTTAATACACGGTGCACGTTCGGCGCTGCTGGCCGCCGCCAGGGCCAGCAATCGCGGTGCACCGCTTACCCGGCTGCAACGCTGGGCTCTCGCTACCCAGTTGCGCGTCGGTCACAACAAGGCCACGGTAGCACTCGCCAACAAGATGGCACGCATCGTCTGGGCCGTCTGGACACAACGCAAACCCTTCAACGGCGACGACGCTCTACGCTTCACCCAATAACCTTGCTTTTCCTACCCGAGGCTGCGACACGCTCACGCGTTCATGAACAATACGGTACTCCGTACTGCCTGTAAGGCCGATAACAATGCCGTGCCTCGAGCACATTGCAGTGACTGGTCCGGGCAGTGCGGTTCTCATGATGGCCCGGCGGCAAGCTCGCCAACTTCGAGGCCGAATAGACGATTGCAGCCGTATTCTTGTCCGATAGGCGTTAACAGTTGACAGAGGAGTCCATAGACGTATTGTTAGGCTGCGATTGCATCCGGTCCATCAGGAAGTCAGTTCGCCCCCAGTATAGTTCGCGCGGCCTTTAGCTCGTTCTCGTCAAAAGAAAATTTGTCCTTAATCTCGGTCGCACTTACACCCTGAACCAGCCACAAAGCGACCTGTGATGCGACCATTGTGTCCTGGCCCGGGTGTGCCGCTTCGTAATCTGAAATCTTTCGTGCGACAGAAGCCAGTTCAGGAGGCAGGTCAATTAGCGAAAAAGTATCTGAGTACTGTGGATTATCTTTCTCAAAATCTGCGCAGTATGCAATAAACATTACTTGAATAGACGAACTCGTCGGTAGTTCGATAAAGGACTCAGAACCGTCACTTAGATACCCACCGTCATCACTATATATTTGAGTAGCAATCATGTTCTGGCGCGAGGAACCACCGCGGTTACTTAAGTAAAGTGGAACTCTGATTGCGGTTCGTATTAGTAAGCGTCCACCAGAATTGTTTCGCAATTCACCATCCAAGGCCGCTCCACTTGAGCTTCCGTTTCCTCGCAGCTGAATTAGTGTCACATTACCCGACTCAATTACCTCGCTGAGGTCGAAAACTCTGGTCTGCGCTGATGCGGAGGAAAAAAATAGCAAGCCCACGAGTGCCCACGAAGCCCTGTAAGTTAGTTCAAGCATGTCGCTACTCCTGACTCTAGATCGATGCGTCCGAGCTGCCTAACTACAACTGGTGAGTAAGAATGCAAGTTGCATCTCGACTTTCGAAACGTTTCAAGTAAGACACCTGTAGAAGTTGCGTCCAAAACTGCGACTGCTAAGCAACCAACGATTCACTGGCTCAGGCGCAAGCCTCAACCACCGGCGCGAACGCTGTACTGGCTATCCGGCTTCCCGAAACGGTTTGATACAACGTCAGCGCCAGCACCTCTGCACTGCTCGCCGGCGTAAAGCTCAGCAAAATCGTCAAGCCGCGCTCCGTACCCGGCGCGTTAACGTCTCGCTGCAGTTCGCACTGCACGGTGTAGTGGTCATCAGCAAACGCACCGGCGGCGGCCAGTTCGTGCATGTACTCTTCTACCTGACAGTGCACGCGCTCCAGCGCATGGGCGCGATCGTTATCGAAGATCGCCCAGCGGGTTGCGCTTTCTATCGCTTTGCCAATGAACAGGCACATTCTGCGTATCGTCAGTCTCGCGAACTGCTGGTCTGATTGGCCGCTGCAGCCCAGCGTTACGCCGCCGGTGAAATGCAACCGGCCGTCGCCGCCGGTGACGATGGCGTTCAGGCCGGCGCGGTGCAGCCAGCGTTCTTCTTTTTCTTCTATTTCAACTTCTGCTTGCAGACGGCGGTTGAAGGCAAACTGCCGGCCGCTCAACTCCGCCCATGGGCCGTCGTGGACATCCAGTTTGCACAGCAAGCCCGCGAGTGCGCCGCCAGCCGGTTGGGTCTTGCCGTCCACTTTCAGCCGCGGGAAGTAAGAAACGATATTGCAACTGGTGAAGCCGGCGTTGCGGGTACCTTCGGCGGCGGCTCGTGGTGAGTCCCAGTTGCTCGGCGGGTCCACGATCAGCATCGCGCCGCGTTTGCGGCAATAGAGTTCAGCTGCCAGGGTGGCCGCCGGTCCCGGCTCGCGGCTACCCGCAGGTGGCGGCATGTACAAGAGGTCGAATTCCGCTATCGCGTTCAGGCTGAAAATGCCGGTGCCGCGCACGGCCGAACCGATGAGATCGTAGTCGCACAATTCGCCACCATCCGAACCGCGCTCGTTCGGACCGATGTACGGTGTTCGGGAATCGGTATGGCGGCCCATGGTCGCGTTCGGTCGACGCTCGGGCAGCGGCAGGTTCAGCTCCACTATCGCGGATTCCTGCAACGCCTCGACAATGCTCGCCGAGCTTTCGGGGTCGCAACTAATGTGCTCGTAGATTTCCTGATCGACGACCACGCCATTCGCGGGCGAAAGACGCTGCACAATCAGGTTGAAGTGTTCGTCATCGTCGATGCCATCGTAGTCAACCGCGGCGCGCAGCACTTCTGTCGATCCCGGCTCCACCGCGCGCAGCATCAGCGCACCGTCACCCGCCGGAAGTTGCAATCCCGCACCGATCGCGTTGTTGGCCACCCGGATCACGAAAAGTTTCGGTCCGCCGTGGGCGAAGAACTGCTCCACCGCATGACTCAGGCTGCTGCGTTTCCACGCGCCACCGAAACGACGCGTGAAGGCGGCGTAGCTGTCGATCAGCACCGGCGTATCGAGCGGGCCTCGCAAGGTGCGGCCAATAAAGGCAGGCAGTGTGTGGGCGCGAATGCCGATCGGCTGATCCATTGGCGGAATTTCTGTCACGGTAATGCCGTGATCCACCTCGCCCAACATCATAAGAGAAAATTCTCTGACGACAGGGATCGGGCGGTGTAACGCAAGAACGGCAGAGGATGAAATGCGTCGGCGCCAGGGAAGCTGGCACACAGGTCGAGTGAGCAATACTCGGGCAACGCTACATCTGACAAATTCGTCTCCGCGATTTCGGTCAGATAAAGATGCGGGTCATTCTAGAGATCGAATGGCTAAGATGCCATTTTATTTGACAATAATTGCTCCGCAACCCATCCCGGTGAATAATCAAAGCATGTCTGACCTCGATGAATTGCAATCAGCCTACCCCGTCCTCGGACAACATCTCCCGCGTTTGCCGCTCACCAGTTTACCGACGCCCGTGCGGCTCGCGCATCTCGATCACAGCAGTGGCACGCGGCGTATCCTCATCAAACAGGACGATCGCAGCAGCCTGCTTTACGGCGGCAACAAAGTGCGCAAGCTCGAGTACATGCTCGCGGCCGCACGCCGAAAAGGCCGGCAGACTATCGCCACCTTTGGCACTACCGGTTCGCATCACGCACTGGCCACAGCGCTGTATGCGCGACAACACGGCTTTGCGAACATCGCGTTTTTGTCACGACAGACCCGCACGCTTGCGGTCCGACAGGTACTCAACATGCACCAGAAAATTGGCAGTGAACTGGTGCCGTTCGACGGCGACCGCGCCACGCGTATTGCCACCTTGCGTCGCCATTTGCGTGGCCGGAATGCGATGATCATTCCCGCCGGCGGCTCATCCTGGCTGGGCACGATGGGCTTCGTGAATGCCGCGCTGGAGTTGTCGGCACAGATCGGTCGTGGGGTTTGCGATCTGCCGCAGCGACTTTACGTGGCGACCGGCACCATGGGCACGGCGGTCGGACTTGCACTCGGTTTTGCGCTGGTTGGCGTGCCAATCGACGTGCACGCGGTGCGTATCTCGCACAGTTCCATCACCAACGACGAAAAACTGGCGCGGCTCGCGGCCAAGACCGTACTGATGATGCGCAGATTGGACAAGAGTATTCCGCCCAACCTTGCGGCTGATATGCGCCTGACCCTGCGGCACGAATTTTTCGGCGAGGGCTACGCGCAAACCAACGCGGCCACCGAACACGCGATTCGGGTCGCGCGTCGCAGTCTGAATCTGAAACTGGAACCCACCTACACGGGCAAAGCCATGGCGGCGATGCTCGCGGATCTCAAAGACCCGGCAACCGCCGGCCTGTGCATGATGTTCTGGCAGAGTTATCACACGGCCGATTTGCCGGTGAGTGGGGAGGCACCGCTGGACCGGGCTACGATGCCTGCCGAGTTTCTGTCCTACTTTTCCTGAGCGGCCGGCTGCTTCGCCGCCTCTGCGCGGCGCGCGGACTCTTCCGCGTCTTCCTGCTCTTCTTCGCGGCGCCGGTCAATTTCGCCCAGCATGATGTCCAGCCATTCGCTCATTAGTTCACTGCCTCAATAATTACGGGTTCGGCGTCCGGCAACTGGTCGATCATCTCCCGTACTTCCGACAGGGTCGGTACGTCCGGGTCCAGTTCAACCGTGTTGTGCACCAGTACGGCGCGCTCGAAAATTTCATCCAGATCGCCGCGCGACAGTTGTACCGGCACACCGCGTGCTTCGCTGGCAGCCGCCTGCATGTGCGCACTCAGTTCAGGATCAACGAGCAACGTTTCATCGTCCGCCGCCGCTGCTTTGAGCAAACCGGCAATGCGTTCGTCTGCCGGCAGCTCGTCTTCTTCCAGCGGCGGATGGCTCTCGAAATACCACTCACCATCGCGCTTACCGAGCAAATACGGCTGGTTGACGATAGTCACTTGCAGACCAAGACCCACCAGCTCGTAGAGCGTCTCGATGTTCTCCGGGTACATGCGCACGCAGCCATGACTGACCCGCATGCCCACGCCGTAGGGCTGATTGGTGCCGTGAATCAGGTAACCGGGCAGGCCAAGTTTCAGCACGTGGCGACCGAGCGGGTTGTCGGGACCCGGCGGTACGATGGATGGCAGCGGATCGCCGTTCTCCGCGTGCTCTTTGCGTACCGACGCGGGTACGTACCAGTGCGGGTCGCGCGCTTTCGCCGTGACGGTGGTAGCGCCTGTCGGCGTTTCCCAGCCAACCCGGCCGATGCCGATCGGGTAGGTCATCACGGTTTGCGGCTCGCCCTCGGCGGCTTCCGGAAAATAGAACAAGCGCTTGGTCGCGATGTTGAGAACAACGCCACGTCGCGGCGTATCCGGCAACACGTACTGCGTGGGCAACAACACCGGCGTACCGACCGGCGGTATCCACGGATCCACCGTTGGGTTGGCGGTAACGATTTCGTCGTAACCCAGGCCGTACTCACGGGCGAGATCGGAAAACGTATCGCCTTCGTTGATGCGCACGACCTGCAACTCGCCGATTACCGACTGGTTCTTGTCAACGAGCTGAAAGTAGTTGCGGCTGATCGGATCGGCGAGCGGCAACTCAGCGTCGTTGAAGATTGCCTCCCTGAGCGGCGCACTTTCCGTGCGGCTGCCCTTGTCGAGGAAGCCCTCGAACGTGGAGCACGCCGCCAGTGGCAGCAGGAAGACAAGACCGGTAATTCGAAGGCGGGAAAGTGACATGGGCATCGTGATTCAGGAATAAGACAGGGAGTTTCGCAGAATTTCGTCGTGCGCACCAAGGGCGGCACTCATTGTGGCCGGCGCGCCGCTTTCAGGTACAGCGGCCAGTGCACGGCCCGCCTTGCGCTGCCCCACGCCGTGCGCAACGGCCCGGCGATGGCCTGCACCGGGTCATCGCCCGTCTCGCGCAAACAATGCTGGCTCGCGGACCAGGTGGCAACGTAATCCAGCATGTCCCCGGCACTCCACTCTACGGTCATGGCAAAGCGCGGGCAATCGATGGCGTCGAACGGCATTTGGATATCGCTGTAGCCGCGCTCAACGATGCGCCGTTCCGGCGGCCACCACGGCGACAATCGATCGTAAAGGCCGTGCACAATGCGGTCGCAGGCCGGCTCGATCATGCACATGCCGTAACACCAGACCGCGAGTACGCCAGTGGGTTTCAGCACCCGCTCCGCTTCAGCAAAAAAGCGTTCGATGTCGAACCAGTGCAACGCCTGGGCCACGGTAATCAGATCGACACTCGCACCGGCAAGGCCCGAGGCTTCTGCGCTCGCGACGCGAAACTCGATGTTGTCCGCACCGCTCGCCGCTGCAATTTGCGTGGCACTCGCATCACTCGCAACGACCCGCTGAAATTCAGCCGCGAGCATGCCGGCCGCCTGGCCGTTGCCAGTGGCGCAATCCCAGGCCAGCGCATGTTCGGCGCAGCAAACGCTCAGAAAGTGGTACAGCTCGGCCGGGTATACCGGGCGCGCGCGGGCGTAGGCAGCCGCGTGGCCAGAGAAGTGGTCTTTGAATTCGCCAGCGTCAGTCATGGCGCAATGCCGGTAGCTACCGGCGCGCAGTGATCGCGCCGCTTACCGGTCGCAGTTGGGGTTCTTACCCTGTGCCTGCGCTTCGTTGTACAGCGCCAGGGCTTTCGGGTACTGCGCTACCAGGTTTTCGATACGCGTCTCGCCGGAGGGGTGAGTGGACATGTATTCCGGAATGTTCGTCTTGTTTTTCTCGTTCATGATTTTCCACAAGGCGACACTCTCGCGCGGATCAAAGCCGGCGCGAGCCATGTACTCCAGGCCGACAACGTCAGCCTCGGTTTCCTGCTTGCGGTTGAACGGGTTCATGATGCCAAGTGAGGCACCGGCCGACAGCGCCTCGTAAGCACCGCGGGTCTGGTTGCTGTAGCCGCCGCCGAGCAGGATGGCCGCGACATCAATGCCCACACCGGCCAGCATCGCCCGCGATGCGCGTTCGTTGGAGTGATGCGCTGTGACGTGCGCCACCTCGTGACCCAGGACAGCCGCGAGCTGATGCTGGTTTTCCACGATGCCCAGAATGCCCGCCTTGACGACGATCTTGCCGCCCGGCATGACGAAGGCGTTGACGTCCGGCTGATCAACGACCGCCAGCTCCCAGTACAAATCCGCGTAGTCGCCCTCGAGCTCGCCGACAATGGCATCGGCCACGCAAGCGACGAAATCAATCGTGTTGCCGTTCTTGACCAGCGGCACCTGCTCCTGCAATGCGCGGAACTGGCGCGTGCCTTCCTGCTCAAGCTCCGCATCGGATTTCAGTACCAGCTGTTTGCGGCCGGTCGGCGATGAGCTGCAGGCGCTCACGACCAGGGCCATAAACAGGGTGGTCAACAGGCTCTGTCGGATCGTCTTGGTCATCAGCTAGTCCTCGGTTCAGGCGCGCATTATAGCCGCACGCCACTGCTCAGTGAGACAGAATCCGCATCGGCAGGTTCCCTGTACCGCGCTTGAATCAGCGCGGCAGGCGGGACTCGAACTCGCGCCGCCAGCGGGTCGTGTCCAGCTTTTCAAAGGCGGCGTCCACGCCACCCATCAGGCGTTTTTGCAACGGCTGCTTGACCTTGTAGCTGACCCGGTAGAGGTCACGCTCGGCCACCATGGCCGCCAGCTGTTCGTCGCTGGTGGCAAGCTCGTCGGCCAGCCCCAGCTCCAGGGCGCGGGTTCCGTACCAGTACTCGCCGGTCGCCACTTTCGCGAGATCGAGCTCCGGCCGGTAACGGCTGACCGCCGCCTTGAACAGTTCGTGCACTTCTTCAAGCTGTTCTTTCAGGCGCGCCCGGTCTTCGTCGGTGTTCTTGCCGAACATCGTCACGTTACGTTTGTACTCACCGGCCGTGACCTGCTCGAAATCAACACCGTGGTTGTCCAGCAAGCGATTGAAGTTCGGCAGTTGTGCCAGTACACCAATCGAACCGAGGATCGCAAACGGTGCCGCAACTATCTTGTTGGCAACGCAGGCCATCAGGTAACCGCCGCTTGCAGCAACCTTGTCAACCGCAACCGTCAGCGTAATATTGCGCTCGCGAATGCGCGCCAGCTGCGAGGCGGCCAGGCCGTGCTCGTGCACGACACCGCCGGAGTTGTCGAGGCGTACGTAGATGTCGTCCTGCTCGGTCGCCACTGCGAGTATCGCGCTGACTTCTTCGCGCAACGACGGTACAGCGCTGGCTTTCAGATCGCCTTTGAAATCGATAACGAACGTGCGCGGACGTTTGCTGTCGGATTTCTCAGCCGCTTTGGCTTTTTCTTTGCGCGCTTTGACGTCGGCCTTGTAATCGGTCTTGTTAAGCACGGCTTGCTTCACCGCACTGGCAAGATTGCGAAAACGCTCATTGAGGTTTTCGATTTCAATGCTTTCGTCTTTGGAGGCTTTGCGCCCCGCCGCCGCCGCAAAGCCGATGATCAAAATAACGGCGGCAACGATGGTGACGGTTTTCAACAGGAACAGGCCGTAATCGGCAAAAAAAGCAGTCATGTCAGCAGTGCCTCAGGATCCGCAGGCAGCAAAGCCGACGTTGTTCTTTTCAAGTACCCGCTCGGCACGGTAGCTGGAACGCACCATGGGACCGGATACCACTTCCAGGAAACCTTCTTCAAGGCCTTCCGTACGGTAGGCCGCGAACTCATCGGGCGTTACGTAACGCTCGACCGGCAGATGATTGGGCGTTGGCCGCAGGTACTGGCCAAGGGTCAGGATATCGACACCCACGTCGCGCAGATCGTGCATGGTCTGCACGATTTCATCGTCGCGTTCACCGAGACCCAGCATCAGGCTGGTCTTGGTCAATACGTCCGGGCGGTATTTCTTGGCGTGCTCCAGCACACGCAGCGTCTGCTCGTAACCGGCACGCGCATCGCGGACCGGGTGAGTCAGGCGACGCACGGTCTCGACATTCTGCGCGAACACTTCCAGGCCGGAATCAACCACGGTTTCTATGTGGGCCTCAATGCCGTCAAAATCAGGCGTCAACGCTTCCACCGCGGTTTCCGGCGTCAACTCTTTGATGGCCCGCACGCAGGCCGCGTAATGCGCGGCACCGCCGTCGTCGAGGTCGTCACGATCAACGGAGGTAATGACCACGTATTTCAGGCCCATGAGCTGCACGGCCAGTGCCGTGTTCTTCGGCTCTTCCGGGTCCAGCCAGCCACGCGGGTTGCCGGTATCAACGGCGCAGAATCGGCAGGCACGCGTGCAGACCGAGCCCATGACCATGATGGTTGCCGTGCCGGCATTCCAGCACTCGCCAATGTTCGGGCACATCGATTCTTCACAGACCGTGCTCAGCCGGTGATCGCGCACGGTTTTGCGGGTGGACGCAAAGCCCGTGCCGCTCGGCATCGGCGCTTTCAGCCACGACGGTTTGCCGCCGGTGAGCCGCGCCGGGGCATCCGCCCGCGCCTTCATGCCGTTCTTAATGGCCGTAAAGCCGACGTCGGTACGGTATTTGCTGCCCGATTGCACGATCGGGATACCGCGAAAATCTTTGGTCTCGTTACTCATCAGGTAGGGGACGATTCCGGTAGGGAGGTTGGGTGATCCTTTAGGAAGTGGGGCATTTTCGCACGAATCAAAGGGCTGGGACAGGCCTTAACGCCCCGCCACGCCACGGATTGCGCGGGTTGCAGGCAAAAAAAATCCCGGCAGTAACCGGGACAATCAGGGGGAAATCTTGCCAGAAGAGGAATCAGTGCAAACGGGACCAACTCACCAGCTTGACCGCATCACGATGCAGGTCGAAATTCTTGGCCAGTACAGCCTCGATGTCGTGGACATCCGTGTCCTTTTCCATCGGTCTGCTGAGTTCCACAACGCCACTGAATTCATTGCCGTCGTGGTAATTCACGTCGGTCAGTAAGAATTGCGTGTAGTACTTTGCAGACATGGCTACAGCCTACGCCCACGCCATGCCCGGATCTGTGAGCCACGGCACATATTCCCGCCCGTGGGGCCCGTGAACTGCGAATTCAGTGACCGGCGTCACAGGCTGAAAAGGCCGGTTTTGAGCGTAAAAGACGCGAACTTTTCGGCAATAACTCACAAGGATAGGTAATATTCGCCAGATTGGAGCCTTCGATGGCACCACGTTTGTCACACAGGATCGCGTTATGACCCTTAAATTTCGTTTTCTCCACACCCTGCTACTGACCGTTTTGCTGCTTGGCAGCGCCAGTGCGCAAAGCCCGCTGCGCGAAACGTTCTTCAAGGATGCCGACGCAGCCATGGCCGCCGCCGATGCGGCCAACGCCAGCCTGCTGTCACCCCGCAACTACGAGCGCGCCAAGAAAGCCTTTGATGACGGCGAGGAAGGCCTGCGCCGCGGCCGCAACATCGAGTACGTGCGCGACAAGACCGGCGAAGCCACGGAATACTTCAACAAAGCCACTGAAGCAGCCAAGCTGGCCCGCACGGCGCTGGCCCAGGTCATGAAGAGCCGTCAGGATGCCGCCAATGCACGTGCGCCTCAGCTGGCGTCGGACTTGTGGGAAAAAGCGCAGCGTGAGTTCGCTGATGCGATTCGCTACCTCGAACGCGGCGACCTGCAGCGCTCCAAGCGCCAGGACATCGAGGCAACCACCCTGTACCGCGATGCCGAACTGATGGCGATCAAGACCCAGTACTTAAGCGAAACGCGGCAACTGCTGGCTGACGCGGACCGTGCCCGGGTTGGTCGCTATGCGCCGGTCACACTGGGTCGCGCACAACAGCTGCTCGCTGACGCCGAACGCGAACTCAGCGAGAACCGCTACGACACGGACTTGCCACGCAGTCTCGCCCAGCGCGCCAACTACGAAGCACGGCATGCGTTCTACCTGTCGGAAGTGGTTCGCCAGGTTCGCGACAAGGACCTGACCGTCGAAGATCTGATTCTGGAGTGGGAAGACCCGCTGGTCGCTATTTCCGGCGCGGCAGATGTCGTTCCCAACATGGCCGGCGGTCATGACGAACTCCAGGCCACCTTGGTCGAGTTCATCGAGACGCTGCGGGCCGACAAGCAACGACTCGAACAACAGTACGAAGAAAGCACCGTACGCCTCGCGGAAATGGAAGAGGAAATCCGCACCCTGGACGAACGCCTGGGCGGCGCAACCGAGGAACGCGCAGCACTGGTGCAACGGCTCGAAGCCCAAGCGCGCATCAAGGAACAGTTCGAACAGGTCGAGAAGCTGTTCAGTCGCGAGGAAGCACGGGTATTTCGCGAAGGCGACACCGTTATTCTGCGCCTCGTGGGCCTGAGCTTTGACAGCGGTCAGTCCGAGATCAAACAGGAAAACTTCAACCTGCTGTCGAAGGTCGAAAAAGCGATTGATCTGTTCCCGCGCAGCGAGCTGACCATTGAAGGCCACACCGATTCACACGGCAGCGACGAACTGAACCAGACCCTGTCGCAGGCACGCGCAGAAGCGGTGCAGCAGTACATGATCAATGCCATGCGTATTCCGAGTTACCGGCTGATTGCCACCGGCTTTGGCGAAACCAACCCGGTAGCCAACAACGAAACGGCGTCGGGTCGTGCGAGCAACCGGCGCATCGACATTGTCATCACGCCGAACCTGGAAACACCGGGCAGCTAACCACCTTAGGTGCGGAGCGGGTAGTTGCGATTGCAGCTACCCGCTTTATTTATGCCCGCGCCACCATTCGACGATGTGCACCGCCGTATCGCGGTTTGCCAGGTACCCGTATTCCGCGTGCACGTTCAGCACGCCATGGTCTCGGTACCAGTTGTAGACTTCATAGTCTTCGATCGCACGCACCAGTTTCAGCTCGATCATCTCACCGAAATCGCGGCGCAGGGCGCGATCAAGTGCCGTCAATTCCCCGACCGCCGCAAAGTTTTTCCATTGCCGGATATTGTGCGGATAACGCGCCCTGCCCGTTTCGCATCGCCCCAGCAGGCGACGCTGGATGTAGCGCTGGCCAAGCGGACTGCCCAGGGTCATTAACAGATCCAGCGTGAAATCGCTGTCGGGGTTCTGGCTCAGTTGCCAGAGTACATCCCAGGCGATGACAGAGCCCATGCTGTGTGCGAGCAGGAGTACCGGCCGGCCGGCCGCCGCTGCCGCCAGCAACGGAACTTTAAGCTGGCGCCGCGTATTCTCCGCCACGTCGTTTTCATTGCTGACGTAACGCCGCAGATCGCGCAAGTGCAAGGCGACGTTTTCGTCAGCCAAACGCGGGATCAGAAACGGCAGTCGGTCGCCGATGTGATAAAGCCAGCGCAAGGCTCGACGACGCCACGAACGCGCCGACTTGCGATCTGTCTCGTCGGCCGCCTCTTTGTCCAGCAAGGCATTGATGCCTTCCCGATCAAGCGCCATGTCACGGCTCTCACCGTAAAAATCGTAGGTCCAGCTAACGATGTCGAATACGGCATCGCCACTGCGCACCTCTGCGGCGATTTCCGGGTCGACTTTCTCCAAGCCGGCCAGCAGGCAGCGCCGCAACGCATCGCGGTGTACCGACGGCTCCGGCTTCGGCTTCAGTCCCGGTATGTAAAGGATCAATGGCGCGGGCGTTGCCAAAACTAGTCCTGCCGTTCCGCAACCACCGGCTGCAACCAGTCGGCGAGAGCTTCGATCGTACTGACAGTGATATCCGGACTCAGCATCCCCTCGGGCCAGGCACTGCCGACACGATTGACCCAGGCTGCCTGCATGCCGACCGCGCGTGCGCCATGAACGTCCAGCTCCGGGTGATCACCGACGTGCAGAATCTCGTTGGCTTGCACGCCGGCGCGCTTGCAGGCCGCCGCGAATATTCGTTTGTCGGGTTTGGCAGCACCCACTTCAGCTGCCGTCACAACGTCATGAAAGAGGTGGCGGATACCAATCTTGTCCAGATTGGCATTGCCGTTGGTCAATGCCAGTACGCGAAAGTTCTGCGACAAACGCTCCAGGCCCGGCAGCACGTCGGGAAACAACTGCACCGTATTGCGCTGCTCGTCGAAGACCTCGAACGCTGCATCAACAAAACTCTCATTGTAGCCCGCTGCATCAGCCATGCGCGCAAGCACGGCGCGGCGCAGGAAACGCAAGTCGTGCAGTTTGTCGGCATGTTTCGCGATGATTTCGCTACGCAAGTTCATCACCGCATCACGGTCAAAGTGATCGCCGATGCGCGGATAGTGCTCTTGCAGCCACTGCGCCAACGTACGTTCGGCGCGCGCTATTACCGGCGCAATTTCCCACAGCGTGTCATCGAGATCGAGTGTAATGGCGCGAATCGTAGGCATCTTGCGGGCTGTCTCAACGGCAGCGGGGCTGCAAACGGGACCGGCATTGTGTTCTCATATACGCTGACGATTCAACTCTGGCTGTAGCGATATGAAGTATTTGCACACGATGGTTCGGGTCCGCGACCTCGATCAATCACTGGATTTTTACTGCAACAAACTCGGACTGCGCGAATTGCGCCGCAAAGAGAATGAGCAGGGGCGGTTCACACTGGTTTTTCTCGCCGCGCCCGGCGATGACGATGCACAAGTGGAACTCACCTGGAACTGGGACCCGGAAGAATACGGCGAAGGCCGCAACTTCGGGCATCTCGCCTACGAGGTCGACGACATTTACAAAGCCTGCCAACGGCTCATGGACGGCGGCGTCACCATCAACCGGCCACCGCGCGACGGTTACATGGCGTTCGTGCGTTCGCCAGACAACATTTCGATCGAGTTGCTGCAGCACGGCGACGCATTGCCCGCCGCTGAACCCTGGGCGTCAATGCCGAATACGGGTCACTGGTAGACCAGCCGCAATAACTTGCGAGGACTAGCCTGCCGGCATTAGCGGCGGCAGGCCGTCGTCCTCGCGCTGTTCCAGCGCCTCTTTCCTGACCGTCACGGTGCGCAGCGCTTTGGCCAGCGCGGCGGTGTCAAAGCCGGCGGCGTCGCGGCCATAACGACTGGCCGCCATCGCGCGCAACTCATCGCTAAGCGGCGCAGTCACTCGTTCAGCAATTGCACCGATACTGCGCGGCGTGTTCTGCGGCCACTCGAGCCGTGCCCATTCGAGCAGTGCTGCCTGTACGCCGGCGCTGTCGCCGTCGGTCGCCGCCTTGCGGGCCGCTTTCAGACAGCGCGATTGCTGCTTGTGCAACGGCATGGCCGGCGGCTCCTTGCTGATCTCGGCACCGGGGCTGCGGCGCGACCACCACCAGGCGCACAAGGTCAGCAACCACGCGACCGCGAGGCCCTCGCTGATGCGTTGCCAGAACGGGTCATCCACGTAGACCGTCTCCACTTCACTGCTCGGCTCGTCGGTGACAGCGACCGGTTGCTGCGGCAACGCAATAGCCGACGGTTTAATCTGCAAGGTTCGGGCTGGCAGGCTGGCGATTTTCCATTCGCTTGCCGCAATATCCCACCACGGCAGCTCGACCGCTGGCAGTTCAATCGGGCCGGCATTGACGCCAATCATGGCGTACTGTTCGCTGCGAGTGGCAAGTATGCCGCGCGGCACGGCAACCACACTGAGCTCCGGTTTGTCGGGATAGATTTTCAGCTCGCTTGTTGATTCCGGTTCGATAACCGGGATTTGCGTGGACAACTGTCCCAACGCGGTGACGGTAATGTGCCGGGTGATGGGTTCGCCAGCCGGCAGGTCGCCCGGTTCGCGCGACCAGTCTTCGCTGAGCTCGACACTGTGCGCTGGCAACCAGACAGCGTTCGGGTGTGTAGCAGGCGGTGGCGGTATGGGTTGCACACTGATGCTCACGGGTTCGGAGCGGAATACTTTGCGACCGGTGATGCGGCCGTCGCGCAATACCCGCGCCTCAAACCGCACGGGCGCAATGTTCAGCTCGCCACTGGCCTGCGGGAACAACGCATAAACACGCTCGACCACGTTGTAAGCCTTGCCGTTCAATATGGCGTCATAGCTGCGCTCGTCCCCGGCCATTTCGACCAGCACATCTACGCCACTGATTTCGGGCTCGGACAACCTGGGTTGTCGCGTCGATACCGCGCGATACACCTTGAGCGTATACAGGATCTGCGACTGCACGTAAGCCTCGCCGAGATCGGCTTCCGCAGTAATGAATATGTCGGCCTCGCCGGGCGCATCGCTGGTCACGGGCTTGACGAAAATTTCCAGCGGCTCACTGCGCTCATTGGCGACAGTGACGGGCGGTATAACGAGATCACCTTCGCGTTTCGCCATCAGTACATAGGTCCAGGTGCGACTGCGGCTGATCTGACCGTTGACGATGGTGGTGTTACTCATGTGACTGCGCGTGCCGATGTAAAAATCGGTCTCAAGCGCAGCGACGTCGGGCTCGACATCAATCGCGGTATCGACCGTGATCTTCAACGTGAAAGATTCATTCAACTCCACTTCGGGCCGGTCCACGCTGGCAACAACAGCTGCCATTGCAGGCACTATTGCCGCACTCATCAACAGCGCGAACGTTGTCTGCAATAGTCGTCGCGCCATCCCCCTGCCATACGCAGCAACCGTACTTACCATGGTTTCACCTCGTCGTCAGGCCACACATTGTTGCCGTCCTGATCGCGTCCCTCGCGTTGATATTGATAACGGAATTTACGGCGCAGCAAACCGCCCGGATCGTTCGGTATGCGCCGCAGCCACTGTTCCATCGCCTGCTCCTGCTCCTGCACCCGACGTGCAGCGGCCTGGGCCTCGGCATCACCGTCCTGTGGCTCGGTCTCGTCACCCTGTTCCGCCGCTTCCTGTGCGGCGCGTTCAAGTTCTTCCTGCATGGCGGCAAGGTCGTCTTCGCTCACTTCACGTTCGCGCGCGGAATCTTCGCTTTCAGATTCCTCGCCCGGTGAACCATCGCTGCCCTGCTCGCCTGACTGGTCCGACTGACTGTCGCCTTCGGATTGCTGCGCCTCGCCACCGGACTCGCCGCTGTTATCCTGCGAGTTATTGTTCTTTGCGTCCTGTGCGTCGCGGATGTCCTTCAGCAGGTCGCGGTTGTACATGGCATCTTCATTGGTCGGGTCGATCGCCAGCGATTTCTCGTACGCTTCGATAGCCGAATCAAACTGACTCATGCGTGCCAGCGAGTTGCCAAGGTTGTACAGCGCAGTGGCACCGTCGCGCCCCGAAAATGCCGCGGCACTTTCGGCAAACTGCCCGGCACGGTAACGCGCAACGGCTTCCCAGTCGGGATGTTCAAAGCGTTCGGCCGCCGCCTCGGCATCGCCCTCGGCAAGCAGTTCACTCGCTTGTTGATCGGGTGTCTTCCAGAGATCGGACCAGGTCAACGCCTGTGCCTGTTGCGGGAACTGCAACACCGCCATCACCAGCACCAGAACCCAGCCGCGGCGGAACGCCAGTGCCGCCAGTGGCACGAGCAACAGCAGCAACCACGGCCCTTCTTCGCGCCACTGATCGGTCGCCCGCTCGTCATCGCCCGCCGCACTGCTGCTCGTTGGCGCAGCCATCAGGCGTTCGATATCGGCATCGTCGGTCGTGATTACGCTGTAGCGACCGCCACCGGCCTGGGCCAGCATT
This sequence comes from Woeseia oceani, assembly GCF_001677435.1. GTDB lineage: Bacteria > Pseudomonadota > Gammaproteobacteria > Steroidobacterales > Woeseiaceae > Woeseia > Woeseia oceani. The sequence continues at coordinate 3,351,309 of NZ_CP016268.1, forward strand.
TGCAGGCCATCGGCTTCCAGCCGCGGCACGGCGATCTGCCCTGAACGGTCGGTCACGAAGCCGCCCTCGGCGCGCGGAATCGGCGCACCTTCGGGCGTACCCACCGCCAGTACCGACAATCGGTAGCCGGCATCCAGCAGGTCGCGAGCCGCCTGTTCGGCCGCCAGCGACGAACCGCCATCGGCAATCAACAGCACTTCGCCGTTGTTTGAGCCGGCCTGATCGAGCAACTGCCGAGCCTTGTCGATCGCTGCCACCGGATAGCTGCCGCGACTCGGCATGATATCGGTACTGACACTGTTGACGAGTGCGGCAACGGTGTCCGCGTCAGTCGTTAACGGCGTGACCGTAAAGGCGTTGGATGAATAGACAACCAGCGCGGTTTGCCCGGCCGATCGCTTGTCGAGGATGTCGAGAATTTTGAGGCGGGCACGCACCAGCCGGCTCGGCGTCAGGTCCTGCGCGTCCATCGAACGCGACAGGTCGAGCGCGATCACGAGTGCCTGATCGGAGCGGAATACCGGTTGGTCGACGCGGTTCCAGGCCGGCCCGGCCAATGCGGTGATAGCCAGCACGGCGCCCAGCAATACCAGCCACCAGCGGTATACGCCCTGATGCCGTTGCGAGCTCGACAGCACGTACGGCACCAGCGCCGGGTCAACGACCCGTTGCCAGCTACCGGCGGAAAGTCGTCGCTGCGCGAGCAAGGCGATGGCCAGCACGACGGGCGGCAAAGCCCACAGCCAGTCCGGTCGCAGGAAATGAAACTCAGCCGGCATCGCGCACTGCTCCGTAGCCCCGTTTCAATTCTCTTGCTACCCGCCACCCGGCGAGCAGGTTTGCCAGTGCCATCAACATCGCAAGCACCACGGCACCGCCAAGTGGCCAGTAAAAGAGCGCCGTCACCGGGCGGAAGCCGGCTTCAGGTTCGGCCACCGGTTCCATCTCATCCAGCAAGCGATAAATATCCTGCAACGATGCCGTGTCGCGAGCCCGGAAATAGCGACCTCCGGTCTGTTCAGCAATCGTCGTTAAGGTTTCTTCGTCAAGGTCCGCGGATGGATTAACCCGGCGCATGCCGCCGGTAATTGACGGCACCGAGATTGATTCGGCGCCGATACCGATCGTGTAAATACGCAAGCCGATTTGCTGCGCAAGTTCGGCGGCTTTGAGCGGATCGACGGCACCGGCCGTGTTCGCACCGTCCGTCAGCAGGATCAGGACCTGATCGCCGCCTACATCGCCCTGGTCGTGTATGCGTTTAACGGCCAGCGTGATTGCATCACCGATGGCGGTTTTCTCCCCGGCCAGACCGATGAACGCTTCCATCAAGAGCACGTTGACCGTCTCGCGATCCAGGGTCAGCGGCACTTGCAGATAAGCACGCTCGCCAAACAGGATAAGTCCGATACGATCACCTTCGCGGCGCATGATGAAGTCGCTGGCAACGGCCTTAGTGGCCGTCAGGCGATCAACCTTGCGGCTGCCGAGCTCGAAATCCTTGGCATCCATACTGCCGGACAGATCCACAGCCAGCATCAGGTTGCGCCCCGACACCGGCACGTCCAGTTCATCGCCGATGCGTTCCGGTCTGGCCGCCGCGAGTACCAGTAACAGCCAGGCGATCACCGCCAGCCAGAAACGCCAGTTCAGGAGTTGCTCAACCTCGGAGCGATCGGCCAGTACCGAGAACCCGGACAAGCTGGGGACCCGCAATCCGGCTTCCTGTGCGCCGCTCACCGGCGGCAGGAGCTTGCGCACCAGCAATGGCAGCGGCAGCGCGAGCAACATCCACGGCCAGGCAAGCGACCACATCAGACCCGTTCCTCCGGCAATGGCGTCGCCAGGCGTTGTTTGACGGCGGCAATCAATGCCGGGACATCCACCTGTGCGGTGTCCGCACGTTCCGCGCGATACGGCAACGACTCCAGGTTGCGGCCGGGCCCGGCAACGAACACGGGACTCGGCAAACCACGGTCAAGAAACGCGAGCCATGCCTCGCCGGTCAGGCCGGCAATATCGAGACGCGGCGCATAAGCCAGCATGGTGCGCCGGGTCAGCGCCGACAGTTGTCGCGCGAGCAGGACGGCATTGCCGTCCTGCTGATAATTTCCCTCGAGCCGGTTCAGCTCTCTTAACGCGATACGCCGCACAGCGGCCCGTTGCCACTGTCGCCAGGCGCGCCACAGCAGCCAGAGGATACCGGTCGCCGCCAGTGCGATCAGGAACCACCAGCCGGGTGCGAGTGGCCACCAACCGATGGGCTCGGGCAAGTGCAGGTCGCGCAGCGGGAGATTCTCAGGATTCATGGTTGCTGCTGCATCCGCTCAGTGGCTGCGACGGCCGAGCGCCTGCTGCAGGCACTCCACCGGGTCGTCGTCAGTGGACATCGGCATCTGGTGAATCCGGTAGCGCTGGCAATACGCCTCCAGTGCTTCCTGCCGTTGTGCCCAGGCATCGTGATAATCAACGCGCGCGGCACGCGAATAGGTATCGATGGACATCTCCCGTTCTGCCGATACCAGGCGATAATGACCGGGTGGCGGCAGCTCGCGTTCCAGCGGATCGCTGACGTTCACCACCAGTACTTCGCTGTGTCGCGCAACGCCTGACAAATAGGCCTGCGCGGAGCGGTCGAAGCCAAGGAAGTCGCTGATCACAATAACCAGACTGCCCGGACGCGCAACGCGGCGCAGTGCTGACATGGCCGAAGACAATGGCGCGCTGACGTCACTGTCCGGCACCTGTACTTTGTTCGCCCAGTCGGGGTGACTCGCGAGCTGATGCACGTAACGCAATGCTGCCTGACGTCCCAGTCGCGGCTTTAATTCGCGGTGCATGGTGTCGCCGAAAATAATGCCGCCGAGGCGGTCTCCGCGATGGTGCGCCGACCACGACAGCAATGCCGCCGCCCGACTTGCCGACACCGATTTGAAACTACCGCGCGTGGCGAAGTGCATGTTGCTGCGCAGATCGACCATGACCAGCACCGGTCGCTCACGCTCTTCGCGAAACAGCTTGGTGTAGGCCTCGCTGCTGCGGGCCGTCACGCGCCAGTCAATGTTGCGCGGATCGTCGCCGGGCTGGTAGGGACGCGACTCGTCGAACTCCATGCCGCGACCTTTGAAGTGCGACACGTACGCACCCGCCTGCAAAGAATTGACACGCAGGACGTCGAGGGCGATGCCACGTGCCGGCCCGGCCAGCCGTATCAGTCCTTTCTGACTGACGCTGACCGGCGATGCATCCGTAGGTAAGTGGTCGTGGCGCACGATTCGTCCTTCTGCCGCTCTCCCGCTCAGGGAACGCCGACGCCGTCGAGGATGCGTTCGATAATTGAATCCGGGCTGATGCCATCGGCCTCGGCCTCAAAGCTCAGCACCAGGCGATGCCGCAGTACGTCGGAGGCGACGGCCTGAATGTCTTCCGGGCCGACGTAGTCACGGCCGGCGAGCCAGGCGTGAGCACGCGAGGCGCGGTCGATGCCCATGCAGGCACGCGGGCTGGCACCGTACAGCACCTGTCCTGCGAGCGTTGCATCCACGTTTTGCGGGTTGCGGGTCGCCACCACGATATTGACGATGTATTGCTCAAGTTCGTCCGACAAATGCAGGCCGAGAATCTCCTGCCGGCCGGCCATGACGCTCGCCTGCGACAGTTGTTCGGGCGGCTTGAACGCGTCGCGTTCGCCGGCCTTGGCTTCGTCACGGTTGAGCCGCAGGATGCGGCGCTCGTCTTCAACGCTCGGGTAGCCCACCTGCACGTGCAGCAGGAAACGGTCGAGCTGAGCTTCGGGCAGCGGATAGGTACCTTCCTGCTCGATCGGGTTCTGGGTTGCCATCACCATGAACAAGGGCGACAGCGGGTAGCTCTTCTCGCCAACGGTGATCTGCCGCTCTTCCATCGCCTCGAGCAGCGCGGACTGCACCTTGGCTGGCGCGCGGTTGATTTCGTCCGCGAGGATCAGGTTATGGAACAGCGGGCCGAAACGAAATTCGAAGCTGCCGTCGGCAGGACGGTAAATTTCCGTACCCGTCAGGTCAGCCGGCAACAAGTCCGGAGTGAACTGCAAGCGGTGGAAATCGCCTTCAATACTCTCCGAAAGCACCTTGATAGCACGGGTCTTGGCCAGTCCGGGCGCACCCTCCACCAGCAAATGGCCGTCACACAGCAACGCAATGAGCATGCGATTGATCAGATGCGCCTGGCCTATGATTAAGCCACTTACGTGCGCTTCGAGCTTTTGGAATTGTTCTGCTACGCTCATCCGGTACTCCGACATTGAAAACGGGCTTGCCAAAAGGCGTGCCATTGTAGGGCCTGCTCCTGCTTATTTGAACCAGACAGTTTTTCCGCTGCATTGTTCAAGGCAGCAGCGGCACCGGCCGCGCTGGTTGCACGCGAAACCGCTAACCCGAAATGGCCGCGCAATGGCAAATGCATTACGACCACCTTTTGCGACCTACATTGCATAAACTAGGCGCTTTTCCGCCATTGACCGATTCCATGCGTTTGATAATTGTTTTCGCCGCCCTCATCGCGGCCTGGCCCGCCAGCAGCGATGAGGCCGCGACTGCCTGTGACGACACAGGCCACTTCGCCGTGCAGCTTTATGGCGATTTGCGCACTGACCTTCGCTGGACGGCGTCTGATCTCACCTGCGAGGGCATGCCGCGACCGTTTGGCAATGGCGCGCGACTGCGCTTCGCGGGCACCGCTTCGATCGATGGCAGTGATCGTCAGCTCGCCTTCATCGTCGCCTTGCCCGCGCTGCAACCTGGCAAGACGGCCAACGAACTGGTTACCACAATCACGTTGATGGAAGAAAACAGCGGTCGTTTCTACAGCAATCAGGACAGCGAAATCTGCTGGTCTGACGTCACTGCGCAGCAAGCGCTCGACGATTCCGGCCAGCAATACGCTGTCACCGGCATCGCGTACTGCCTCGCGCCACTGGCCGAACTCAACGGCAATGGCAGCGTCACTATTCGCGAGCTGCGTTACAGTGGCCGCGTGAACTGGCAAGTGGAACCATGATGAAGATGTCCCGACTCCTGATCGCCGCAAGCATCCTGTGCGCGTCCGGCCTCGCGTTCGCGGACGACGCGCTGGATGCGTTCTTCCCGCAGAGCAGTATCGTTATCAGCGCCAGCAGCAATGCCTGTTACCGCTTTGACATACACCTCGCCATTAACGACCAGCAACGGCAACGCGGCCTGATGCACGTACGGCAGATGGACGAGTGGCGCGGCATGTTGTTCGTCTATCCGGACAGCGACCGGTACTCGATGTGGATGAAGAACACCTTCATTCCGCTCGACATGCTGTTTATCCGCAAGGACGGCACCATTTCGTCCATCGCCCGCGATACCGAACCGCAGTCACTGAAATCGGTGCGGGCCATTGAAGACGTGAGCTACGTGCTGGAGCTGAACGCCGGCACCAGCGATCGCCTCGGCATCAACGCGGGCGATCGCATGTGGTGGTCAGGAGAGGTGGTGCCGCCGGCTTCAGAGAACTGAGGCTATCGATTCCGCGAGATAGTCAACATTGCCAGGGGTGATACCGGCTACGTTGATACGGCTGGAACCGACCATGTAAACGCCGCAATCCTTCTTGAGTTGCTCGACCTGCTCTTCCGAGATACCAACAAAGCAGAACATGCCGTTCGCGCGTTCGATGTGCGAGAAGTCGTGATCCGGTGCTTTGTCGCGCAACTTTGCTACGAGACCGGTCCGCATCGCCTGCAGCCGCTCGCGCATTTCCTTTACTTCGTTCACCCAGTTCGCGCGCTGTTCGGCATCGCCGAGTATTGTGCGGACGACAGCTGCACCATGATCGGGCGGCATTGAGTACATCGTGCGTACCAGGTTGTGTGCCTGGCTGCGGACGATGCCGGCCGTCTTGGCATTGCTGGTCACAATGGACAGCGAACCGACGCGATCCCGGTAAAGCGCGAAGTTCTTGGAGCACGATGTAGCCACGACCATTTCCGGCACCATGCCTGCCAGCAGGCGTATGCCATAGGCATCTTCTTCTATGCCTTCCGCAAAGCCCTGGTAGGCAAGGTCCACGAACGGCAGCAGTTTGCGGCTGGCCAGCAACTCCGCAACGGCCTGCCATTGCTCGCGGCTGAGGTCCATGCCGGTCGGATTGTGGCAACAACCGTGCAGCAGGACGATGTCACCTTCCGGCGCCTGTGACAGGGTTTCCAGCATTTGCTCGAAGCGGATCGTGCGCGCCTCGGCATCGTAATACGGGTAGGGTTTGAGCGTCAGGCCGGCGCCGGCGAGCAACGGCACGTGATTCGCCCAGGTCGGGTCGGAATGCCAGACCGTTGCGTTTTCGCGCGCACGGCTGATAACTCCTGCCGCAACCCGCAACGCACCGGAGCCGCCGGGGGCCTGCAAGGTCATCACGCGCTCGGCCGCAACTTCGTCGCCGAAGGTCAGCTTCTGAATCAGCGCATTGAATTCGGGATCGCCACCCGAACCCAGGTAGGTCTTGGTCGTCTGCGTCTCCAGCACCTGTCGCTCCGCCGCTTTTACCGATTTCAGGACCGGTGTTTCGCCGTCTTCGGTGCGGTACACGCCCACGCCGAGATCGACAGTGTTGCTACGGGCATCATTGGCGTGTTCGGCAATGAGTCTGAGAATCGCGTCGGAAGGCAACGCGTTTAGCGAATCAAACAAGGTAGTTCTCCGCGGACTGAGGCTGCTTAAGTGTGGGCCGGCGAATTGTACACAGGCTGCGGCGCCCGTGAAGCACTGAAAGCTCTTCTCTCAGGTCAGACGAGGTCCAGCGGTATTTTCAGGTAGACGACCTGGTTGTCCTCAGCCGGCGGCAGGTTGCCGGCGCGGATATTAATCTGCAAGGCAGGCAGTATCAGCGCTGGCAGGTTCAGGCCGCGATCTCGGGTCTCGCGCAACTCAATGAACTCTTCGCGGCTGCGACCATTGCCAATGTGGATATTGTTCGCCGCCTGCTCACGGACGGTGGTTTCGAATTGCAGCTCACGGCCACCGGGCTGGTAGTCATGACAAACGAACAAGCGGGTATCCGCCGGCAAGCTGAGAATCCGGCTGATTGAATCGAACAGCAAACCCGCGTCGCCGCCCGGGAAATCGCAGCGCGCCGTACCCGCATCGGGCATGAACATCGTGTCGCCAATGAATGCCGCATTGCCTATGCGGTAAGTGACACTGTCGCTGGTGTGGCCGGGGGTTGCGATGACCTCAACCGGCAGCGTACCGATTGAGAAGCTTTCGCCATCGGCAAATAACTGGTCGAACTGGTGACCGTCAGGGCGAAACGGCGCCTTCAGATTGAAGATCTTGCCGAAGTGCTCCTGCACACTGCGTATTCCCTCGCCGATCGCCACGTTGCCGCCGAGGCTTGCGCGTATGTACTGCGCACCGCTCAGGTGGTCGGCATGGGCGTGTGTTTCGAGTATCCATTGCAGCTTCAGGTCACGCGCACCGAGGTATTCCACGATATCGCGCGCCTGACTGGCATCGCTGCGTCCCGACACGATGTCGAATCCCAGCACCGGGTCGATTACGGCCGCCGACGCCGTGGCCGGATCGCTGACCACGTAGGACAGCGTACCGGTACCGGCGTGATAGAAGTGTTGGATTTCCGGGTTGTTCATTCGATACATGGCCCCGGCCGAGCGCCGGGGCATGTTTCAAATCAGGCTTTGGGGGCCCAGACAGAACACCAGCCGTTGGCGTTGACCAGCTTGCCGGGGAAAATCTGGCAGGGTCGCCACTCGTCACCATCGGCACCCTGAATCAGTGCGCAGTTTGCGCAGTTCTGGTTCTCGTCAGGCTTGGCCCGCGTAGCCGGGTCCACCGTGCTGGTGTCGTGCGTGTACTTCATCGCCATTGCCGTCGGATCATCTTCGGTCACGTGCGGCAGGTCCTGTGCCTTTGCTTCCCGACCCGGGCTGACGAAATAACCGGCAGCAGCCACTGCCGACAACTGAATAAACTGACGTCTCGCAATCTTACTCAAGGGTCTCTCCTTTTTACTTGCGCATTAACAGGCAAATTATCACCAACCCGCCGCGCCATCTTAAAACATTTCTGCTGCCCGACGACACGCCAGCATCGAGATGCGAATGCATCTCATTTGTAATCTTGCTGTGCTGGACTGCCGAGCTTGCCTGATCGTTCCTGAACGGCAGCCAAACAGCCTTGTGATCCGTGCCAGCATTGCGAACGTGCGACTGTGACCGCAATCACAGTCGCAAGGTCCAACCCTTACATACCGGCGGGACGGCGGCATAATGTCTCGCAGTACTGCGCCAGACGAAATAAGTAGATGACGCAAGCGGCGCGCCCAGGTCTCAGGCCCGGTGACTCGAGAGCGATGCAACGCAACTACGGCACAATTCCAACCATGACTTCGAGCGACACAACGAAACAAGCAACGCTGACCGCAATACTGTACCTCTGGCTGCTCTTGCCGCTGGCCGGCAATGCGTTTGCCAATGTGACGCCCGCGTTGCATCAGTACACCATCACAGTTAGTGCAGACCTCGAACACATGAGCGTAGAAGCGCGCTTCGACGGACGCGTGCACAGCGTCGCGGCACGCTCACCCCGTGCCGGCCGTTACCTGGCCGACTTTCAAAACTGCGATGATGACCCACGCCTGCGAATGCGCAACCGGCGCATGATCGTGCCCGCCGAGGGCATACGCTGCATGAGCTATACCGTCAACTTGCGCGCAGCCGCGAGCGAACAACGTCAGAACCGGGGACTCAGTGCCGACAACATTATCGTGTCGCCCGCACTCTGGTTGTGGCGTCCGGAAATCACCCACACTTCCGAACTGCTGGTCGATTTCAACTTGCCGACTGGTATCAATGTCGCTGTTCCGTGGCAGGCATTGGATGAACAGCGCACGACGTACCGTGTGCGCAAGTCGCCAGAGAATGCCGACGTTGCCGCAGCCTTCGGCCGCTTTGATTACCACGAAATTGCCGTACCCGGCGCAACCTTGCGGGTTAGCCTGCTGCGCGGCGAAACCGCTGTTGATCACAGTGAACTATTGCGCTGGGTGAAAGCAGCAGCGACCGATGTCAGTCTCGCGTACGGCCGCTTTCCAAACCCCTCACCGCAGGTACTCGTCATTCCGGTCGCCGAGAACTCGCGTCGCAGTGGCGGCGCGGTTCCGTTCGGCCGTGTGGTGCGCGACGGTGGTGAATCGGTTGAGCTGTACGTTGACCCGGCGCAACCACTGTCGGCGTTTTTGAACGACTGGACGGCAGCACACGAATTCAGCCACCTGATGCTGCCCTACGTGAACCGCAATCATCGCTGGATCTCCGAAGGCTTCGCGCAGTACTACCAGAATGTCTTGCTGGCCCGCTCCGGCACCTACGACCCGCAACATGCGTGGCAAAAACTGTACGAAGGTTATGCCCGCGGACGCATGTCACGGCCAGAGCTGTCGCCGAATGACGCGGCCGAAGGCGGCAAACGCGACGCGAACATGAAGGTTTACTGGAGTGGCGCCGCGCTGGCATTGATGGCCGACGTTGCCTTGCGCGAACAAAGCAATGGCCAGCAGACGCTGGACAGCGTGCTGCAACTATTGCAATCCTGCTGCCTGCCATCCGACCGGGTCTGGAGCGGTCCCGAATTGTTTGCGACGCTCGATGATCTCAGCGGGCGCACGGTATTCATGCCGTTGTACCGGCGGTATGCCGATGCGGCCGGGTTTCCGGACACGAGCCCGGTATTCGCCGAGTTGGGTTTGAAAGTCGAAGACGGTCGGGTCAGGTTGTTGCGCGATGCGAACCTGATGGCCATACGCAGCGCAATTACTGAAGTGGATTCGGCAACGGCCAGCTGGCGGCAGCAGCTCGCGTCAAACATTCCTTAGACAGGCTTGTCGCCCTGATCGCCGTTGCCCGACGATTGCGCGACAGCCGACAAGCCGGCATCCGCGTCCGCGAACAACCACTTCGTCAAAGCCGACTTCAGGAACTGCGAAAACAGCAAGTAACTGATCGCAATGCCGGCGATGCCCCACAGCTCATACTCGTCAATGATGAGTGCCGGCCAGACGAATGCCTGCACGGTATTGCCGATCGACTGCAACGAAAAACGAAACAGAAACTCGAGAAGTTGATCGCTCAGGAACGAGCCTACACCGGTCGCTGACATCAACTCGGAGAACAGTGTGGATATTTCCAGCCAAATGAACGTGAGTACGAAGCCGCAGGCGTAGAAGCCACCGCCGCGGGCCTCCCACATCGTGCGGAACGAACGTTTTAACAGTCCGCCGCACGCGCCGGGAAAGGCACGCGGCTCGTGCACCAGGGTCTGGCCGAGGCCATAGGCTTCCCGGCCACGCCGTTTCATCCTGGCGACGAACGGCTCTTTGGGCTTCTTCGCTTTCTTGCGTTTTTTCTTGTCGGCACGTGCCATATCAGCCAGTCCGGCGATACCTGCAATCGCTGCGCGTTAGCTCTTGTCCAGCTTGCTGATCTTCGAACCTTCCAGAGTCAGGTTGTACATCAAGCCTTTGGAGCCGAATACAAAACCCACCACCGGGTCTTTCACGTTTTGTGAGTCGATGGACTTGCCTGCGCCGATATCGATCAACGCAACCGAACCATCGACACCCACTTTCCAGCCCGAGCTGTTGCGAAACTTGTCCAGCGCCGCTTTGGTCATAAAGACAATCACGATGGACTTGGCCTGTGCGCCGAGCTGCAAGCCGAAGGAACCGGCAGATGTGCGGTAGTAGCCAACGTTCTTACCATTGACCCGCAACGCACCTTCGCCGGTTTCACCACCAATACCGATACCCAGTTTGATGACCCGCGGAAAGACCAGGTAACCAGCGGCGTTGTTCAGGAACACCTCCGCGCCGTTTACTTCTTCATTGAATTTGATCAGCGTCTCGCGAACTTCTGCGTCAATTTCTGCAGCACTTGCTGCGAACGTATCGGCCGGCAATACACTGACGACCAACAAAGCAAGACAGACTCCAAGTATTCGGTATTTCATGAACGGCTCCTCTTGCCAGTGCCGCGTTCAGTCGCCGCTGTCAACGGCGGGTCGCGGTGGCATCAACTGTGGCGGAATGGGCGCGCGCCGCCGATCTGACTGCGGTGCGTAATTGGCCGCAAGGTAGTCGAGTATGCCTTTTTCAGTCGCATCGTCGAACTGCCAGAGATTCTGCGTTGCCTGCATCCAGCGAATGATCGCCAGCCAGGTCTGCCGATCCGCGCGTTGCCCGGTGACCAGTTTGTGCGAATGACAACCGCCGCAGTGAATCCGTACCAGCTGCCAGCCATCGGCTTTGATCAGGCCGCTGGCCTCGTCCACCTCCTGTGCAGAAACGGAGGTCGCCAGCAGGCAAAGCAATAGCGTGACAGCGCGCATCACGCCGTCACCTGTACCGCGATTCTGTGGCAGGCATTGTTGAGATAGCCGCGCGGGTTCCAGCCCGGCAGGACCATCGGCTGCTGCCGGCCCTTCGCGTCTTCGGCGCGGGCCCAGACTTCGTAGTAGCCGGTTTGTGGGAAGCGAATGCTGGCATCGAAGTGTTGCCAGGCCAGGCGGTTCGCCGCTTTTTGCAACCGGGCACGTTGCCAGCTGGCGCCGAAATCTATCGAGGTATGCACCTCGCGTATGGCGTCATCACCCGCCCAGGCGTGGCCGCGTACTGCCAGCGCATCCGCAATGCCGTGGCTGATGCCGGACTTCGGCAGCGTGATCAGGGACTTCACCGGCATCGACTCGATAATGCACATGTCCTCGTCGGCGACCTCCGTACCCGGCGCGACCGGCTTGCACGGCACGCGGTATGACTGGCCGGTCATTTTTTCACCGTCATGCACGCGATCCCGTATCAGCAGTTTGTTGAGCCATTTGCCGCTGACGGACGCGGGCCAGCCACCACACACCATGCGCAGCGGGTAACCGTGCAACACCGGCAGCGGTTCGCCGTTCATGGCCCAAACCAGCATCGATTCGTTCTCCAGCGCTTTGGCTACCGGCACACCGCGCGAAATAGGCCGCTTCGATGGATCGCCGGACAGGTGACTGTCGGCACCTTCGTACGCAACGTAAACGGCATCGTCTTTGATGCCCGCATGCCGCAATACGTCTTTCAGGCGCACACCGGTCCATTCCGGGCAGCCAACCGCGCCGGTACTCCACTGATTACCGCGCGCGGGTGGATTAAATTCCGCGCGGCCGTTGCCACCGCACTCGATTTGCAGTTGCAGCGTGTGATGTTTGAATGTTTGTTTCAGTTCGCCGACCGTCATGCGCATCGGCCTGCCGCAGGATTCACCGCCAATCTCGAAGACCCAGTCGTCGGCCGAGGTATCAGCAGTGGCGGGCGGTACGCCGTTGTTGCGCACAAACAGGCGACTCGCAGGCGTCACGTCGTCGTTCAACAGGTGCGCCGGTGTTTCCGCGTTGATCGGCCGGTCATTTAGTACGATCAAGCCTTCTTTGCCCGGCACCGCAAACGGCTCGTCAGATTGCGCAAGCGCCGCCGGAATCAAGCCACCGGGCATGTACTCGGCAAACGGAATGGAAGCGCCTACCGCCGCTGTCATCGCGGCCAAGCCGCTGCCGCGCAGAAAACCGCGACGGGACAGCGGATCGGTCTTGCGTCCCCACAATTGCCGGTCGGCTTCTGCCGCATCCGCCGCGTACAACTCGTGTATGCCTTTCTTGTCGCTCATCGTTCCCCCGGGGCGCCCACCTCGCTATACGGGCGCTAATGCGGATTTCGCGCTTTGCAAATACGTTTCCAGCAAACCGCGCAGCGTGTCAGCGAGTTTCTTGCTGCGGCTGGCATCATAACGCAAAGTCTTTTCATTCATGTAACTGCGCTGCGCCAGCTCAAGCTGCAGCGCGTGCACGTTCATTTCAGGGCGACCGTAGTGCCGGGTGATAAAACCGCCTTTAAAGCGACCGTCGCATACCGCGGAAAACGGCGATCGGGCCGCGCAGCCCGCCAGTTCACGGCGAATAGACGGGCTGCAGCTCTTGCCATCAAAGCTACCAAGATTCAGCACCGGCAGCTCACCGTCGAACAATGCCGGGACTTCGCTGGCAATCGAATGCGCGTCCCACAGCAACGCATAACCGTATCGTTCTTTCAGGTGGTCGAGCGCCTGCTCGATTCTCGTGTGATAAGGCCGCCAATACTGCGCGATACGTTGCGCCTGCTCTTCTGCACCCACGGTTGCGGCATCGCTATAGATCGGTTCGCCGCCAAATGTCCTTGCCGGGCACACGCCGGTCGATACTTGACCCTGGTACAAGGGCACGTCGGCCGCGGGCCGGTTGAGATCGACCACGTAGCGTGACTGGCGCGCAATGATGAGGCTCGCGCCCAGTGCTTTCGCGAAATCGTAAAGCCGGGCAACATGCCAGTCGGTATCCGGCAATGCCTTGCCCACAGCGGTCATGCGACTCGCGATGTTGTCCGGCACCTCACGGCCATCGTGCGGAATGCTGATCAGCAGTGGCGTCGAGCCCTCATGAAAAGAAAAAACTGAATTGCTCATGCGGGAAAACTGGGCAACACGTGCTGACAGTATTCAGAAAATGCACCGCCATCGATCAACGCCGCAAGCTGTTCGATCTCGCCGGACAAAGAACGGTCAGAATCGTAGGCCGGCGAGAACCGGCGAACCTGCTCAATGATGCGCTCGATCGTTTTGGAGCTTTTTCTGGGACGATGAAAGTCGATGCCTTGGGCGGCCGCCAGAACTTCAATGGCGATAATGCAGGCCACGTTGTCGAGCATGCCATGCAGGCGGTTGCCGGCGAACGTTGCCATGCTCACGTGATCTTCTTGATTGGCCGAGGTCGGCAGACTGTCCACGCTGGCCGGATGCGCCAGTGATTTGTTTTCCGAGGCCAGCGCGGCGGCCGTCACCTGCGCCATCATGAAACCGGAATGCAAGCCACCGTCTGTTATCAGGAAGGCCGGCAGACCACTCAGGTGAGAATCGATCAGCAACGCGGTGCGCCGCTCTGCCAGCGCGCCGGTTTCCGCAATGGCCAGTGCGAGGTAGTCCGCCGCCATCGCCACGGGTTCGGCGTGAAAATTTCCGCCTGACAACACATCGCCGGAGTCGGCAAACACCAGCGGGTTATCACTGACCGCATTCGCCTCGGTCTCGAGCACGCGCGCAACGTGCTGCAACACATCGACACAGGCACCCATGACCTGCGGCTGACAGCGGATCGAGTACGGATCCTGCACTCGCTGACATTCGATGTGCGAAGCACGAATTTCACTGCCTGCCATCAATTCGCGCAATACCCGCGCAACGGCGATCTGCCCGGGTTGCCCGCGCACTTCCTGGATACGGGGGTCGAACGGCGTGTCGCTGCCCTGGATCGCATCGGCAGACATTGCGCCGGCGCTCAGCGCGGCCGCGATAACGTGTTCGGCACGGAACAACGCCGCGAGCGTCAGCCCCGTTGAGACCTGCGTGCCATTCAGCAGCGCCAGCCCTTCTTTCGGTGCAAGCTGCAGCGGTGCCAGGCCCGCCGCTGTCAACGCCGCCTCCGCCGGCATTGCCTTTCCGCCAACCCTGACCTCACCGATTCCGAGCAACGCGCCCGACATGTGCGCCAGCGGTGCCAGGTCGCCGGATGCGCCAACCGACCCTTTGGCTGGAATCGACGGATAGATATCGTTGTTGAGCAAAGCGCACAGTGCGTCGACCAGTTCTTCGCGCACGCCAGAGTAGCCTTGTGCCAGCGCCACTACTTTCATAACCATGATCAACCGCACGATAGCGTCGGGTAACAATGCGCCAACACCCACCGCATGTGAACGCACCAGATTCTCCTGCAGCTTCACCAGGTCATCGTTGCTGATCCGCACCTGCGCAAGTTGTCCGAAACCGGTGTTGACGCCGTACACCGACTTGCCGCCGGCAACGACCTTTTGAATCTGCGCCGCTGACGCGCGGATGCCGCGACGGGCTTTGTCGCCCAGTGTGATTCGCACAGGTTCTGCCCATGCAGCGCGCAGTTCGGCAAGGGTGACAACCTGACCGTCTATGTGCAGGTTCATGAGGGTTCTCCCAGCATAGGCATTTTGAGTTTATGTTCACGGGCACAGCGTATGGCTACCTCGTAGCCGGCATCGGCGTGCCGCATCACGCCCGTGGCCGGATCGTTCCACAGGACTCTGGCAATGCGCCGGTCCGCCGCCTCCGTGCCATCACAAACGATGACGAGACCTGCATGCTGTGAATACCCCATGCCGACTCCACCGCCGTGGTGCAGCGACACCCAGGTCGCACCACCCGCCGTGCTTAACAAGGCATTCAGCAACGGCCAGTCAGATACGGCATCGCTGCCATCACGCATGCTTTCGGTTTCGCGATTGGGACTTGCCACCGAACCGCTGTCGAGGTGATCTCGACCAATGACCACCGGCGCTTTCAGTTCGCCGTTGCGCACCATCTCGTTGAACGCGAGCCCCAGCCGGTCACGTTGCCCAAGTCCCACCCAGCAAATGCGTGCCGGCAGACCCTGAAACTGAATACGCTCGCGGGCCGCGTCCAGCCAGTTGTGCAGGTGCGGGTCGTCCGGGATGAGTTCCTTCACCTTGGCATCCGTCTTGTAGATATCCTCCGGATCACCTGACAGTGCCGCCCAGCGAAACGGCCCAACGCCACGGCAGAACAAGGGCCTGACATAGGCGGGAACGAAACCGGGGAAATCGAACGCGTTGCTGACACCTTCGTCAAACGCAACCTGGCGAATATTGTTGCCGTAGTCGAAAACAGGAATACCCAACGCCTGGAATTCCAGCATGGCCTGTACGTGCCTGACCATGGACGTCGATGCTTCGCGTGCCACCCGCTGCGGATCCTCACTGCGCGCCGCAAGCCATTCAGCAACACTCCAGCCAGCGGGTAAATAGCCGTTCGCCGGATCGTGCGCCGAGGTCTGATCGGTCACCGCATCCGGGCGGATGCCGCGGCGTAACATTTCCGGCAACAACTCGGCCGCATTGCCCAGCAAGCCTACGGATACCGCTTTCTTGTCGGACACGGCACGCTCGATGATCGCCATCGCTTCGTCCAGGGTTTCGGCGCGCTCGTCGAGATAGCCGGTTTTGAGGCGCATGTCGATACGGTCGGACTGGCACTCTATCGCCAGCATCGAAGCACCGGCCATGGTCGCCGCCAATGGCTGTGCGCCGCCCATGCCACCGAGTCCCGCCGTGAGGATCCATTTGCCGGCCAGGTCGCCGTTGTAGTGCTGGCGCCCCATTTCCACGAACGTTTCGTAGGTGCCCTGCACGATGCCCTGGCTGCCGATGTAGATCCAGGAACCGGCCGTCATCTGGCCGTACATCATCAGGCCCTTGCGATCGAGCTCACGAAAATGCTCCCAATTGGCCCACGCGGGAACGAGATTTGAATTTGCGATCAGTACCCGCGGCGCGTCCACATGGGTGGGAAACACGCCGACCGGCTTGCCCGACTGAATCAACAAGGTTTCGTCATCGCGCAACTCACAGAGCGCTTTGACAATGGCGTCAAAACATTCCCAGTTCCGCGCCGCCTTGCCGATACCGCCGTACACGACCAGGTCCCCGGGTCGCTCGGCCACCATCGGATCGAGGTTGTTCAGCAACATTCTCAACGGCGCTTCTGTCAGCCAACTCTTCGCCTGCAGCGTGGTCCCTGTCGGCGCTCGTACAATTCTGTCGTTGCTCATGCGTCTTTCACCGTATGTGTGTTGTGCGCGCCGGCGACGCTTTGCTGCGGTGTACTGCGCGGCGTACCGGGCGGTGCGTAGTGTCCGGTCAGCTCGAAGCGACTGCCGGGATGACTGAGGCGACCGAAACTGACCGGCCGGCCGTGCGCCCAGGTTCGGCGCACGATGACGAGACAGGGCTCGCCCGTCTCCATCTTGAGGTGTTGGCGCACAGCCGCGTTCGGGATTGCGGCGCGCACGACTTGTTCGGCTTCCTGCAGAGGCGCGATTGCACTGAGATAGGCGCTCGGCGTGATCTGCGTGAAGTCCTGTTGCAAACAATCCGGCGCGAACCCGGCAACGATATGCCGGTCTTCCAGTTGCACGGGCTGCTCGTTTTCTTCGTGGACGAGCAACAGGTGAAACACATCACTACCGGCTTCCACCTGCAAAGAGCGGGCAACTTCGCCACGCGCATGTTGCTTCGATACCCGCAACACCCGCGCTGAATGCTTGCGGCCGCGCAATGCAATTTCGTCGGCGATACTGCGCACTTCAAGTACGTTGGATGTCGCGCGCAGATCAGCAACAAAAGTGCCCAGCCCGGCGACGCGTTCAACGTAGCCTTCGGCGTGCAACTCGCGCAGCGCCCGGTTCGCTGTCATACGCGACACACCGTAGGACTCGACCATTTCGTTCTCGGAGGGCACCCGATCGCGCGGTCGCAACTCGCCGGCGGAGATACGCGCGATGATGTTGTCTTTGAGTTCGCGGTAACGCGGCTTTACAGTGCCTGCCATCAGTGCGTCGCTCCGAGAATTGAGGACAGTTCGGCGACCGTATCGCGGTAGGCCGCGCGCGCCAGTCCACGATTGACGTGGCGCCCTTCAAGCACCTGCCACGCGCCGTTCACCATGACCCGGTCGAGCGGCAAGGCATAGCCAGAGAACACCAGCGCATCCAGCACCGTGTCGGCATCATGGCCGGCGAGCATGGGGTCAGCACCGTCCAGCAGCAGCAGATCCGCGACACAGCCCGCCTCGATACGGCCGCCGTCTGTGCCTGCCGCCAATGCGCCGCCCTGGGCCGCGCGCTCAAACAGGGCACTGCCGGTATTGCACTGGCCGATGGCGGCAACGTTGCGTTGTTCGGCAACCAGGCGCTGCCCGTATTCCAGCCAGCGTAATTCCTCGAAAGGATTGATGGAGATGTGACTGTCGGAGCCGATCGCCAGGCGCCCGCCCTGTTGCAGATAGGCCGCCAGCGGAAACAGGCCGTCGCCAAGATTGGCCTCTGTGCTGGGGCACAGACAAACAACCGCACCGCTTTCGGCGAGGGCCGCGACTTCGTCAGCGTCGACGTGGGTTGCATGGACGAGGCACCAGTTTGAACTGAGCGCATGCTGCTCCAGCAGCCAGCGCACGGGACGGCGATGGCGAATGGCCAGGCTCTGTTCAACTTCCCGTTGCTGCTCGGCGATGTGCAGGTGCATCGGCACGTTGTCACTGCCGGCAACGGCGGCAATTTCCTGCAACGACTCCGCACTCACGGCGCGCAGGCTGTGCGCACCGATCCCGACCGTGGCGTCACTACCGGCGCGTTCCCGACAGCGACGGTAGTGATGCAGAAACTCCGGCAGCTCGCGGTGAAAACGTTGCTGCGGCGGCGACAAGGGTTCGTTATCAAAGCCACCGCGCTCATACAGTACGGGCACGTAGATCAGGCGAATGCCGCTGTCACGCGCGGCCTCCAGCAACGCATCGTACATGCGATCGTCAGCATTGCTCTCGACGGCTGCGTGCAGGTAGTGAAACTCGCAAACCGAGGTATACCCACTCGACACCATCTCCGTGTAGGCCTGCCGCGCGATCGCCATCAGCCGCGGCGCATCGATCAGCGCCGACAAACGGTACATGCGCTCGCGCCACGTCCAGAAATTGTCGCGGTGTGCGGGGGCGCGCTGCTCGGTATGGCCGGCCAGCGCCCGCTGGAAAGCGTGACTGTGCGCATTGCACAAGCCGGGGATTACGATATCCGCGTCGACATCATCCTCAGCGTGCCGGTTGTCGGGGCTTGCCGCCACGATCCGGCCCGCCGCGATCTGCAGGCGGACGTTGGCGCGCCAGCCTTCTGGCAGCAAGGCTTTGCGGGCAAAAATCGTCGTCACCGGACAGGCTCCCAATGGTTGTATATACAAGTCACGACATGCTACCGTTTGCCTCCACCGAATTGCAACAGGGATGGCGAACACCATGCCGCACTGGGACCTCCTGATCACTGACGCGCGCATCGCCAGCATGCGTGCCGCTGCCGGCGCCTACGGCATCATTGAGGACGCGGCGCTGGCAGTCCGTGATGGCCGCATCGCCTGGCTCGGCGCCGCAGCGGAACGCCCGGCGGTGGCAGCGACACAGACGGTATCGGCCGCCGGCCAGTGGCTCACGCCGGCGCTGATCGACTGCCACACGCACCTGCTGTTCGGCGGCAATCGCGCCGCCGAATTCGAGCAGCGACTGCAAGGTGCCAGCTACGAAGCCATCGCGCGCGCCGGCGGCGGGATCATGTCCACGGTCAATGCCACGCGCGCCGCCAGCGATGCCGAATTGCTGGCAGCAGGCTGTAAACGCATTGACGCCTTGCAGCGCGACGGCGTTGCCAGCGTGGAAATCAAGTCGGGCTACGGGCTCAATGCGGCAACCGAGTTGCGGCTGTTGCGCCTGGCAAAACAACTCGGTGAATTGCGCAACATCACTGTCAGTACAACGTTCCTTGGCGCGCACGCAGTACCGGCCGACTTCGCCGGTAACGCTGATGAGTACATCGACATGCTGTGTAGCGAGCTGCTGCCGCAAATTGCGAGCGATGGGCTCGCCGACGCGGTCGATGCCTATTGTGAATCCATCGCCTTTTCCGCGGAACAGGTCAACCGCCTGTTTGCCAGGGCCGCCGCACTCGGATTACCGGTGAAACTGCACGCCGATCAACTGAGTGACACGGGCGGCGCGGCCCTCGCTGCCCGCCACCACGCATTGTCGGCCGATCACCTTGAGTACAGTTCGACCGACGGCATTGCCGCCATGGCCGCCGCCGGTACCGTTGCCGTCCTGCTGCCGGGTGCGTTCCTGACTTTGCGTGAGACGCAACTGCCACCGGTCGAGGCGTTACGCGAGCACGGTGTACCCATCGCGCTGGCAACGGACTGCAACCCCGGCACCTCGCCTGTCGCCTCTCTTCGCGCCATCATGGCACTCGCTACCAGCCAGTTTCGTCTGACACCGGAGGAATGCCTCGCAGGGGTCACACGTGTTGCCGCGCAAGCACTGGGGCTGCATAACGACACGGGCACACTGGAAGTCGGCAAACGTGCGGACATTGCGCAGTGGGACCTGCAACACCCGCGCGAACTCAGTTACTGGCTGGGACTGAACGAACTGCGGCAACTCTACGTCGGCGGCAAAACCGTGCACCCGAACAATTAGGTTTCCCGGTCCGTGCCGGACGGCACCGCCCTGCTCTGGCATACTTCCGCCCCGACTTTGCGCCACCTTAAGAAACTGCAATGAATTCCGGACTCGCCGGCAAGCGCCGCTTTGTTCTCATCCTCGGCTGTCTGACCGGCCTTGCCGCCATATCGATCGACATGAGCCTGCCCGCCATTCCGGAAATGGTGCGCGAACTTGCCACCAGCCTGTCGCTCGGCCAGCAGATCGTGACCTGGTTCATGGCTGGACTCGCGCTGGGACAACTGCCCGCCGGCCTGGTCTCGGACCGGATCGGCCGCATGCCCGTGCTGTACGCCGGCGTGCTGACTTTTATCGCTGGTGGTGCCATCTGCGCTTTTACCGGCTCGATCGAACAAATGCTGGCAGGCCGCTTCTTGCAAGGCATTGGCGCGTCCGCCGGTGCGGTCATTGCCCGCGCAATCGTTCGCGATGTCGCCAGCGGCAAGGAAGCTGCCCGACTGCTGACCATCATGGTGATGATATTCACGGCTGCGCCGATGCTGGCCCCCATGGCCGGCTCGCTGCTGGTGACCGTGTCCGGCTGGCGCGCACCGTTCATCGTGATAGCGGTGTGCGGCGGACTGATGCTGATTGGCGTCAATCGCGGCCTGCGCGAAACCCGCTTGCCAGTGCGCGACCACCACATACTGCGGCAACTGTGGATCAGCTTGCGCGAATTCTCCCGCCACCGTCAGTGCCTGTTCGGTGTGTTGCTTGTCCTGCTGACGGCTAGTGGTTTCTTGTCGCTGATCACCAGCTCATCGGCATTGATCATCGAAATCTACGGCTACCCGGTATCCCAGTTCGGGTTCATCTTTGCACTCGCCGGGTTCGCGATACTGCTCGGCTCGACCATCAATCGCCGCTTGCTACTGACCTACAGCTCAATGCACGTGATGGGGGTTGGCGCAGTACTGATCGGCGTCGCCGCGTTGCAGATGCTCTTGATCGTCTGGCTGGATGCCGCGCCCTTTTGGTGGCTATGGGGCAATGTGTGCCTGTACATGCTCGGTACCGGACTCTTGCTGCCGAATGCAACGGCCATGGCCCTGGACCCGGTACCCGCATTTGCCGGCGTAGCCGCGTCCATTATCGGCACTGTGCAAAACCTCGCCGCCGCGCTCAGCTCGTTGGTCAGCAGTCTGCTCTACGATGGCAGCATCCGAAATGTGGTTATCAACATGGGTATTTGCGGCACTGCCGTATTCGTCAGTTTTCTGCTCCGCGCACAGATACTTGGCAGCAAACCCTTATTCGCGGAGGAAGGTGCGGACTGAATCACCTTCCGGCCTGCAGCCGCTCGGCCAGAAACTCATCGAGCGCCTCGAAGACGGCGAGCCGGTTGTTGTACTCGTCGAGAAAATGCGTGCCATCTTTGAGTTCCAGGTAGCGTATATCCAGATCCGCCTTACTGGCGCGGGAATAAAATGCCCGCGATTGCGCCACGTCGACGCGCGTATCTACCGTGCCATGGACCAGCAGGATGGGCGCACGGATTTTTATGACGTGCCTGATCACCGAGTGCTCACGCAACATCTCCACATCCTCCCGTGAACCAACGTCGCCAATCGATTTGGCAACGATGGGCTTCCGACCCGGATTCAACGACTCGAGATTAACCATGTCATACAGGTCGGCAATGCCTGCAATACTGGCAATACAACGATAGTCATGCGGTCTTTGATACGCGGCGACTAACGCAACATAACCGCCGTAACTCGCACCAACCATGCACTTGCGATCGGCATCGACGATGTCCTGCGCCGTCAGCCAGTCAACCGCTTCATACACGTCTTGTTGCATAGCCTGCCCCCATTGCCGGTATCCGGCGGCCTCAAATGCGGAACCGAATCCTTCCGAGCCGCGAAAATTGACCTGCAGCACTGCAAAGCCGCGGTTGGCGAAGAACTGCACGTAGGGGCTGAAATACTGGTAGTCGCGGCTGTGTGGACCGCCGTGCGGGAATACGATCAATGGCGGCTTCTCGGCGGCAGGCGCCAGCGGCATCGTCAGGTAACCCTGCAACGTTGTGCCATCCGAGGCGGTGAATTCATAAGGCTGCACGGTCGGCAGCGTCTTGCCCTCGAGGTTCGGGTATTGACTGAACCACGCGCCGCCCGTTTTCTTGTCCAGGTCCAGCCAGATGTATTTCGGCGGTGAATTGTCGCGTTGCGCCGCTATCATCAGGCGCTTGCCATCCAGGCTGCGACTGACGACGTTGGTTTCGAGGCCGGGAAAACTGTTGTCGATCAACTGGTCAGTGGCTTCCGCCTGCTGATCAAAATAATGATCCTTTTGAAAGTGTTCGTAGTAACTGACGCCGATTACCCGGGACCGATCAGTCGACAGGAGCGCGTCACTGACGTCGTAACCATCAGCAGAGAACAACAGATCTTCGAAACTGCCGCTGGGTATGTCGTAGCGCCAGACGGCCTCGCGGCCAAGCTCATGATCGCTAATGACCATGGCCTTGTCGCCGGCTATTTCGATCGGGACAAAGGTCTCGTCGACGAAACTCCGGCGTGAATGCAACTCCTGGAATTTGCCCTCGCCTTCCGGCCGGCACCAGAACGTCGTAATGTCCTTGTCAAACTCCAGACCCAGAACAACATTGCCTTTGCTGTCGGCAAACCATCGGTCAACATCGTAATCATTAATAAATTGCTTATCGAAATCGTTCTTCTCCAGGTGCACCTTGAAGACGGTGTAGCCCTTATCCCGCTCATCGTAAAGCTGCATCAAAATGCGCTCGGGATCATCCGGCAGCAAGGACAGCACGTGGTCTGTTGAACGATAAGCATCCCACTCGGAGGGCCGGCCCACACTCTTGCGCCTGACCTGCCGCATCCCCTTGCCATGCCGGTCAACCTGATACAGGCGGCGAACGCGAAACTTGCTGCCGCCCAGTGACTCAGCTTCGCTGACCGAGATTAACAGTCGCTCGTTATTGGCCCACCGCACCCACTCGATGCGGTCTTCGCCATACTTGAGCTTGACGATCGCGTTGAGCTCCTGGCTGCCGAAATCGCTGATGACGATGGTTGGTCCATCTTCGCTGTTCAGTACGGAAGCGACGTAACTGCCGTCCGGCGAAACGTGCGGGTCGGCAATAACCGGCAACTGGCCGAAGTACTGGTAGGGCAATTGCTCGGCGAGGACGTTGCCTGACAGCAAGGCAAGAAAAGCACAGAGTAGTCGAGACACGGCATTGACCCTTGTTGGCGGGTCCACCGAAACTGCGCGACCCGGTAGTAAAACGGCCTTGCAGAACTCAGGCCAGGAGTCAGAGCGCTGATAACTCTAGCGAATAAGCCGGGACTTTTCACCTGCGGTGCCATCCGCACGGGTTGCACCTGCTTGCCCACCCGTCAGGGCAGCTCGGTCGAAATCTCGGAGACCGGGCGTCTTTTTTGTTGCGGTGTGATCTTGGGGTAGCCGTAAAAGATCAGACCCACGACAAACTCCTTGTCGGGATCTATACCAAGTGCGGCAAAGAAGCGCAGATCGCGATTGATGGCACCGGTGGCCCATTTTGACGCGAGGCCGGCTTCGGACAGGTAAAGCATCAGGTTCTGAATCGCGCAGCAACAGCTCGCGTAGTCCTCTTGCTGCGTCAGCTCATCGGCAGAATAGCGGCAGGTTACGACCAGCCAGCCGGGGCGGGCGGCCGCCGCTTCGGCTTTGAAATTGCCTTTGTCGGCACCTTTTTTCTCGGTCACGATCGTGCGCGTCAACTCCACGCATTTTTGAATGGCATCAGGTCCCAGGAGGTAAAAATGCCACGGCTCGGTCACGTGGTGATTCGGTGCCCAGCGGGCTACCTCGATAGCATCCCGTATCAACTTGCGACTGACAGGCTGCTTGAGAAACAGGTTGATCGTGCGGCGCGCCCGAATGCGTTCCGCCAGCAGGCGCAGTGATTTCTGCGTCCCGTCAGGATAGTTGTCTTTCATGCACAGTCGCCTGGGTATCGGGCGAACTTATGTTCGCCGTCGGTCACTAATGCCTGCGGGAGCAGGCTCGAGGGCGCGATTATAACAACCGCGACGGCAGGAACTCGCGCCGAATCGCAAGTACAACGAAAACGGGCCCCGC
Source organism: Woeseia oceani (assembly GCF_001677435.1). Lineage (GTDB taxonomy): Bacteria > Pseudomonadota > Gammaproteobacteria > Steroidobacterales > Woeseiaceae > Woeseia > Woeseia oceani. The sequence goes on from NZ_CP016268.1 coordinate 3,375,625, forward strand.
AGGGCCCGTTCGAACTGACAATCATGTCAGGCGTCAGTCAACCGCATTCTGCGCGGCCGCCAGCAAGTCGTCGGCGGGCAATCGAACTTTGTAATCGGCATTGACGAAGTCAAACACGATCTTGCCGTCCTTGTTGATGACGTAGACCGCTGGCACAGCCAGGGCGTTGTGCTGACCAATCGATGAGCCACGGTAGTCACGGCCTTTCTTGTCGAGGTAATTGGTCAGTCCGCTGTCTACCTGGAATGCCGTACCCAAAGCGCGGGCGGCATTGACCTCGGCGTCCGACAGAATCACGTAGTCGCGCCCATCGATGTCTTGCTGGGTGTCCTGCTGCAGGCTGCTGTACAGCTGGTCCGGCCGGTCACCGCTGAGAAACAGTACATCGACGCCCAGGGCATTGATCTGGGGAATAACGGTGCGCAATTCGGACAGGTGCAGATTGCAGTACGGACACCAGCCGCCGCGAAACGAGATGAGTATCGTCGGCCTGGTCAGGTTGTTCGGGTCGAACTCGTAGACTTCGTTGTCCACGGTACGCACTGTGAATGCGGGTGCCTGATCGCCACTGGCGAGAGGCTTAACATCCGCGGCACTGGCAGGCAACGCTTCGGCGGCAAGCGCGGGCGCGGCAATGGCAAGAGCAAGACTTGCCATGAACATGGCGAGGTTAGTCGAACGAGTGAGTACGTGCCGTAAAATCATTCCAAATCTCCAGGGGGACCGATGCAACTGACCGGCCTTGTCGAATGAATATTACAGCAATGGACGGCGCAAGCTGTCCGGCAGTCAAAGCCCGCCACTGACCTCCAGAATACTGCCGGTCACAAAGCTGGCGCGGTCGGAGGCCAGCCACAGTATCGCTTCGGCAATTTCGTCCGGCTGACCACCGCGGCCCAGCGGAATATTCTTGGCAACGCGTGCCACACGATCCGGCTCCCCGCCCGCAGCGTGAATTTCCGTGTGTACTGTCCCTGCCCTGACGGCGGTGACCCGCACGCCCACGTTCGCGACCTCTTTCGCCAGGCCGATGGTCAGCGCTTCGACAGCGGCTTTGGATGCGGCGTAATCGATGTACTCGCGAGGCGCACCGAGCCTTGCCGCAACGGACGACACATTGACGATCACCCCGCCGCAGCCGCCGCGGGCGGTGGACATGTGGCGAACCGCTTCGCGGGCGCACAACATCGTGCCTATCGAATTGATGGCAAAGACCCGGTGCATGCGTGCCGCATCCATTTCTTCCAGCGGCATTTGCTGTTCCAGCGTACCGGCGTTGTTGACCAGCACTGAGACCCTGGGAAAAACGCTCAGCACCGCAGTCCAGGCACGGACTATGGATGCTTCATCGGCAAGATCGGCCGGCACCGCCAGCGCCCGACGGCCGCCGGCTTCTATCGCCGCACAGACGTTACGGGCTTCGTCATCGCGTTGCCGGTAGGTCAATGCCACATCGTAGCCTGCGACGGCGGCCAGCAGCGCGGTGGCGGCACCGATACCCCGGCTGCCGCCGGTGATGAACATTACGGGGGTGTGATCAGTACTCGGTTGATTGTTGCTCATGTCGTTGCTGTCGTGATGCGCTTACTCAGGCAATGATGCGCAATGCCAGATAGGGCGCAATAAAAAACAGGACGTTGCCAAGTTTGAACATGGCCATACCGGCGTAGTGAATCCTGTCGAACTGCGGCCGGGTAAGCTCGAACCAGCGGCCATGCAAGCGCAGCACAAAATCATGTGCGAACACAAAAACCAGGAACCAGAACATCAGTACCGCTATGTTAAGCAGTGCGGTCCAACCCAGTACAGCACGCAGGATTTCATTGGTCATGATTATTCCTCATTTGCGTAGTCGGCTCGGTTCAGAATATCCACCAACCGTTATCGAGATCATTCTCGCAGCGCTTTAATTGAGCGCCCCATTCTTTGGCACGGTACTCGACCTTGCCAGCGACATCGCGCAACCAGCGTTTTTTGTTGTAGCTTTTGCGCTTCCAGCCGTTGTGACCCTCATGATACGCAAGATACTGGTTGTAAGGGTCCCACTTCGATATACCCAGTGTGCGTTGGGAAACGCTCGTATACCAGCCGACAAAGTCGATGGCATCGCCAAAGTCATCGCGATCCGCGAACATCCCGCCCGCTTCGTCCTGGTACCACTTCCAGGTGCTGTCGAGAACCTGCGCATAGCCGTAAGCATTGGAAGGCCGGGTCCAGGGTATGAAGCCAAGCAGCTTGCGTCGCGGTGGCCGCGCATCAAACCTGAATGACGACTCCTGGCGAATGATCGCCATTTGCACGTGCACAGGCGTGCCCCACTTCTTCTCTGATTTTTTAGCGTCCTTGTACCAGGCGCTTTTCTCTTTGAAGATCGCACAGATGTTTTCGACGTTCTGCGGCGGCGTGCTTGCACAAGCCGCGGCCAGTGCGAGCCACAAAAGGCCGAGGCCGATTGCCAGCAGCCGCATCTTCAAGGGTGTCCCCCCAAAGCCAGCATACGAAAGTACTTCGATTCATTCGATTGCATAGGCCCGCAGTATACCGACCTTGCAACGACGGGCGGCAAGTATGCACGCCGTACCGTCATGGCCCGGCGAGCACAAGATTCACGACCTGAAAATGCACTACGCTAATGCGCCATCTGGCCGTAAGATGTGTCCGTTGCGCACCGGGTAACGCAGCCAGCGGGCCATGCTGGCGCACCCCCCTAACAAGAGGAAACAGATGATGCACTTTCGCTACTTGTCTTGCCGCTCTGTCACCGCAGCACTCATTGCCCTGCTCTTCGTCAGTACCGCTGGCGCACAGACCGGGCGGGTCCTGACTATCGACGACATCCTGGCCCTCACGCACGTCTCGGACCCGGTTATCAGCCCCGATGGTGCCTGGGTGGCTTATGTCGTCGAGCAGGTCGACGGTGAGAAAGACGAGAAAGTCACCAGCCTCCGCATGGTTTCAGCCGACGGCTCGGAAACCGTGCAACTCACCTCAACTGATCGATCGGTATCGAAGCCCGCCTGGAGTCCGGACGGGCGCTACATTTCTTATCTCGCCGGGAAAGCGGGCGATGAGGACGCGAAACCACAGGTCTGGACCCTGGACCGGCGTGGCGGTGAGCCACAGGCCTATACCAATGTCACACAGGGCGTCAGTGACTACGGCTGGGCACCGGACAGCGAGCGCATGTGGCTGTTGATCAAAGACCAAAGCGCGGCAGAACTGGAAGCTGCACGGGCCAAAGAGGCAGGTGAAGATCCCAAGCCCATGCCCTGGGTGATTGATCGCCTGCAGTTCAAACGTGACGGCGTCGATTACCTCGACCGCAGCCGTGTGCACCTGTACGTCATCAACGAACGCAACGGCACACCATTGCAGCTGACTTTCGGCGATTATGACGACAGCCAGCCGAGCTGGCGGCCGGACGGCAGGGAGATCGCGTTTGTCAGTAACCGCACAGGAGATCCGGACAGCAGCGACAACAGTGATATCTGGCTGGTAGCGGCGACCGGTGACCAGCCGCAACGCGACGCCCGACAGCTTACCCGCAACCCAGGTGCGGATTACGCGCCGGCCTGGAGCAGCGATGGCAGGCAGCTTGCCTACGTTACGGTCATCGAACCCGAATTGATCTGGTACGCCACCAATCACCTCGCGGTCATACCTGCCCGCGGCGGCAATCCGCGCGTGCTGACGGCGGACCTCGACCGCAATGTGAGCGGACCAAGGTTCACCGCAGACGACAAGGGCATCTATTTCGTTGTCGAAGACAGCGCGGAACAGCACCTGGCGCTGTATGAGCTCGACAGCAACGCGATCAGCCGGCCGATTCAGGGCCAGCTCAGCGTCGGTCGTTTCGACATCAACCGCGCCGGCGATATTGCCGTGACCGTTACCTCACCGCACATGCCTGACGAGGTGTTCCTGCTGCAAGGCAACGAACAGCGCCGCCTCACGCATTCCAACGAGAGCGTACTGAACGCCGTGCGGCTTGCCGAGGTGCAGAACGTTACCTTCCCGAGCAAAGACGGCACCGAGATTGAAGGCTTCATCTTCACCCCACCCGACTACAATGCACGTCGCCGCTACCCGACCATCCTGCGTATTCACGGCGGTCCGGTATCGCAGTACGACTTTTCCTTCAATGCCGAAGCGCAATTGTTCGCGGCCAATGGTTACGTAGTGGTGATTGCCAATCCGCGCGGCTCGAGTGGCTACGGCCAGGACTTCTCGGCCGCGCTGTGGGCCAACTGGGGCAACCCGGATTTTGCAGACGTCCTGGCGGCCGTCGACTACAGCATTGAGAAAGGCTATTCCGACCCGGACCGGCTGGGTGTTGGCGGCTGGTCGTACGGCGGCATCCTGACCAACTACGTCATCACCAAATCAAACCGCTTCAAAGGGGCGATCACCGGCGCCAGTGAAGTTCTCTATGTTGCCAACTACGGTCACGACCACTACCAGCACGAATGGGAAAAGGAACTGGGCCTGCCGTGGGAAAACCGTGAGGCCTGGGAAGCCATCTCGCCGTTTAACGATGTCGACAAGGTCACCACACCGACACTGATCATGGGCGGCAAGGAAGACTGGAACGTGCCCATTGCCAACTCCGAGCAGCTTTATCAGGCCTTGAAACGGCGCGGCATAGACACCGAGCTTGTCGTCTACCCGGATGAGTCACACGGTATTGCGCGGCCAAGCTTTATCCGCGATCGCTACCAGCGTTACCTCGACTGGTACGACAGCCGGGTACGCGGCAAGTAATCAGCGTTCGAAACGGGCGAGGGTATCCTCGCCCAGCGCGTCGACCAGCGGCTGCAGCTGACTTGCAAAATGCCGCCAGTGCGCGACACCTTTGCGATAAATAGGTTGTCGCACCTGCTCGCTGCTCGCCGTGCGCACCGGCCGCTGATTTTCAAAAAAGCGCAAACAGGCGTCCTGGTACCCGAGTTCGCAATGTTGCAACAAACGGCGGACGGCAGCCTCGGTATCAGCGACGACGTCCTCGTAAAGCATGCACAGCACTTTGCCGGCAAGCACCTTATCCCAGTGATCCATCAGCGTGAGGTAAGACTTGTAGTACGCCGCAATGTGCTCCAGCCGGTAACTCCACAGGTGACCGCCGGCAAAATGCTGCTTGAATGCGCTGAAGCCACAATCAAGCGGATGCCGGCGCGCATCGATAATGACGGCGTCCGGCAGAATCTTGTGAATAAGGCCAACCTTGTCGAAATTGGTCGGCAGCTTGTCGATGAAATACGGCTTGTCGCTGCGGTACATCGCCGTGGCATCGAGATAGGACTGCCCGTATGCCGCCAGTTCGGCGGCGGAAAAGCACAGCATCGATGATGGGTATTCAACATTGCGCTTGCCGCCGTCGATCGAAATGCGGCGCACGATATCGGGCAGAGTCGCAAGCTCCATCGTGCCTTCCACCTGCGTATGGCTTGCGAGTATCTGTTCAATCAAAGTTGAGCCGGACCGTGGCAGGCCAACGATAAAGATGGGCCTGGGCCCGCTCGGCCGCGGTGCGGCCTGCGTGGCGAGGCCCGGCGCATCGTAGGCGCGCATGATCTCGGCTATCCCCTGACGTTGCTGCTCCGCACTGAAATGAACGCTTTCGCGCATGGCATTTGCCTGCGCATAGCTGTCGAAGGCCTCGGCGTAGCGGGCCCGGTCTTCGAACGCTTTGCCCAGCGCGAATGCCGCCTGCGTTCGCTGCGCCGTCTTCGCCGACGCGTTCGCCAGCAGCGTTTGCATTGCAGCGATATCGGCACCCGAGAATTTCACGGTTTTCATGTCGGCCAGACCCCACCAGCCAGCCCCGTTGTTCCCGCTGCTTGCAATGCTGTTGCGATAAGCCGCCACGCTGTCGTCGTAACGACCGAGAATTTTGAGGATATGGCCCCGCAGCAGTTGCACGTTGCCAACCAGCTCCGGCTCCTGTGCAGCCAGCTCGAGTGCCTTGTCGTAGCTCGCCAGCGCTTCGTGGTAGTTGCCGCAGTGCCCATGAACCCGACCCAGAATCAGCCAGGAGGCAAGCTTATCAGCATCGATGGCCACGACTTCCTGTGCCGCCGCCAGTGCCAGGTCGTAACGCCCTGCTTCTTCCTGACTCACCACGTAAGCGGCCCGCAAATTCACATCGGCAGGATAAATGGCTATAGCGCTCTTTAGTATTTCGCCAGCCTCTTCGAACGCGCCAACCCGCGTCGCAAGCTGCGCCAATGTATAGGCGGCGCGCGGGTAGCCCGGCTGGGTGTTGAGCAAAGCGCGACAGCGCTGCTCTGCTTCCGCGAATTTTTGCGCACTCATCAGTTGCTGAACTTCGTGAAATGTTTCCAGCAGCGGATCGCAGTCTTCGGCGCGCGCGAACGATGCCCGTGATGCTGGCAGGTTGTCGCGCTCGAACTGCAGGCGACTCAGATAGCACCAGCCATGGTAAAAGTCGGGGTTCAGCTCGACTGCCCGCTGAAAAGCCGACAGTGCTTCGTCTTTACGATCAGTTCGAACGCAGGCAAAACCGAGATCGCCAAACGCGGCAAAGGACTCCGGATTGCGTTCACAAGCGCCACGAAAAACGTTTACTGCTTCGTCTGGCTGATCGCTACGCAACAATGCCGAACCAAGCATGCTGGTGCCGACCGGGTCATCCGGCAGCGCCTGCAGCCAGGCACGGAGCTTGCTGACTGCATCCGCGCTGCGGTCACTGCGGATCAATGCGGACATTTCCTGATAGAACGCTTGCGGGTTGGCACTCACGTCAAATCACCTGCGGCCCAATGCAAAACGGCGAGCCAGATGGCTCGCCGTTCTGTAGTGCAACGCATACGGCTAGAACGTGAAATCCAAACGCAGCGAGTAAGCGCGTTCGTCACCGTAGTAGTAATAGATATCGCCAAGCGACCAGTCACTACGTACGCGGCTCCTCTTGTAAGTGATAATTTCATCGTTCAGCACATTATTGACATAGAAACCGAGACGAACATTATCATTAACATTCAGGCTGGTAGACAAATTCAACACTTCGTAGGCCGGGGAAATATCCTCGTCCTTGGTGTTGAAATGTGATTTGTACTCGCCATAGCCTGCGTAATCGAGCCGAACCGAGCCGTCACGATTCCATACGTTCACAGTCTGATCGAGTGCGATGTAGAAATTGTACTCGGGCACCATCGTCATGCTGTCGCCATCTTCCGCGCCCAAAGTTGGCACATCGGAGGTCATGCGTGAATCCGTGTACGCCGCATTGACCTGTAACTGAAGGCTGTCGGTCAACAATGTCGTACTTTCGAATTCAACACCTTCGGATACGGCGGATGCGGCGTTTGCGGTGTAGCTGAAGCCGCAACTTGGCATGTAAACGCTGGCCTGCACGCCGGTCCAGTCAATGCGGTATACCGCGGCGGAAAACTGGAAACGGCGCTCAAACGCGAGCCCTTTGAAACCGATTTCCATATTCTCGATCTGATCCGACTGGTAGCGATCCACGTAACCGCCGATATTGGTATCACCGAGACAATCGTTCGGTGCGTTGGGACCATTGTTGCCGCCCGGCCGATAACCTTCGGAGTAGAGGGCGAAGATCGACATCGAATCGTTTGGCATCCATGACGCGGCAAACTTGTAGCGATTGCCATCCTCACCGTCATTGGTAATGGTTTCCTGCGCATCCGGACCAATCCAGATACCGGAGACCTCGGTGTGAATATCGTCTTTCAGGTCATAATTACGAATACCCGCAGTCAACTCGAGGCTATGGCCATTGTTGAACTCGAAGGTGTAACCGACCTCACCGAAGAATGCGGTTTCCTTGTTGTTGTATTTGATCTGGTTGTAGTTGTAGTTCTTGGTCGGATCGTCGTACAGGTCGAGGCCAATCTGGGTCGGATCACCTAGGCCCCAATAGTAGCCCCAGAGATACTCGGCAATAGCCCGACTGCGGTTGTCACTGGCGTGATATTGCCATTGTCCGTTCGGCGTACTCTTCCAGTCGGTCTCATCGAAGAATGCGCCAACCGTCCATTCGAACGGACCATCGCCGTTGGACATCAACCGCAGCTCGTGAGAATAGCGATCGTAGCCGTCGTCGTTGATGATCCAGGTTCGGAACATGTCATTCGCATCGTTGCGCGACCAGTTGTCCAGCGAATCATGCTCGTACTTCTGGTAGGCCGCCGCGTAGACCAGATCGGCACCGTTGAAAATGTTGTCTTTGGCCACCCGCACCGAAAAGACGTTCTTTTCATCATCGGTCCATGGGTCAAGCGTTTCCCAGACTGAAAACTTGGCGTTGTCGACAGGTCCGCCCGTGCGGCACGCCGGTCTCTCGTCCGTGGCGTTCGGGCAATCCGGGAATGACAGCGTGACGTCGTAGCCGTAGGTTGCCGCCGGGTTTTCGGTCAGCTCCGCTTCGTAGTAATAGCCCGGCGTCGAACGGTCTGCATACTCGTAGCCTGAAGTCTGCTCGCGATCGTTGATGAACGTCAGGTTGATATTCCAGTCATCGCTGGGTTGAAACATGAGTTGCGCGCGCAGGAAGTGATCTTCGTTACGGCCATCGCTGTTGGTGTAGGTATTGCGGATCTTGCCGTCTTTCTGGCCGTAGCTGCCGATGACCCGCGCGGCCACGGTGTCACTGATCGGGAAGTTGACGCCGGCATAGACACGGGTTGCTGTGCCAGAACGATTGACTTCGTCACCGATGACGGTCGCACCGAAGACTTCGAACTTCTCGAAATCCGGCTTGTTGGTGATGATGCGTACCGTACCGCCGATCGCGTTCGAGCCAAACAGGGTTCCCTGCGGGCCGCGCAATACTTCGACTCGCTGCACGTCGAACAGGTCGCTGGAGTCATAAGGGATATCGTCGGTCCAGGCGCTCGTCGTATCCGGTGTTGAGTCGTTACCGCCGGACAGACCGCGCAGAATCAATTGGCCGCGCGGACTCGCAGCGCCGGCTACCGTGCGGTAGATGTCTTCTTTTTTGAACAGGTTTCGCGCCAGTATTTCCTGTTCGTTAACCGTCGCGATATTCATCGGGACTTCAACCAGCGATTCTTCGCGTTTGCGGGACGTCACGATAATTTCGTCGATCGTCAGATCCCCGGCTTCCGAGTTCTGAGCGAACGTGATCGACGCAGGTGCGGTGGCGAGCAAAGCTATCTGGACTGCAGCACTGATCGGGTTGCGAACGCGCTGCAATGAAATCTCTTTCATGACCTTCCCCTATGCTTACAAAGTTGACGGACTATCGACCGGATCTTGCAGTCCGGTTGCAGAATATCTTATGTCGCCGCCGCGACGGCGTCTAATACTATTTGCCAGTAACCAACACAGATATGGAATATCTATATTAGCCCTTGAAAAATAACAAGTTATGGAAAACCGTAAACGTGGGTTTTTCACAACAAACGATGAGCGGATGGTGCCGGAACGAACCTCAGGGCATCTGCGGCGGTGCTGCCGCCCACCAGGCTGAAGCCGGCTGCAGGATGTAGCGCAAGGGCCGGTGACCGGGGCATTATCGGGCCCGCAACGGGCACTGACGTGGAGTTTGGGTCGGGTTAGCGGCCGGGCAGGTGCCGCCGGCGGCGATACGGTTGCGGCCGGTTCAGCCGGCTTTTTCGAGCAGATTGCTGCGGTGCAATTCGGTTACCCCGCGGCTGCGTTCCTTGGCCCGGTACATCGCCTGATCGGCGGCCCGCATCAGGCCCGTCAGGGTATTGGCATGCTGCGGATAGAGCGCCATGCCGATGCTCGCCGAGCAATGCAGGCGCGCATCACCGATGCGGTACGGTTGCTCCAGCGTCTGACTCAGGCTGGCGGCCAGGGTATCGGCCAGTTCGGCAGTCACGTCCGGGACCAGGGCGACGAACTCATCGCCGCCGGGCCGACCAATGATGTCGCAACTGCGTAGCGTCTTGCGCAGGCGATCCGCAGCGATAGTGAGCAGCAAATCACCGACTTCGTGACCACAGCGATCGTTGATTTTCTTGAAGTCATTGAGGTCAACGAACAACAACGCGCCGCTGGCGAGGTCGTCACTCAGCGACAACCGTTGCGCTGCATCCCGTTCGAAACCGCGCCGGTTGAGGACGCCGGTCAGAGGATCGGACCAGGCGATGGATTCCATCTGCAATTCTTTGGCTTTGCGATCCGTAACATCGACAAAAGTCACGGCCACGTTGTCGCCAACCGGCTCCGCTATGACCCGCAGCCATTTGCCATCGGTGCGGCATTTGACGCAGGTCTCGAAATCAACCACTTCGCCCTGCGCCGTATCACTCAGAAACTTGTCGACCGTGGTACGGGCATCGTCGGCAGACATGCCACTGCAGGCCAGCTGAATGATCTCGGATGCCGGGCGGTTCAGCATCGTGACCGGGTTCACCTGGAGAAAACGCCCGGCAGCCCCGTTGGCGAAGACGCAATGCAATCGCCGGCAGCCCGATTCCGTTGACCAACGCAGTCGCACGACTCCGTTCACCGAGTGATCGATGAGAGTGCGCAGCAACTTTTCACTGCTGCGCACGTCCTGCTGAGCTTTCTCGACGTCGCTAACGTCGCGAAACATCAGCACCTGGCCCGTGCGGCCGCCTTTGCGCCGGTCGTGCAGTGGCGATGTCTGCAGGTGCAAAAAGCGCCCGGTGGAGGTCAGCATTTTCTGCGGCAGACCGGTCTGCAAGGCGTCATAAACTTCCGGCATTTCCGTACCGAACAGCGAGCGCAATGACACACGGAGCGCATCTGTCTCGCTGACCTTCAACAGCCGCTCGGCGCCGCGATTCAAGCCGATAACGCGTTGGCGCTCGTCGACCACTACGACCGGGTCGTGCATGTTCTGGAAGACGGTCTCGTACGCCAGCGGCACGAACTCAACAACCTGAGCCTGAAAGACCAACCAGGCGAATGCAGGCAACAGGATCGCCAGAGCCGCTGGCAGTGTTACGGAGGCGGCAACGCCGACACCGAAATCATGGCTGATCAGCGCCGCGAAAACGATGAATACAACGCTGGCCAGCAACAAAACCGTGCTGCGACTGCCCGGAATTACGGCCTTGCTGTGCAACACGAGAGACAACAAGGAGGTCGACAACAACAGGTAGCTGTACGGAGCATGCACGTAGAGGAACCATGGACCCCAGCCCTGCAGCGTCGCATTCAGCCCGCCCTGCCAGAGCCAGCCGTGCCATGGGTTCGACAGTGCAACGACGATCGACAGCAGCGGAATGATCGCGAGCAGCGCAAGTGGCGCCGGTGACAGGGCCCTGCCGATGTAATGCCGAAAAATGACCAGCGCGACAAATGGCAGCGCAGCCGCCGCGATGAAATGCGCGATGCGGCCCGCGAGCAGCATGGTTTCGTTCAGCGCCAGAAACTGCGCGGTGCCCGCCACGATCAAGACTGACAGCAAACAGAAGGAAACACTGACCCGCCGATGACCGACATCGCCCAATTGCCAGAGACGCGCACCCAGCAGCAAATAGCCGCTTGCACTCGTCAGAAACAGGGCTGTCAGAATAACGTCGGGATTCATGCCGCAATAGCCGCGGAAACAGGTTATTCAGAGGCTACGCAAGAAGTACCGAGCGTTCGCGGACCTGGCGCACAAATTGGTCAACCAATGCCGCCCAAGCTTATTTTAGCGAACGAACAATTATTGACCCATTGCGGACTTTTTGCCCTTTGCCCTAATGAAATCAGTGGCTTGATATGGAAAAGTTCGCTGACAACGCCCTCCCCGCCGCCGTATACTGGCGCGAAAGTCGACACCCGGTAAGGAGCCGACCATGTCCGATACAGTGAAAATCCAACGCCCAGGCGACGCGAAGAAAAAAGTCACCGTGGACGATCGCGGGCGTTCCGTCTGGACCGACACGATAGAAACCTGCAATTTCGAACTGATCTCGACGCAAGTGTTAAAGAAGCTGATCGCGGATGACGAGAAACAGCGTGACGCGGTATCCGAACTGGCAGCGACCAACCCGAACGGCTACCTGGCGAAAGACAACGCGACGGGTATGTTTCGCATCATCGACGACGATGATCTGCAAAGCTTGCTCGACAGCAACGCCGGCTCCGAGCCGCTGGCGCGGGCGGCCGATGTGGTTCTTGAGGCCGATCCTTCGTTGACCCAGGATGACGAAGATTTGTCGCTGGTCAGCACCCAGGCACTGCGTAAGTTACTGGACATCCCGGACACGACGCCCAAGAAGGCCAGTCCCGAACCGGTCAAGGACGAGCTCGGCGGCTTCGATCCTTACAATACCGGCTAGACGGCAGCACCCGCACTGACCGACGCACAAACCTGCCGCAGGCGGCGGCTGACATCATCACGCGGCAGTTCACGCAGGCGGCGCAGAAAGGGAGCCGCGCTACTTTCAGCGACCGTCGCCGCGTCCAGGTAATTGTCACCTTCCCTGGCTTCGCCGGTACGCCACTCCAACAGAGTGACGGTCGTTGCGAGACGCGTGCACACGAGGTCATAGAGCAAACCGGCTTCTGTCGCACTGAGCGGACTCACCGCGTGATACCCCGCAACCAGTTCGGCAATCAGTTCCAATGGGTCGCCGGTGGTATTGCGCCAGTAGGCCGCAGCGACGGCGACATCGACAATCAATGGTGAGTACTGCAGGTCACCGAAGTCGATGACTCCGGCCACTTCGTCTGCTTGCCGGGCATTGACCAAAATATTGCCGGGGTTGAGATCGTTGTGGATCACCTGGCTGCGTAATGCTGGAAATGCCGGCAACGCGTAATGCTCAAAATCGTCCAGGCACGCCATGAGCAGGTCACGCATGGACCGGTCGCGGACCGTCGTCAACAGCTCACGAAGTGCGAGCGCGTGTTTCATATCCCACAGCAATGCCTGTGGCGGACCGCGGTGTTCAAAGTTTTGCAACGCCTGGCCGAGGTGCGCGAGCGTACGCCCAACGGCCCGGGCCAGCGGTGCCGACAGCGGCCCGTTTTCCAGCGGCTTGCCCTGCAGGTAGGAAACGACGCGCACCGTGTGCCGCGCGCCATCGCGCTCGACAACGACACTGTCAGCGCCGTCTTCAGTCCGGCGCAGCACCGGTGCGGTAATGTCCCGGCCGTAGGTGGCGATGTGCAGCAACGCCTTGATCTGAAAATCCGTGACCCGCGGGTCTTCGTCGGCATTGGCGATCTTCAGCACCCAGCGACCACCGTCACCCGCATCGAGCAAATAATTCTGGTCACGCTCACCCACCAGCGGCGCGGCAGCGGCGCTCAAGCCATAATGACTCTGCGCCAATGCACGGGCTTCAGCCGCGCTGAATCGGGGAGGATCGCAGGCAATTACCTGCAATGGCGTACTGCTCGACACGGTTTCAGGGGCCTCCAGGCACGGCTCGCGTGAACGGGCCAGCGAGTATGGTGCGCCGTACCCGGCGCTTCAAGGGCCGCGCGCCTGCCACGGATCGCGCGTAGCCGCTGGCAGCGGTTACGTATACAATTGCCGAACTGCGTTTACCTGGTCCACCCGGTGGGGTGGTATTGGGGGAAGCAACGGCGCCACGAGGCGCCACCAGCCCAGGTGACAGCAGGTCCGAAATCCACCGAAAAATCAAACAAGGACGGTAAGACATGCCTCTCGACATTACATTTACCCTGAGCGACCAGGATCTCGAGCATTTTCAGGCGATCGTGGACAAGGCCAAAGCGGCCATGGAAAGCGACAACAATGCGCAACAGATCGAAGATGCCGCCAGAAAACTGATCGACGAGGCCCGCTCCTCTGATCTTCCCGAATTCATTTCCGACCGCCTCACCAAACTGCAGGTCGTCATCAACATGCTCGGCGACACTGAATGGCAACTGAGCGCAGACGATCGCAAGCGCGTGCTGGGCGCACTGGTCTATTTCTGCAATCCGGAAGACATCATTCCTGATTCAATACCCGGACTCGGCTTTCTGGACGATGCCATTTACGTCGAGATCGTACTGAAGGAATTGAAGAACGAAATCAGCTCCTACGAAGAATTCTGCAGCTTCCGTATTGCCGAAGAGAATCGCCGCCGCGCCAAGAACGAAGATCCACACGTCAATCGCGAAGAGTGGCTGGCCGACAAGCGCGCTGCGTTGCACGCGCGGATGCGCAAACGCCGTCGTAACAGCGCGATGAGCATACGCTGGTAAGTCAGCGGCCATCAGCCAAAAAAAACGCCGCGCATTGCGCGGCGTTTTTTTTTGGGGCAGAGGGTTTGCAGGACTCAATTCATCGTTGCCACTTGTCCCGCAGCACAGGCTGGTAGCTGGCGAAGTTCTCCAGCAATGAATCCGCTTGTTCTTCCACCATCAACATGGTTTGGTGCTCGTCGCGGACGAAGCCTTCCCGGACCGAGCTAGCAATAAACGCGAGTAGTGGCTCGTAATAGCCGGCAATGTTCAGCAGTCCGCACGGCTTGCTGTGAAATCCGAGCTGTGCCCAGGTGACGGTTTCTATAATTTCTTCCAGCGTTCCGAAGCCGCCCGGCAATGCGATGAAGCCATCGGCAAGTTCGGCCATCAACGCCTTGCGTTCGTGCATTGACGCCACCACGTGCAACTCGCTCAGGGTCGGGTGCGCGATTTCTTTATCGCGCAACGCCTGTGGGATCACTCCGATGACGCGCCCTCCCCGTTCGAGAACCGCATCGGCCAGCACCCCCATGATGCCCTTCGATGCACCGCCGTAGACCAGCGCGAGATCGCGCTCTGTCAGCGCAACCGCGAGTGATTTGGCGGCAAGGGTATAGTCGTCGCGAATGCCGGGCGATGATCCACAGTAAACGCAAATCGCTTTCATCGTCAGCGTATCAGGCTACCGGCGCACCAGCGCCGAACACAATTTCGTGCAGTTCAGGCTTGATGGCTTTCATTTCGTCGGGCGTCAACGCATCCAACTCATGGGGAAACACGAGCCATTCGCTGGTCTCGTAAAGGTAATAGTCCGGCACGAGATCAGTTTCATTGCGGCTCGGCTTGTACCACGGCACAGCCATGCGCACATCCTCCGGGTTATTGGCCCTGGCCCGCAGCCGGATCTCGTTGATAACTGCTTTGAACGTGTTGCCGGTATCGAAGACATCGTCAACGATCAGAACCCGGTCGTCGTGGCAAATCTTGTCGATGATGTAATCCAGACCGTGCACGGCGACAGTGCTGCGCTCGTCAACACCGCTGTAGGACGATGTTCGAATGGCGATGTGATCGGAATGCACGCCGCAATAGGACATGATTTCCTGAACGGCCATTCCAACCGGCGTTCCGCCACGCCAGACGGCAATGATCAGGGTCGGCTCAAAACCGCTCTCCAGAATCTTGACACCAAGCCGGAACGAATCCTGCAGTAGCTGCTCGGCAGTGAGTACGGTCTTTTCCATCGATTTGCCTTGGCGCGAGATCGGCGCAGGGTTGTCGTTATGATGCTGAGCCGCAATACTACAGCACCTGCCAGCCGAGCTGAAAACCCATGCATAAAACTTTCGTTGCCGCCGACGACCTGCTGCTTGACTCATTCCGCCTTGCCCGCAAGATCGCAGAAGCCGGATTTCGACCTGATTTTCTTGTCGGACTGTGGCGGGGCGGCAGCGCGGTAGGTATCGCGGTGCAGGAAGGTCTCGAGCATTTCGGCATTGCGACGGATCACATTGCGATCCGCACATCCTATGCTGGCCAGGCCAGTTACACGCAAATGGTCAATAAGGCGGATTCAATACGCGTCCACGGCCTGCAGTATTTGCTCGAACACACGGGCGCTGAACATTCAATGCTGATCGTGGATGACGTCTATGGCACCGGCAAGAGTGTCCAGGCCGTCATCAATGAACTGACCCGAAAAACCCGCCGCAATCTGCCGCAGGACATCCGTACAGCCGCAGTCTGGTACCGGCCCGGTGAGCGCACCGTGCGGCCGCCGGATTACTACCTGCACGAAACCCAGGACTGGCTGGTTCTGCCGTACGAATTGTCCGGGCTCACTGTCGACGAGTTAAAGGCGCACAAGCCGGAACTGCAACCCGTGATTGAGCGCCTTCGCGAACTGGCACCGGGCGGTGGCAACGGCTGACGCCGGCCGCAGGCTAACTGATTTTCGCGTACACCGGCTCGCCGTACACGTAGGTTGCGGCGATTGCACGATCATCGGCCAACGTTAACAAGGCGAACAGACGCTCTTCAATGTTCGTCGCATGCTCGCGGCGCCGGGCCGTCAACTCCGTAGCGCCGTCATCCAGCACCACGAAATCCGCCTCGCGGCCTGCGACAAAGTTGCCGATACGATCATTGAGGTACAAGGCGCGCGATGCCCCGAGTGTTGCGAGGTACAAAGCGTGGTATGGCGACAAGGACTGGCCCTGCAGTTGCAATACCTTGTAACCCTCCGCCAGCGTACGCAGCATGTTGAGACTGGTGCCGCCACCGACATCGCTGCCCGCCCCTACCCGGATGTTGTGTCGCTGCGCGGCCGCGAGATCAAACAGGCCACTGCCGAGAAACAGATTGGACGTCGGGCAAAAGGCCATCGAGCCACCGTGCTTCGCCATCACGGCCCGGTCTTCTTCGTGCAGATGCAGACAGTGCGCGAATACAGCCCGTTCCCGCAACAAGCCATGCGCGTGGTAAACGTCGAGGTAACTGCGATTGCCGGCAAAGCGCTTTTCGACCGCCGCCACTTCCGCCGCATTCTCGGCGAGGTGGGTATGCACGTGGGTATCCGGAAATTCCGCCGCAAGCCGGCCCGCGGCCGCCAGTTGCTCTGCTGTTGAAGTAACCGCGAAGCGTGGCGTGATCGCGTAGCCGAGGCGGCCCTGTCCGTGCCAGCGCTCGATCAGTTCACGGCTGGCCTCGATCCCGCCTTGCGTATCGTCGCGCAAGTCTTCAGGACAGCCATAGTCCATCAGGGTCTTGCCGGACAACAGGCGCATGTTGCGCTTCTCGGCTGCTGCAAATACCGCGTTGACCGACTGCGGGTGCAGTGTGGCAAAGACCAAAGCGGTCGTGGTGCCGTTTTTCAACAGCTGCCGGATGAAATAGTCGGCCGTGTCTTCAGCGTAGGCTTCGTCCACAAAGCGCCGCTCGGCCGGGTAGGCATAACGCTCCAGCCATTCCAGCAACTGCTCGCCGTAGGAAGCAATCATGTCGATCTGCGGAAAGTGCACGTGGCAGTCGATGAAACCCGGCACTATCAGCTTGCCACGGTAGTCATTAATCGGCGCATCGGCCGGCATCTTGTGCAGAACAGCGGCTGCCGGCCCCACTTCCTGCACCTTGCCGTCGGCCACCAGCAGGATGCCGTCGTCGAAGTATTCCACGGCATCCCGGCCAACCGAACCGGGGTCTTGCAAACAATGCAATATTGACGCGCGGTAGGCCGCGAGTTTGCGCCTGCGACTCATGGTGCCTGCAGAACCACGGCGTCGCTCAGAACCAGCTGTTCGCAATTGTGCGTGCTGCCGGCGCGGTCGATGAGCAGAAAGTCCTGGTTCTCTGCCAGCGCGATCAATGGCATGTGCCAGATACTGCGGTGATAGTTGATGCCCTGCGAGCCATTGGTCACAAAGGCCTGCAAATCCGCCGCATTAACTGACTCACCCGCTTTGGCGACAACGACGATGAAACGAAAGCCGCTGAGCGGGATAAATGCCTGGCTGCCCAAGGGATGACGCTCGATCATGTCGAAACGATAGGGCAATGCCGTGGCCGTCCGCGAGCGGACGATACTGACAGCCACATGGCCGTCGCCACTTTCGTCAATATCGAGTCGGGCCAGGTCATCGAAACGTTCAAAGCGCGCTTCGTTCATTGACGAGCGTTCGCTGGCCGTGGCGCCGATCACATCGCCGTACGGCGCAAAGCGCTCGGCCGTTAACGGTAACGGTTCCAGTATTCGATCAGCCATGCTTCAGCTCCTGGCAATGCGCCCGTAGACCCGCAGGCGACTCACACCGCCGTCCGGGAATATGGACATTCGTACGTGACTGACCGGACCAATGTCAGCCAGTTCGGATTCAAAGAAATGCTGTCGATCAGCATGCAGCTTGCTTTCTGCCAACAGGCTCGGCCAGGACTTGCTGACTTCAGGGAGGTCGACCACGTTGACACTGGCCTCGTCCACGTTTGCCGCTTGCAACAGCACACGGTCCGGGTAGTTGCCTTTGAAGTGCGCGGTATCGACTTCAACCCGCTCGATGATGCCTTTGTGACCCAGCGCCAGCACACACCAGTCGTTGCCGGGGCCGCGGCGGCGGGCGGTCTCCCAGCCATCGCCCATGTTGATGCCCCTGCCCGCCACGTTCAGATTGTGCATGGAACCAAAATGCTCGTCGCTGGCCGCGAGCGCCCGGCCGCCGCGCTCGACCGCAAGAAGATCAACTACTTCGTCGTCGGCCACTTGTGTCCAGTCGGGTTGCACCTCACCAAAAATACGCAGTCGGGCGATACCGCCGTCCGGAAAGATGTTAAGGCGCAGGTGGGTGCAGGCGTTGTCATTGTCGATTGCATGCCAGTGATGCGCGTCGCCCTGCAACGGTGTTTGTGGCAGCAGCGGAACCCATTTGACACTGTCATCCGGCACATCATCTGTCGAAACGCAGGCGTCGAGCGACGCGGCCGGCGGATAATTGCCGGTGAAGTGACTGGTGTCGATGTCCACGCCACGAATAACGCCAGGGATGCCCAGCCTGATGACACAGAAGTCGTGTCCCGGGCCGCGCTTGCGACGTGTTTCCCAACCGTCCATCCACTTGCCGTGGTCATCGTACTTGTCCGGAATGAAAACCGGCGGCGCAGGCTCGATCAACCGTTCCTTGGCGGCAAAAAACTCATCATTGGCATAGACCACGCGCGTACCCAAACGCGGATGTTCCAGTGGCAACCACTGGTGAAACGGGTTCTTGCTCAAGCCTCTGTTTCCTTTTGCGCAAGTTGTACCGCCAGCCGCAAGCGCGCGATCTTGTGTATTTCACTGAGTGCACGGGCGAACTCTGCTTCTGCATCGTTCTGCAGTCGCTCCTCGAACGCGGCAAGAATAGCGTGTCGGTTGCTGCCGCGCACCGCCATTACGAAAGGAAACCCGAACTTTTCCTTGTAGCGGTCATTCAGCTTCTGAAAACGCGCAAACTCTTCGGCTGTGCATTGATCGATACCGGCGCTCGCCTGCTCGCCGCTGGATTCTGCCGTCAGTTCGCCGCGTACGGCCGCACGCCCGGCCAGATCCGGATGCGCGCAAATAAGTCGCCGTTTCTCGGCATCAGTCGCGACGTCCACGCAGTGCGCCAGCGTCGCGGCTATTTCCGCAGCATTGCCTGAACCGCCGAGCAGCTCCCAGGCTCGCTCGGCAACCCAGCTCGAGTGCTCGTAAATACCGCCATAGCGTGCAACGAATGCGGCTTTCTCAGCGGCGCTCATGAACGTGGACCGTTTGTTGGCGGGTGTTTGCTGCGCCAGTGTTCAGCGATATCGATACGCCGGCAAACCCAGACATCAGCATGCTTCGCAACGTAATCAAGAAAACGCACAAGCGCCGCGGTACGCCCGGGACGACCCGCCAGCCGGCAATGCAAACCGACAGACATCATTTTCGGCTTGTCAGCCCCTTCGGCGTAGAGGGTATCGAAGCTGTCCTTCAGGTAGTCGTAAAACTGCTGGCCGGAGTTGAATCCCTGGGCCGTTCCGAAGCGCATGTCGTTGGCATCCAGCGTGTACGGCACCATCAGTTGCGGCGTATCGAACTGGTAGTCCCAGTACGGCAGATCATCGGCATAGGTATCGGCGTTGTAGAGAAATCCGCCCTCTTCCGCCACCAGCCTGTGGCTGTTCGGGCTGCAACGGCCGAGATACCAACCCGTTGGGCGCTCGCCGGTGACGTTTTGATGAATGCCAATCGCCTGCTGCAAGTGCGCGCGTTCCGTGTCGATATCCACGTGCTGGTAGTCTATCCAGCGGTAGCCGTGACTCGCGATTTCCCAGTTCGCTGCCCACATGGCGTCAACGACATGCGGGTTGCGTGCCAGCGCCATGGCCACGCCGAACACGGTCACCGGTAAATTGCGTTCCGTGAACACCCGGTGCAAGCGCCAGAAACCGGCGCGTGCTCCGTACTCATAAAGGGACTCCATATTCAGGTGGCGCATGCCCTCGATCGCCGGCGCGCCGACGATTTCAGACAAAAAGGCCTCCGACGCCTTGTCACCATGCAGCACGCAATTCTCCGCGCCTTCTTCATAGTTGATAACAAACTGCAGCGCGAGGCGCGCGCCATGCGGCCAGTCGGCATCGGGCGGCAGATTGGCATAGCCGCATAGATCGCGTGGGTAATGATCAGTCATCGTGGTCTGCCGCACTCCGGTACCAGGCATCAACTTGCGAACGTTCGTCATCACTCATACCGGTCAGGTTACCTATCGGCATAACCCGGGTAACGACCGTCTGCTGATAAATGCGTTCGCGTTCAGCGATAATTTGTTCGTCGGTCTCCAGCAACACGCCCGCAGGTGCGGCTGGAAACGCAGGATGAGTCGGCCGTGCCGCATGACACACCGTGCAGCGCTCCTCTATCACCGGCCGCAACTCGGCAAGCGTAACGTCTCTCGCAACCGCCTCGCTGGAGCGCGGTGCAATCGCGACCGCGACAGCCAACAGCAATGCGCCAGCGACAACCAGCGGTAGCGGCGTGGCACGACCTTTGTGTCGCGCCACAAACCAGACACGAATCAACGCCCCCGCCAACGATAGGGCAATCAGGATCAGCCAGTTGTATTTGTGGCTGAACGTCATTGCGAAATGGTTGCTGGTCATTACGAACAGCACGGGCAAAGTGAAATAGGTGTTGTGCACGGAACGCTGTTTCGCCCGTAATCCGTCTTCGGGATCAGGCAGCTTGCCCTGTTCCGCCGCAGCAACCATGCGTCGCTGTCCGGGAATGATCACGTAGTAAACATTCGCCACCATGATCGAGCCGAGCACGGCACCGTAATGAATATACGCACCGCGTCCACTGAACAACTGGCACAAGCCCCACGCGAGCAATGCAACCAGGGCAAATAACACAGCACTCAACGCGCGTTCGTTATTGCCCAGTGGCGAGCGGCACAAGCCGTCGTAAATTTTCCAGCCGAACAGCAGAACGGCCACGCCGATGCCGACGGCGGCAAGCGGCGACAGGTCCGCAACCGTCGGATCAATCAGGTAGATACTTGCGCCGTACCAGTAGATCAAGGCCAGCAGGAACATGCCGGAAAACCAGGTGCTGTATGCCTCCCATTTGAACCAGTGCAGTGTTGGAGGAATCTGCGCTGGCGCCACACGGTACTTTTGCGCGTGATAAAAACCACCGCCGTGCACCGACCAGAGTTCACCACCAACACCCTTCGCGTCATCGTCGCTGGCAGCCGGCGGCACCAGGTGATTGTCGAGCCAGATAAAATAAAAAGACGAACCGATCCAGGCCACGCCGGTAATCAGGTGCACCCAGCGCCCCAGCAGGTTGAGCCAGTCAACTACGTAAGCTTCCATCTAGATATTCTTTTGCCGGGGCCGCAACGCCTGCACGCTGGCCGTGTTGCTGGTGAATGCGGCCTGCCGGCGCTCGCGTCGCCGTAACAAGTCCGCCGCCACCGCGATGGCGATTTCCGGTGGCTGCTTGCCACTGATGCCACGGATGCCGATGGGGCAGGTGAGTCGTTGCAATGCCTGATCCCCAAAGCCGGCCTGGCGCAAACGACTCTCAAACCGCCGACGTTTGGACAGCGAACCGATCAATCCGCAGTACGCGAACTCGCCGCGGCGCAGTATGGCCGCTGTTATCTCGAAGTCCAGTGCATGGCTGTGGGTCATCACCAGGCAATAGGCCCCCACTGGCAAAGCTGCCACTTCGCGCGCCGGGTCGGCGGTTTCCAGTGCCTGCACGGTGTGCGGCAGGCTTGCTGGAAACACATCGCGGCGGCTGTCTATCCAGCGCACAGACGCCTGCAGGCCGGATAACAAGGGGATCAACGCGCTACCAACGTGGCCGGCGCCGAACAAGGCAACGTCGAACGGCTGCGTCTGCAATGGTTCCAGCAGAGCAAACCGCGCAGCGCGGCCCGGCGTGTCCATACGCCGGGCTGCCGTTGCGCCGGCGACAGCCGCAACCACGGCCGCATCAACATCGTTGCCGTCCGTCGCCCGGCCGTCGGCTGCCAGCAGCCGGTTGCAGGGCAGGCCGTCCGCATCCAGTTCCGTCAGCAAGACGCTGTTGTCGCGAGCTTGCCAATGCGCGAGCAAATCATCCATGCAGGAGATGGCATCGAGGCGTTGAAACAGGACATCGACAACCCCGCCGCAACATTGCCCGCAATTACTGCCCAGCGGAAACCGGCGCAGGCCGCCTGACCGGCCATCGTCACCGCGCAAATAGCGACTCGCGATCTGCGCGCACTGGTATTCGAGTTGACCACCACCGATGCTGCCACGCAGGTCGTTTGGGGTGACCAGCATAGTGGCGCCCACTTCGCGTGGCGCGGAGCCACGAATGCCGGCAACCGTAACCCTGACCGCAGGCCGTTGCGCCTGCAATAACTCATGCGCCTCTTGCTGCCAGCTCGTCATTGCGTCGCTCGCACGGCACTAACAGCAGCAAGCACCGCTTCCGGCGTAGCCGGTGCACGCAGCCCGGGCAGGCAGCCGTCAGGCCCGACGGCCGCAATTGCATCGCGCAATGCATAAAAGACCGACAAACCGAGCATTAACGGCGGTTCACCAACAGCCTTGGAACGGAATACCGTGTCTTCGCGGTTCAGTCCCGACTCCAGTATTTCGACCCGGAAATCCTCTGGTACGTCGGAGCAAACCGGAATTTTGTACGTCGATGGCGCATGTGTCTTCAGCTCACCCTGATCGTTCCACCACAACTCTTCACTGGTGAGCCAGCCGACGCCCTGAATGAAGCCGCCTTCAATCTGGCCCATGTCGATCGCCGGGTTCAGCGAGCGTCCGCAATCGTGCAGGATATCGACGCGCAGTGTGCGGTACTCACCGGTCAAGGTATCAATAATGACTTCCGACACGGCCGCGCCGTACGCGAAATAATAGAACGGACGTCCGCTGAAGGTGCTGCGGTCGTAGTTGATTTTCGGTGTGCTGTAGAAGCCGGTGGACGACAGGGGAACGCGCGCAAACCAGGCCATTTTCGCCAACTCAGCGAAACTGACCGTCGCATCGCCCGCCTGCACAGCGTTGTTGCGAAAGACCACCGCGGATTCCGCAACCCGGAAGTGTTCGGCCGCAAAGCGGGTTAGCCGCGCCTTGATGGTCTGAGCCGCTGCCTGTGCCGCCTTACCGTTCAAATCCGTGCCACTCGATGCCGCCGTCGCCGAGGCATTGGGCACCTTGCTGGTATCGGATGCGGTGATTTTGATGCGCTCAACGTCTATCTGCAGTTCATCGGCCACCACCTGGGCAACCTTGGTGAACAGGCCCTGCCCCATTTCCGTGCCGCCGTGGTTCAGATGCACAGTACCGTCCGTGTACACGTGTAGCAGCGCCCCGGCCTGATTCAAATGCGTTGCCGTGAATGAAATACCAAACTTCACCGGCGTAAACGCCAGTCCGCGCTTCAGTACCGGACTCTGCGCATTGAATTCGCGAACCTCGGCACGGCGCTCTGCATAGTCTGATGTGCGTACAAGCTTTTGCGTGATCTCTTCGAGAATGTTGTCGTCAACAACTTGCTGGTACGGCGTGACGTTGCGCTGCCCAACACCGTAGTAGTTGGCGCGCCGCACCTCCAGCGGATCTTTGCGCAGGTAGCGCGCGATGTCATCGATCGCGTACTCGATACCGAACATTCCTTGCGGACCACCGAAACCACGGAACGCGGTGTTCGAAACCGTGTGTGTCTTGCAGCGGTGGGAGAGAATTTTCACGTTCGGCAGGTAATAGGCATTGTCACAATGGAACATGGTGCGATCATTGATTGCACCGGACAGATCTGCCGACATGCCGCAACGCGATGCGAACATGAAATCGATACCCTCGATACGGCCGTTGTCATCGAAACCAACATCGTAGTGAATGATGAAGTCGTGTCGCTTGCCGGTCATCAGCATGTCGACATCACGATCGAGGCGCAGCTTGCACGGTTTCCTGGTGCGGTCCGCCATCAGGCCGGCAATACACGCGATCAACGCCGCCTGACTTTCTTTGCCACCGAATGCGCCGCCCATACGACGGCACTCAACCACAACGTCTTTGGAATGACGGCGCAGGGAATGCGCGACCAGGTGCTGCACCTCACCCGGATGCTGGGTTGAGCTGTACACGAACAAGTCGCCGTCTTCCCGTGGCAACGCCAGTGCGATCTGCCCTTCAAGGTAGAACTGATCCTGACCGCCCAGCGCAAGCTCGCCGCGCAGCCGATGCGCCGCTTTGTCGAGTGCCGCGGCGGTGTCACCGCGCTCCAGCGTTTCCGTGGGCAAGACGAACGAACCGGTGGCGATGGCCGTCGGAATATCGAGCACGGGCTCTAGGTCTTCGTATTCGATTCTGGCCAGCGCGACCGCTTTGCGCGCCTGCTCGACAGTGTGCGCGGCAACTGCAAATACGGCCTGACCCACGTATTGCACCAGTCCCGGTGCCAGTATCGGGTCATCCGCGACGACCGGACCGCAGTTGTTGTCGCCGGGGATATCGTCTGCCGTCAGCACCTCGACCACGCCGGGCGCGCGGCGCACAGCATCGAAATCCATGGCAACGATGCGTGCGTGCGGCCGCGTGCTCATACCAACCGCGAGGTGCAACACGCCGCGTGGTTCGGGGATATCGTCGGTGTACGTCGCCTCGCCGCTAACGTGCAGATGACTGCTGTCGTGCGGGATCGCGCTGCCAGCCGCACCGGCAACGGAACCGCCAGCGTCAGGCTTCGCGTGCGCGTCCATACTCGTAGATCCCGGTGAGTTCCGCGCCGCTTTGCGCCGCGGAAATATCCATGAAGAGGCGTTGCAGAAGATTCCCTGCGACCTGGCGGCGGTACTGATCGCTCGCACGCATGTCGCTGATCGGCTCGAAATCCTCGCGCAATGCTTGCTGTGCCTTATGGGTCAGATCAGTGCTCGGCAGCGCGCCCTGCAACACGGCCTCGCAGCGATGCGCACGCCGCGGTGTTGCGGCCAGTCCACCGTACGCAATTCGCGCTTCCACGATCCGTCCGTCGTCGTCGAAGCGCAATCGGTACGCACCACAGACCGCGGAAATGTCCTGATCAAAACGCTTGGAAATTTTATACGTGCGCAGCTCGTCGCCGGCAGACGGCAACGGAATGATTATCTGTTCAACGAACTCGCCGGTCCGCAGCGCGTTTTTCTGGTAATCGAGATAGAACTTCGCGAGTGGCAGTTCCCGTGTGCCGTTCGCACTGCGCAGGCGCAGACAGGCATCAGCAACCAGCAACGCCGGCATGGAATCACCAATGGGAGAGCCATTTGCGACGTTGCCGCCCAGCGTTCCGGCATTGCGTATGGGCGGCGACGCGAACCGCAACAACAGCTCATGCAAGGCCGGGAAATGCCGCAGAAGCAGCGGCATCGCCTCGGCGAGTGTCACGGCCGCCCCGATGTTGATCGCGTCATCGGCTACGCCTTGTCCGCACAGTTCCGTGACCCGGCCGGTGTAGATCACCGTATCGAGTTCACGGTGCTGCTTGGTAACCCACAAACCGACGTCAGTACCGCCCGCCAGCAGCCGCGCATCCGGCCAGGCACCCAGCAATTCCGCCAGCTCGTTGCATGAGCGTGGTGCAAAATACCGTTTCGCACCGTACTCAAGTGCAACGGTGTCGCCGTGCTGAATGGATTGCAGACGCTCGACCCGCCGCTTCTCGTCCGAACTTGCCGGACCCGAACTGCAAGCGGCCAGTAACCAGTTGTCACTGCGTTCCGATGCACACCCGTACATCGCCCTGGCCGCATCCACGATGGGTCGGTAACCCGTGCAACGGCACAGATTACCCGCCAGCGCATTATCGATGGTCACCCGACTTGGTGATTGCGCGTTCTTGTACAGCGCGAACAGCGACATAACGAAGCCGGGCGTGCAGAAGCCGCATTGTGAACCATGGCAATTGACCATGGCTTGCTGCACCGGGTGCAAACTGCCATCGCTGCCACGCAAACTCTCTACCGTTAACAACTCCTTGCCATCGAGTGTTGGCAGGAACTGTATGCAGGCATTGATCGCTCGCGCATGCAGGCGATTGTCTTTGCCTACCTCCGCAAGGACGACGGTACAGGCACCACAATCACCCTCGGCACAGCCCTCTTTGCTACCCGTTCGATGCAGGTCTTCGCGCAGGTACTGCAGCACCGTTCGGGTTGGATCGACATTGCGCAACTCGATGACAGTGCCATCGAGAATAAAACGAATCCTGTCGGTACGGTGATTGCTCATATCAGCACACGGCTCAGCTTCCACGGTACGTCGAGTAACTCCACGGTGAGACCAGCAGCGGTACATGGTAGTGGGAGTCTTCAGCCAATGCGAAACGAAGAACCACGACGTCGAGGAATGGCGGGTCGGACTGCGCAAGCGCGCTGCGCGCAAAGTATGCGGCGACCGAAAACTCCAGCTCGTAACGACCGGCCTGCCAGTCGGCTTCGTCGAGCAACGGCGCATCGGTTCTGCCGTCCTTATTGGTTATTGCACGTTTTACCAGGGCGCGCTCCGCACCCAGCCGCCACAAACTGATCTCAATGCCCTGCCCGGGCCGGCCTTGAGCTGTGTCCAGTACGTGCGTGGTCAGTTTGCCCATGAAATGTCCGCAACCGTCATCGTCTGTAATTCGTGTCGCTCCAATTGCAGACCATACTAGGTGATCTCGGTTCAGGCCGGTAGTCGGGAACCGCGGAACTAACCGGGAAACCCGGGACTGTGTTAGCGTCGGGCACACAAGCCAGTCTGTTTATCGGGGGAGAATATGGACGGCAGTACAGTGTCACGACGCCTGTTTTTGCAAGGCACGGGGTCGCTTACCGGCTCGGCCGCGTTACGCGCAGGCATTCCAGGCCTCGCCGCGCTGCTCCAGGCGGCCTGCAGCGCACGCGACGAAGCTGCGGCATTTGCAGTCCTGAGCGCCGCTGAAGCCCGCGAACTTGAAGCGATCAGTGCCAGCATCCTGCCGACGACCGACACGCCCGGCGCCACAGAAGCCGGCGTGGTCTGGTTCATCGACAAAGCCCTCGGTGATTTCGCCGCTCCGCAACTCGAATCCCTGCGCAGCGGCCTCGCTGCCTTCGAACAGCCCATAGCTGACCGCTACGCGGGCGCCAAGCGCTATTCCGACCTCGACGAGTCCGAGCAGAACGCCTACCTCGCCAGTCAGGAAGACACGCCATTTTTCGGCTTCGTCCACACGTTGACGCTGATGGGCATGTTCGGCATGACTCAATACGGTGGCAATCGCGATCACGTTGGCTGGAAGTTACTGGGGCTGGATCCGCATCAGCACGGCTATCAGCCGCCTTTCGGGTTCTATGACGCGGCCTACCGGGAGGGACAAGAAAATGGCGAATGAGTCCCAGGTTCATTACAGGAACGACCAGGCCGTTGATTTCGTCATTGTCGGCTCAGGCTCGGCGGGCGGGATACTGGCGCGCGAACTGTCGGCTAAAGGCTTTGACGTGGTGGTGCTGGAACAGGGCCCGTTTCGAACCGCCGCCGATTTCACCCACGACGAAATTGGCGTCGCCTTTAACGGCGAGCTGCTCGGCGGCAGCGCAGCGCGGGCCAGCCAGACCTTTCGTCATGACGAAAGCGATATCGCGGAACCGCACCCGTTTCGCCAGCCAGCCGAATACGCGAAGACCGTCGGCGGCAGCAGCGTGCACTTCACCGGCAACTACTGGCGCTTTCGCGAGATCGATTTCAATGAACGCAGCCAGTTGGGTGCGATCAGTGGCACGAATTTCGCCGACTGGCCCATCAGTTACAGCGAACTCGAGCCCTACTACACACGGGTGGACTGGGAGATCGGTGTGTCCGGCACTCCCGGGCCGTTCGACGCACCCCGCTCGCGACCGTACCCAACGCCACCCATGCCCGTGAAATCGTCCGGCGCATTGCTCGAACGCGGCGCGTTGAAGCTCGGACTGCACCCGCAACCGGCACCGGTGGCGATATTGTCGAAACCGCACAACGGTCGCGCGCCGTGTATCCATTGCGGCTATTGCATGGGGTTTGGTTGCGAGGTCGGCGCCAAATCGTCAACCCTGGCTACCGTTATTCCGCAGGCACTGGCAAGCGGCAAATGCGAAATACGGCCACTCAGTACGGTCTACCGACTGGAAATCAACGACGCCGGCAAGATCGACGAAGTGCTCTACTTCGACGCTGACGGCAAGCAACGCTCGCAGAAAGCGAAGGCGGTCGTCCTGTCCGCAAACGGCGCCGAGACACCACGACTGCTGCTCGACTCAGCCAGCGCCCGACACCCGGACGGGCTGGGCAACTCCAGTGGCTTCGTAGGTCGCAACCTGATGTTCAATGGTCACTCCATTGCCAATGGCGTGTTCGCAGAACAACTGAACGACTACAAGAGCATCCAGGTAACCCGCATCATTCACGACTTCTACGAGTCGGATCCGAAACGCGGCTACTACGGTGGCGGCGGAATCGATGCGAGACCGCTGTTCTCGGCGACGCCGATCTTGTTCGCCATGGCCGGTGCGCCACCCAACGTGCGCTCTTGGGGCCGGGAATACAAAGAGGCGCTGGCGCACAACTACACCCGGCAGATGACGATACTGGGCAATACCACGTCGCTCGCACAGGATCGTAACAACATCACACTGGACCCCACCTACAAAGACCAGTGGGGTCGCGCGGCATTGCGCCTGACTTACAGAGACCACGACGATGATTTGGCAATTTCGGAATTCTTCCGCCAGAAGTCGCTTGAATTGATGGATGCAGCGGGCGCGGAACAATCGTGGTCATTCCCCGTTGAAGCACAATCCAGCGGCGCCCACCTGCTCGGCACCTGTCGGATGGGCGACGACGCCGAGACTTCGGTCGTCGACAAACACCATCGCAGCCATGACGTGAAGAACTTATTTATCTGCGATGGCTCGAGCTTTGTGACCTCGGGTCGCGGCCAGCCAACCATGACCATTATGGCATTGGCCTTTCGTGCCGCTGAACACATCGCCGCGGCCGCAAAAGCAAACGACATCTAGCAACGCAAGTCCTTGCCGCCGTGGACCCGCAACACGTCGGCCGATTGGCAACGAGCCGTGCGGCCAATGCACGCCGCAGAATGCGCACAACGGCGCTCCATGCCGCACCGCCGCTGACACACATGCTCGTGTCATAACCCGATGGTCGCATGCATGGACTGGCAGGCACGCGCGGCCGGGCCGCCTTCTGTGCCGCACTGCCGGTTCCACGCCGCTACCAGGTCACTGCAGGCGTTGCCCGGCGAGGCTGCATTTTGGCCTGAAAAATCCGCCGACGGTGGTACGCTATGCCCCTTTTTTGCCCGGAACCAGCACCACATGACTGTCAAACTTCTTGGAATTTCCAACGCCATCGTCGATATTCTCGCCAACGTTGAAGCCGATTTTCTCGACAAGGTGAACGCACCGCCCGGCTCGATGACGCTGATTGATGAAGCTCGTGCCCGCGAAATTTACGACATGATGGGGCCTGCAACGGAAATGTCCGGCGGCTCAGTTGCCAACACCGTCGCCGGCTTCGCCAGCCTCGGTGGTCGCGCTGCCTACATCGGCAAAGTCAGGAACGATCAGCTCGGCGACATTTTCACGCACGATATGCGCTCGCTCGGCGTGGACGTGCGACTGCCACCGGCGACCGATGGCGCGGCAACCGCGCGCAGTCACATTCTGATCACGCCGGACGGCCAGCGCACCATGCAAACGTATTTGGGTGCCTGCACGGAACTCGCCGTTGCTGACATCACCGCGGCGACCGTAGGCGAACCCGACATTGCGTTGCTGGAAGGCTATGTCTGGGATATCGCCGAAGGCCCCGCGCTAGCCGCAGCCGCCGTTGAACTGGTCCGCAAGGCCGGTGGCAAAGTTGCGCTGTCTTTATCCGATTCCATGTGCGTCGAACGCCATCAAAAGGAATTCGCCAGCTTCGTTCGCGACGCTGCGGATCTCGTGTTTGCAGACGAAGACGAAATGATGGCGCTGCTGCAGGTCAAGACCTTCGAAGAAGTTCCACCGCTGGCGGCACAATTGCCACCGTTGTTCGTCATCACCCGCTCTGCCAAAGGTTCCGTGCTCATCAAGGGCGAAAAGCAGATCCAGCAGGATGCCATCCGGGTCGACAAGGTCGTCGATTCCACCGGCGCTGGTGACTCCTTTACAGCCGGTTTCCTGTACGCCTATACCAATGGCATGTCATTGGACAAATGCGCCCGGGCCGGCACCTTCTGTGCGACCCAGGTCATCCAGCAGATCGGTGCCCGCATCGACAAGGACGCGCTGGACGAACTCGACTAGACGGAGGTATCAACGTGCACAGCAAGCTGACCGTACTGTTCATTGCGCTGACCCTGCTGACATCCGCGCAAGCTCACGACGATGCTGTTGCGCACTACCTTGCGAACGAAGGCCTCATGGTCGCGCACGGAGATACCAAGATCCTGTTTGATCCGTTGTTCCGCGAGAGTTACGGACAGTACCGTTTAGTTCCGGATGCAATGCGCGCTGCGCTGTTCGAGGGCAGCGCGCCGTGGGATGGCATCGATGCCGTGTTCATCAGTCACTACCACGACGACCATTTTGCACCCGACGAGATGCTCATCCTGCTGCGCCAGCAGCCGCAGTTGCTGCTGTTTGCACCACGCCAGGCCGTGGCGGCAATGCGCAAGTTCGACGATGACGAGTCCCTGTTCGAGCGCGTCACGGCGGTCAACCTCGCCTATCGCGATGCGCCGGTCAGTTACACAAGGCCGGGGCTGCTGATTGAGGCCGTGCGCATTCCGCATTCGGGATGGCCAGATAGGCGGACTGACGTTGAAAACATTGCCTGGCGCGTCACGCTGGATGACGGCCCCACCGTGCTGCATCTGGGCGACGCCGATACCCGTGACGCCCATTTCGCGAATGACCCCGAATACTGGCGACAACGATACCCGGAAATGGCATTTCCGCCTTACTGGTTCTTTTTGTCGAACAGCGGCAAGGACGTTCTGACCACGAGGATTCGCGCTGGCCATGCGGTGGGCGTGCACGTACCGGTCAGCGTGCCGCAACAGGAGAACAAGCGGGACCCCGCCTTGCAGGGCGTTGAT